>NZ_JAEKEC010000001.1:1655000-1955000 GCF_016651305.1 Pseudomonas sp. TH06 | reverse complement strand
CGCCTGTGCCAGCACCTGGCTGCCGCCGACCAGACGCGAAGCACGCAGGTCACGGTCGGAGATGCCGCGATACACGCGATTCTGCTGGGCGAAATATAGCAGCGACAGACGCGAAGGCTCGTCGTAGTGGGTGCGGATATCCTGGTTGATCAACTGACGCGCAGTGGCCGGCAGGTTCTGTTTGTCGAGCCAGCTCGACACGTTGATCTGATCCAGCGCGTGCAAAGTGGCGTTCGCCGCCGGGTTCTGCGGGTCATCAATCGAGCGCGCCAGATCGTCGAGGGTTTTCTGGTAGCGCTTCAAGGCATCGGCGGTGGCCGGTTGCTTGGTCGCCAGATCAGCAGCAGAGAAATACTCGCCGTCGATCAGATAACCCGGGGTGCGCACGAATTCCGGGGCTGGCGTGGTGCCCAGCTTGAACGTCGAGACGTACTTGTTCAGCACCGGCTGCGTCTTGTCGCTGCCAATCCACTCGCTGGTGGCCATGCCCGAACGCCCACCCAGGCTTGGTTTGGCTTCCAGCAGCGTGACCTGCCAGCCCTTGTTTTGCAGTTCGTAAGCGGCGGTCAGACCCGACAGGCCGCCGCCGATCACGATTGCGGTTTTATCCTTGGCCAGCGCCGTAACGCTGAACAGCCCCAACATCACCAGCGCACAGGCGCGCAGCCAACCGACAGACATTCAGCGAACTCCGGAAAAACACGTAGGAAAAAGCAGTTTTGCGGGTCAGACGACCCAAAGAACCGCGAAGAATACGTCAGCCATCAAAACGCCGCCAGCGACGTCTATCGGCCCATACAAAGTAGCTCAATCGACACAATGGGTTGTTCCGGCGCGACGCATTGCATAGGCTTGCGCGATTGTTTGCCCGCGCCTGACGCGAGCCGCCTCGAGGAGACTGTAATGGGCCTGAATAACCAGTGGATGCAACGCGACCTCGCAGTGTTGTGGCATCCCTGCACCCAGATGAAAGACCACGAACAACTGCCGCTGATCCCGATCAAGCGCGGCGAAGGCGTCTGGCTTGAAGACTTCGAAGGCAAGCGCTACCTCGACGCGGTCAGCTCCTGGTGGGTCAACGTGTTCGGCCATGCCAACCCGCGCATCAACCAGCGCATCAAGGATCAGGTCGATCAAC
This sequence comes from Pseudomonas sp. TH06, assembly GCF_016651305.1. GTDB lineage: Bacteria > Pseudomonadota > Gammaproteobacteria > Pseudomonadales > Pseudomonadaceae > Aquipseudomonas. The sequence continues at coordinate 1,953,862 of NZ_JAEKEC010000001.1, read as the reverse complement.
TGGAGCACGTGATTCTGGCCGGTTTCAGCCATCAACCCGTGATCGAGTTGTCCGAGCGTCTGGTGAAGATGACGCCGGAAGGCCTGAATCGGGTGTTCTACGCCGATAATGGCTCGTCCTGCATCGAAGTCGCGCTGAAGATGAGCTTTCACTACTGGCTCAATCGCGGCGCACCTGCGAAGAAGCGCTTCGTCACCCTGACCAACAGCTACCACGGCGAAACCATGGCGGCGATGGCGGTCGGCGACGTGCCGCTGTTCACCGAGACCTATAAAGCCCTGCTGATGGACACCATCAAAGTGCCGAGCCCGGATTGCTACGGGCGTCCGCAAGGCATGAGCTGGGAAGAACACTCGCGCAACATGTTCGCTGCCATGGAGCAGACCCTCGCCGAGAACCACGACAGCGTCGCCGCAGTGATTGTCGAGCCGCTGATCCAGGGCGCCGGCGGCATGCGCATGTATCACCCGGTGTACCTCAAACTGTTGCGCGAAGCCTGCGACCGTTACGGCGTGCATTTGATTCTCGACGAAATCGCCGTCGGCTTCGGCCGCACCGGGACCATGTTCGCCTGCGAACAGGCCGGCATCCGCCCGGACTTCCTCTGCCTGTCCAAGGCCTTGACCGGCGGCTATCTGCCGTTGGCGGCGTGCCTGACCACCGACGAGGTCTACAGCGCGTTCTACGACGACTATCCAACCCTGCGCGCCTTCCTCCACTCGCACAGCTACACCGGTAATCCGCTGGCCTGTGCGGCGGCGTTGGCGACGCTGGATATCTTCGAGCAGGACAACGTCATCGAGAACAACAAGGTGTTGGCTCAGCGCATGGCCTCGGCAACGGCGCATCTGGTCGATCACCCGAACGTCTCCGAAGTGCGTCAGACCGGCATGGTTCTGGCGATCGAGATGGTCAAGGATAAAGCCACGAAAGAGCCCTACCCTTGGCAGGAACGCCGTGGCTTGAAGGTGTTCCAGCATGCGCTGGAGCGCGGCGCGTTGCTGCGGCCATTGGGCAGCGTGGTGTATTTCCTGCCGCCGTACGTGATCACCCCGGAGCAGATCGACTTCCTCGCCGAAGTCGCCAGCGAAGGCATCGACATCGCCACGCGTGACAGCGTCAGCGTGGCCGTGCCGAAGGATTTCCACCCGGGCTTCCGTGATCCGGGCTGATCTCCATCTAAAGGTTTGAGAAGAACCCTGTGGTGAGGGGATTTATCCCCGATGGGTGGCGAAGCCGCCCCAATCCCGGATCGCACATTTCAACTGAAGAACTCGGTTGCTGATTTTGGGGGCGCTCCGCGCCCCATCGGGGATAAATCCCCTCGCCACAAAAACTCTGCATACAGCGACTACGCACCATTTTTTTAGAGACCCACCATGAGACTGTCCCGCTTCTTTATCGACGCCCCCCTGAGCACCGGCGAACACGAATTGCCGGAAGCCCAGGCGCATTACATCAGCCGCGTGCTGCGCATGGCCGAGGGCGATGCGGTGCAGCTGTTCGACGGTTCCGGCCATGAATTTCGCGGATCCCTGGTGGAAGTCGGCAAGAAACGCGTCGTCGTGCAGATCGACGAGCAATTCGCCGGTCAGGTCGAATCTCCGCTACAGATCCACCTCGGCCAGGGTCTGTCCCGGGGCGAACGGATGGATTGGGCGATCCAGAAAGCCACTGAACTGGGTGTGAATGAAATCACCCCGATCTTCAGCGACCGCTGCGAAGTCCGCCTCAAGGACGAACGCGCCGACAAACGCCTGCTGCACTGGCGGCAAGTGGCGATCAGCGCCTGCGAGCAGTGTGGGCGTTCGCGTGTGCCAGTGATTCATCCGCCGATGTTGCTGGCCGATTGGCTGAAGCAGGCTGAGGCCGAGCTGAAACTGGTGCTGCACCCGGTAGCGGAGCCGCTGGTGAGTCATGCCAAACCGGCGACGTTGGCGTTCTTGATCGGGCCTGAAGGTGGATTGTCCGACGCCGAAGTCGAGCAGGCCAAAGGCAACGGCTTCCACGCCGCCCGCCTCGGCCCGCGCGTATTGCGCACCGAGACAGCGCCGGTGGTTGCACTGGCAGTGGCCCAACAGCTGTGGGGTGATTTCTAATCCACAAATGGAATACGTTCCCCTGTAGGAGTGAGCCTGCTCGCGATGGCGTCCTGTCAGTCGACAGCGTTTGTGGCTGATGCACCGCTATCGCGAGCAGGCTCACTCCTACAGGGGGATGGTGGTGTGTCTAGAGGACATAAAACAAAATCGCCACAAAGTGCAGCAGACTCCCGGCAATCACGAACAGATGCCAGATCCCGTGCGCATGCCGCAGCCGGTGATCCAGGGCAAAAAAGATAATCCCCACCGTATACAAAACCCCGCCCGACGCCAGCCAGGCAAACCCGGTGGTACCCAGTGCCGCGATCAACGGTTTGACCGCCACCAGCACGATCCAGCCCATCACCGCATAGATCACAATCGACAGGATCCGCGCCTCGGAGCGCGGCTTGATCTCTTGCAGAATGCCGATCAGCGCCAGCCCCCAGACAATCCCGAACAGCGTCCAGCCCCACGGCCCGCGCAAGGTCACCAGACAGAACGGCGTGTAACTGCCGGCAATCAACAGGTAGATCGAAAAGTGATCAACCTTTTTCATGATGGCTTTTTTGCGCCCACGCACGCTGTGATAGACGGTCGACGCGCTGTAGAGCACCAGCAGAGTGAATGCGTAAATCGCCACACTGACAATCTTCCACGGACTGCCGTCGAGGCTGGCGATCACCAGCATCCATACGCCGCCGATAAATGCTGCCACCGCCCCGACCAGATGCGTCCAGGCGTTCAATCGTTCTCCGTGATACATGTATCGCTTACCTCAAAATTCATTACCGCAGCGCGCAAGGCTCAGGCCTCGAGCGTAAAAGCGCAATGTTTCCGTTTAACAGATCAAAAGATCGCAGCCTTCGGCAGCTCATACAGGTGATCGCAGTCCAATGTAGGAGCTGCCGAAGGCTGCGATCTTTTGATCTTCAAGGCACAATCAACGCATTCTAAAAAGAGTCCGCGCCATGCTGATCGACGAAGAATTGACCCTGAAAAAACTCGAGGTGTTCCTCGCCTTCATGCGCACCGGCAACCTCGCCCGCGCCGCTGCCGAATTGCAGACCAGCAACGTCAGCGTGCACCGCGCGATTCACTCGCTGGAAAGCGCCCTGCGCTGCCCACTGTTCAAACACGAAGGCCGCAACCTGACGCCGCTGGAAAGCGCTTATGTGCTGGAAGAACGCGCGCAGAAGCTGATTCAGGACGTGGTCGAAAGCGTACGCCTGACCCGCGAAGCCGCCGGTTTTTCTGCCGAACGCTTCAAGCTCGGCTCGCTGTACTCGCTGACGGTGAAGACCGTGCCGCAACTGATCATGGGCCTGAAGATCCGCCGCAGCGAACTCAACATTGATCTGATCCTCGGCTCGAACATCGACCTGCTCTACAAGCTGAAAAACATGGAGGTCGACGCGATTCTGGTGTCGCTGGACGACAGCATCAACGATCCGGATTGCGAGCAGATTGCGCTGTTCTCCGATGACATCTTCCTCGCGACGCCGGCGGATTCAAGGTTCGCCCAGCGCAGTGAGGTCGATCTGGCGGAAGTGCGCGATGAAACCTTCATCACCCTGACCCAAGGCTTCGCCACTCATCAGGACGGTAATAGGGTGTTCAAGCAAGCGGGGTTCGAACCGAAAGTGGCGATGCAGGTGAATGACATCTTCACGCTGCTGAGCATGGTCAGTTCCGGGGTCGGTTATGCGTTGCTGCCAGGAAGGATTGCAGCGGTGTACGAGAATCGGGTGAAGCTGATTCCGTTGCAGGAGAAGTATCGGTTGCAGCAGCACATTGGCGTGGTGTTTCTGAAGGCCAAGGAGCGCGATCCGAATTTGCTGGCGTTGTTGGCGGAATGCCGGATGTATGCCAATCGCCAAGCCTGAAACCGCGTCGTCCCAATCGCGAGCAGGCTCACTCCTACAGGTGAACGCATTCCAATGTAGGAGTGAGCCTGCTCGCGATGACGTCAGCCCTGACAACAGAAAATCTTCGGCTTAGCCCATCAGCCCGCGCATCAGCAGAAACAACAGCGAAGGCCCGAGCAAACACCCAAGCGCCGTATAGAACGCCGCCGTCAGGCATCCATACGGCACCAGCTTCGGATCGGTCGCCGCCAACCCGCCGGCCACGCCGCTGGACGTCCCCATCAAGCCGCCAAAGATCACCGCACTGCGCGGGTTGTTCAGGCCGATCATCGGCGCCACGAACGGCGTCATCACCATCACCAGAATCGCCTTGATCAGCCCCGCCGCAATCGACAACGCCATGACTTCCGAACTGGCCCCAATCGCCGCACCGGTTACCGGCCCGACAATGTAAGTCACCGCCCCCGCGCCAATGGTGGTCAGGCTCACCGCATCGGTATAACCGAACGCCATCGCCACGCCGACCCCGGCGACAAACGACGTGCCCACACCGACAAACAGCGCCAGCACCCCGACAAACCCGGCGCGCTTCAGCTCATCGACACTGACGCCAAACGCCGTGGCGACAATCGCGAAATCGCGCAGCATCGCGCCGCCGAGCAAACCGATGCCCGACAGCAGCGGAATATCCACCACGCCTTTCTGCCCGCCGGTCAGCGCACCGCCGACATACGACAGCACCAGTCCAAGCAGAATGGCGATGGCCGAGCCGTGCAAGCGGCCCTTGGTGAAGGTGTTGGACATCCAGTAGGACACCCACATGGTCAGGCCGACAATCAGGAAACCGCTGATCAAGCCGTAGCCGGTGATGACTTTCATCATGGATTCGTACATGGCGCTCACCCCGCAGTCTTGGCAGGAGCGATTGGCGTCGCATCCTTGTTACCGAGGCGCACCAGCACCGGCACCATGGCAAAGGCAATCACCACCGCCAGGGTTCCCGCGAGGATCGCCATCGGCCCGCCCTTCAGCGCACCGTAAACATTTTGCTGCGCCGCCATGGCGACCACGATGGGAATGTAGATCGCACTCCAGAACTCGACGCCCTGTTCGGTCTTGCCCTTGAGCCAGCCACTTTTATTCAGGTAACTGCCCAGACCGATCAACAACAGCATCGCAATGCCGACCCCGCCGACGTTGGCCGGCACGCCGATCAACTTGCCGAGTAGCTCACCGACCCAGATACCCACCAGCGTACAAAAAGCGAGAAACGCCACACCGTAAATAATCATTGTTGTAGTCCTCAAAGTGCATCGTCGAATGTTGTTTTTGTTGTTCGAAGCTTGAGTCGCGGCGGTTTAGAGTAGGCGGCTTCCCTCCTCGCGCAGCAGCGCCTGCAAGGTGTCGAGGCGCGCACTGTCGAAGGCAGTGACGGTGCCTTGCTCGAACACCCGGCGCGCCAGCCCGGTCAGTACGGCACCGGGCGGCAATTCGATTTGTAGACGCACACCGCGCTCGTAGGCGCTTTGCACGGTGCCGCGCCAATCCACCACGCGGCACATGTTGCAGGCGAGATCGTCGCGCAGCGCTGCTACTTTGGTCACAGGCCGCGCGCGACTGCCGCTCAGGTAAGCAATCTGCGGCGTTTTCAGTTCAACCTTGGCGAAGGCTTCAGCGAGGGTTTGCGCCGGGTTTTCCAGCAGCGGACAGTGCGACGGCACACTCACCGCCAGACGTTTCGCCAGACCGGCACCACGACTGCGCGCCAGTTCGGCCACGGCTTGCATGGCCTTGTCGCTGCCGGCGATCACCACCTGGTTATCGGCATTGATGTTGGCCAGATACACCGGCATTGCCTCGCAGTGCACCTGCGCCAGCAGCGTTTCGACTGTGGATAATTGCAGGCCGATGATCGCGGTCATGCCGTAGCCCTGTGGATAAGCCTGCTGCATCAGCTCACCGCGCAGGCTGACCAGATGCAACGCATCGCTGAAGCTCAACGCCCCGGCGACCACCGCTGCCGGGTAAGCGCCGATGGACAGACCGGCGACGTAATCCGCCGTGAGTCCGTCCTGCAATAACTGCCGCGATGCAGCGACGCCAGCGATCAGCAGGCAGAGCTGAACCGACCTTGTCGTGCGCAAAGCCTCGCTGGAATCCAAGAGCAAAACATCTTCCCCAAGCACATCGCTGGCCTCGACCAAATTTTCGCGAGGCAAACGCTGAAGCATGCCGGCTTGCTGCGCACCCTGGCCGGGGAATACCAGCAGACTGCTCACGCTGCCTGCTCCTGCGGGTTCCATGGATCAATCACCAGGCAAGCCTGATAAGCATTTTTCAGCAACACACGTGCAGATCCGCTGGCCCATTCACGCAGGGCCACTGCGCCGAACGGCGTCTGCAACTGCATGTCGACCCGGCACACAGCCTGATCGAATAGCGCGACCAGTTTGCGTGCCTGATTACGGGTGAGCAGTTGCGGGGTACGCAGGATCAGATCGAGATCACTGGCCGCGTGCATCGCTGTAAAACCACTGGCCAGTTCAAACCCGACGCTGCCACTGACACCCCAGATCCAACCACAGTCATCAAGCATCGGCCGCAGTCGTCTGAGCGCCTGCATGACCGGTAAGTCGCGCTCGCAATCGACATGACACAGCGCTTCGGGGCTGACCCGACAGGCGATCGAATCGACCGCCATGAACGCTGCCAGCCGTTGCTCGCGCAGGACACCGCGCACGCCGACCGCGACAAAACCTTCAGCACTCAACGCCCGCCGCACCACCACCGGTTGTCCGGCCGCCAGCGACTCGACCGCCCACAGCGGCGCATCCGCCGGCAATTGCGCAGGCGTCATGCCCCAGAGCAAGTCATGAGCCAGAAGCGTTTTCACCACTGCGCCCTCAGCAACTCACGGACTTTGCTGGAGGCCGCACGATTTTTTGCGCCGAGACGATTGCTCAAGTCCGTACCGGAAATATCGCCGATGGCTTGTTTCAGGCACTCGCTCACTCGCGCCAGATCCTCGGCGGTCGGCTGTTCGATCTGCTGCACCGACAGGGTTTCCCAGAGCAGACCGAGGCTGGCATAGCTGTCGATGTCATACGCCATCGGCGGCACGCTGGCGGCCAGCGCTTCCAGCTCCTCAACACTGCGCAACGTCACCCGCGCCGCCGATGCCTTGCCCATCGCATGCACCATCACGCCCGGATCGCGCAGGGCGATCAAGCGATTGGCCTGATAACCATGCGCCAGAAAAGCACCGGACATCGCTTTGCCCACCAACAACGCGATCACTGGATGCCCGGCCAAACGTGCGCGGGCATAACTGTCCGCCGCACCGGCCAACGCCTGATGAATACCGAGGGCCTCTTCGCGCCGGCCATAAGCCTGACTCGGCACATCGACGATGGCGATGATCGGGCGCTTCTGGGCTTTATCACGATCGGCAGTGATCGCGTCATCCACAGCCTTGGCCAGACCCCAGCCTTCGAGCAAGCCGACTTCGCCATTACGAGCGCGAGGAAAACGATTGCCCGGGTCAGCGACCACAGCAATAAAACGCCCCAGTTCACCGTCAGCAACCTTCAACGAGGCCGGCAGCCCTTCGACCGCCACAGCGCCCGCGCTCAAGGCGTTGAACCAGTTCAAACCGCGCACGGAATAACCACTCATGAGCGCTCTCCTTGATACAGATCGCGAACCACCGAAGGCTCGATTTGCTTGTCAGTGTCCAGGCTCGCCAGCCGTTGCAGAAACCACTCGGCGCGCTGACTGCGCGGTTGCACCGGCAGACCTTGTTGCAGCAATTCGCCAACCTGCTGACGAATCTGCGCCACGTCATCGGCGACATAACGATCCACCAGACCACTGGCAAAACGCTGCTCGCCACCGGTCAGGCTCCATATGAAAGGCCGGTCGCGGGAGTCGTATTCCTCGATCCCGGCTTCTTGCTCGATCACCTGCGGGCCGTTCAAACCGAGGCGTGCTTCCTGAGTGACCAGCAAATAGCTGCACAACGCAGCGGCAATCGACATGCCGCCAAAACAACCGACGCTACCGGCGACCACACCGACCACCGGTTGGTACTGCTGCAAATCGACAATCGCCGCATGAATATCAGCAATCGCCGCCAACCCGAGATTGGCTTCCTGCAAGCGCACGCCACCGGTTTCCAGCAGCAGGATGGCGCGGGTCGGGATGCCGTTGCGGTTGTCTTCGGCGGCCAGCTCCAGCGCACCGGCAATCTTCGCCCCGCCGACTTCACCGAGGCTGCCGCCCTGAAACGCACCTTCAATCGCCGCGATCACCACCGGCAAGCCGTCGATGCTGCCCTTGGCTATCACCACGCCGTCATCGGCTTGCGGCACCACGCCCTGGCGTTCGAGCCACGGCGACATGACGCGTTGAAACGGATCGAGCAATTCGCGAAAGGTCCCGGCATCGAGCAAGGCTTTCGCCCGTTGCCGCGCACCGAGTTCGACGAAACTGTGTTTGTTGAGCAGCGCTGCGCTGTCAGTCATGGCCGACCTCCTCGAAACCTTGTTCCAGACGCAAACGCACCACGCCCGGCGTCGCGCCGAAATCGTGGATATCGATGGCCATGGCCGGCGGCGTGGTGCCGTCGAACATCCGCGCAAACAGATGCTGCCAGCGCTGCTGCGCACCGTTGACCGAGGTCTGCACATTGATCGTCAACTTGCCGGCCAGGCCGGGTTCGATCAGCACTTCCAGATCACCGGAACCGACGCAACCGACCAGCGCACGCCCGCGTGGCGGCTGCCCGGCGGGGAATTCAAACGATAGGGTTTCCATCAAAACGCTCCCTGAAGGATGCCGTCGCGCTCGATTCGGTCGAGCAGCAAAGTGGCGGCGAGCAAGTCGGCGGCGCCACCGGGCGAGGCATTCAATGCGATGAGTTGTTGATCCAGTTCATGCAGGCGACGACGGCCGCTGAGGCTGGCGCTGCCACCGGCGTCGAGCACCGCTTGCGCACCGTGTTGCATGGCGTGCAGGCCTTGTTCCCCGGCGCGGTAGAGCACGCAGGTGTCGGCGAGGTTGGTCATGATTGCCAGCAGAGCATCAAGCCTCGCGTTCTGCTCGCCGTGGCTGTTGGCGCGGCTGCGCTTGAGTTGCGGCAAGCCGCGTTGCAGCACCGAAGGAAAGCCGAGCTGCGCTTCTTCGCGGGCACCGCGAGCGCCGTAACGCAGGGCGACTTGAGCGCCGTGGCTCAATGGTTTTGCTGCGTAGCGATCATCAAGCAACGCCAGACGTGCGGCGCGCAGGGAAACAGCACCAGCAGCGCTGGATTTCGCGTCCAGTGCCGCCGCCGTGACAATCAGACCCAACGCCCAGATCGCCCCGCGATGCGTGTTCACGCCGTTGGTGGTCGCGAGCATCGCCTGCTCGCCTTCACGGCCGATGCGGCCAATCGCTTCGCGCAACGGCAAACCGACTTCGCCGATGTCCAACGCTGCCTCGGCCATCTCCTTGAACGCCGGCCACAATGACAGCGCCGAAGCGTGCATCAGGCCCAGGTGCAAATCGGTGTGCGCGCCGTTGCCACGACGATCGACCAATGCCGGTTTCGGCGACAAATCGGCTTCGTCGATCAACGCGTCCACCGCCAGATCAGCCAATCGGTCCGCCAGAGACAGCGGTTTCGCTTGCAGGTTAAGTGCGTGCATTACCAGCTCCTGAATTTGGCGGGCGGGTTATAGAGGCCGCCGGACCACTCGACCAGATCGGCCACGCTCTTCGCCGCGAGCAGTTCACGGGTGGCGTCGGTGCGGCGGATGCCGAGGTCTTCGGGCAAGGCGATCAGGCCTTCGCGGCGCATGCGTTCGGTGTCTTTCGGGTTGTGGCGCAGGCCGATGGCAGTCACGCCCGCGACCGCAGCGATCATTGCCTGGCGCTCTTCCAGCGAGCGCGCCTTGTACAGATAAGCGATGCCTTCTTCGGTGAGCAGGTGGGTGACGTCGTCGCCGTAGATCATGATCGGCGCCAGCGGCATGCCGCTTTTCTTCGCCACTTCCACCGCATCGAGGGTTTCGACGAAGGTCGGTTTGCCGCCCTCCTGGAAGGTCTCGACCATTTGCACCACGAGTTTCTTGCCGCGTTCGAGCATCGGTTGCTGCGCATCGTCGTGGCGCATGTCCAACCACGCCGGGGTGCCATGACGACGACCGCGTGGGTCGTGGCCCATGTTCGGCGCACCGCCGAAACCGGCGAGACGGCCACGGGTCACGGTTGAGGAATGGCCATCGCCATCGACCTGCAGCGTCGCACCGATAAACAGATCCACCGCGTATTGCCCGGCCAGTTGGCAGAACATCCGGTTGGAACGCAGCGAGCCGTCGCGGCCGGTGAAGAACACGTCCGGCCGGGCGGCGATGTAGTTTTCCATGCCCAGCTCGGTGCCGAAGCAATGCACGCTTTCGACCCAGCCGCTCTCGATCGCCGGGATCAGCGTCGGGTGCGGGTTGAGCGTCCAGTTGCGGCAGATCTTGCCTTTGAGGCCGAGGGATTCCCCGTAAGTTGGCAGGATCAGTTCGATGGCGGCGGTGTTGAAACCGATGCCGTGATTGAGCGACTGCACGTTGTGTTTTTCGTAGATGCCGCGAATCGCCATCATCGCCATCAGCACATGCACAGGCTTGATGTGGCGTGGGTCGCGGGTGAACAGCGGTTCGATGTAGAACGGCTTGTCGGCGACCACGACAAAATCGACCCATGAGGCCGGGATATCGACGCGGGGCAGTTCGCTGACGTCGTCGACCAATTGGTTGACCTGGACGATGACGATGCCGTCGCTGAACGCGGCCGGTTCGATCAGTGCGGGAGTGTCCTCGGTGCTCGGGCCGGTGTAGATATTGCCGGCGCGGTCAGCCATGAACCCGGCCGAAAGCACGACGTTGGGGATCAGGTCCACCACCAACCGTGCGTAGAGTTCGATGTAAGTGTGGATCGCGCCGATTTCCAGCAGGCCGTCTTCAAGCAACTGGCTAATGCGCAGGCTCTGGGTGCCGGCAAAGGAAAAATCGAGCTTGCGGGCGACGCCGCGTTCGAACAGGTCAAGGTGCTCGGAACGGCCGACGCTGGGCATGATCATGTGCAGGTCGTGGAGCTTTTCGGGATCAGCCTTGGCCAGCGAGCGCGAAAGGAAATCCGCCTGCTTCTGGTTGTTGCCCTCCAGCACCACACGATCACCGGGATGAATCAGCGCTTCGAGCGCGGCGACGATCTTGTCGGTGGGCAACACCACACCGTCGGCCAGCCCGCGCACCTTGTCGAGGCGACGCTGCTTCTCGTCACGCCGCCGCGTCCAGCGCGAGTCGGGGGAAATTGTTGTTGTCATGCTCACTCCACGGGGTTCGCTGTCGTGGAGCTAACTTAGGCGTGTGGGGTGAGGGCATCAATCAAGCATGGCGGTGAATCATTACGCTCAGGGTAATGGTTGAGATAGCTATCGCGAGCAGGCTCACTCCTACAGGGGGAACGCATTCCAAATGTAGGAGTGAGCCTGCTCGCGATGGCGTCGGCTGACTCGACGCATTAATCAGTCAGTCGGCACTAGCTTGTCCAACACGCGATTGACCGCCAACTCAGCCAACATCACGACTTGCGCGATGCCTTGCAGAGTTTTGCGATGCGTGGGGTGGCAGCTGAACGCAGGTTAGCAGACCGGGGAACCTAAGGAAGCCGGCGCGCCGAAGCGCCCTGCGCACAGCCGCCATCGAATTCAGGCACTGAGCCTGATTAATGATGAATGTGCACCCTTAGATTAACCACGGGCTGCTAAACCCGATCACTGGGAATCAGTGACCCGATCAACGTTACGCAGCCAGCCCAAGGCGCACAAGCCGGCGGATTCTGGTGCATGCGTAGGCAGCGGCGCAAGGATTTGTAGGCTGTCGGGCGTAACACTGAGTGTCTTTAAACATCAGTGTCGGAAAGGGTTTATTGCACTACAGAGATTGAGGATTTTCCTGTCGGATTTGGGGTGATGCCGCAGGCGCTATCGCGAGCAGGCTCACTCCTACAAGGGGAACGCATTCCAACTGTAGGAGTGAGCCTGCTCGCGATGAGGCCCGTCAGGCCAATGCAAACTCCGGATCAGTCAACAAGTCCCGCATCCACCAACAACTTCTCCAGCCCCAACAGATCCGGCACCTTCGCCACCTGTTCACCCACCTGCACCGCCGCCTGCTCCAGCGCACACAACGGCACATCGACATAACTCAACTGGCTATCGAGCTTGTACGAGCGCGGAATCCCCTGCACCAACAGCGCAATGAACTTCAGCTCCGGCAACCCGCCCAGCGCGTTGAGAATGACGATCCGCGCCCGCTCGCCAATGACGATTTTCTGTCCGCACGCCGACTCGAAACTCAGCAGCGGAATCTGCCGCTCACGCCACATCACCCGCCCCAGATACCACGGCGGCGTGTCCAGATCGAAGGCGCTGGCCTGGTAGTCGATCAGCTCCGCGACCGCCACGTTGGGCAGGATCAGATTGCGATCCGCCAGCGGCAGCAACAGGCCGGTGAGTTGGCTGCTGCGCTGATTGTGCCGGCGCTCATGCATGTTTCTTGCTCCAGTGGGCAATGCTTTCGAGCAGCACCGATTCCTGATACGGCTTGCCGAGGTAGTCGTTGACGCCAATGGCCATGGCGCGGTCGCGGTGTTTCTGGCCGGTGCGCGAGGTGATCATGATGATCGGCAGGTGTTGCAGGCGTTCGTCGTTACGCACTTGGGTGGCGACTTCAAAACCGTCCATGCGCGGCATTTCGATGTCGAGCAGCATCAGGTCGGGCATGTGTTCTTCCAGCAGCAGCATGGCGTCGACGCCGTCCTTGGCGGTCAGCACATTCATGCCATGGCGTTCGAGCAAACGACTGGTGACTTTGCGCACGGTGACCGAGTCGTCGACCACCAGCACCAGCAACGGCTTTTGCGGCTCGCTGTCGATGTCCGGCAGCGTCGGATACTGCGCAACCCGCGCCTGCATCGCGCGGATCGGCGCCAACAGATCAAGAATCAGCACCACTCGGCCATCGCCAAGAATCGTCGCACCGGACACGCCCTGCACCGCCGCGAACTGCGGGCCGAGGCTCTTCACCACGATCTCGCGAGTGCCGGCCATGGTGTCGACTTGCACGGCGATGCGCCGGTCGTTGTACTGCACCAGCAACACCGGCAACGGCAGGCTTTGGCCAAGCAATTTTGGCCGCAATGAAGTTTTCAGCAGCTCACCCAGATAGCACAGCTCATAGCGTTGACCGCCGTACTGATAACTCGGCGGATCGAGACGGAAATGCCCGTCCAGATCATTCGGCAAGACACGAACGATACCGTCGATGGTGTTCAGCGGAATCGCGTATTGATCGTCACCACACTGCACCATCAACGCACGGTTGACCGACACGGTGAATGGCAAGCGAATGCGGAAATGCACGCCCTGCCCCGGCACCGAATCGATGCTCATGCTGCCGCCCAACTGGCGGACCTCTTCATGAACCACGTCCATGCCGACGCCGCGCCCGGAAATCTGGGTGATTTTCTCGGCGGTGGAGAACCCCGGCTGAAGGATGAACTGCAACACGTCGCGGTCGCTGATTTCGGCGTCCGGCGCCAGCAAACCACGCTTGATCGCCTTGCGCCGCACGGCTTCCAGCGGCACCCCGGCGCCGTCGTCACGAATGTCGAAAACGATGTCGCCGCCCTCGCGGGACAGGTCGAGGCTGATCTGTCCTTGCGCCGGTTTACCCGCCGCCAGCCGCGCCTCGGCAGATTCCAGACCATGGTCGACGGCGTTGCGCAGCATGTGTTCGAGCGGCGCGGCCATGCGTTCCAGCACGTTGCGATCCATCTCACCTTCGGCATTGCCGACGACGAACGCGACGTCTTTGTTCAGCTCTTCGGCGACCTGACGGACGATGCGCTTGAGGCGCGGCAACATGCGCTCGAAAGGCACCATGCGCGTGCGCATCAGGCCTTCCTGCAACTCGGTGTTGATCCGCCCTTGTTGCTGCAACAGGTTCTCGGCGTCGTGGTTACGCCGGTCGAGAGTTTCCTTGAGGTCGAGCAAGTCGGAGGCCGATTCGAACAGCGCCCGCGACAGCTGCTGCAACTGCGAATGACGGTCCATTTCCAGCGGATCGAATTCTTCATAGCCGAGGCGTTCGGCGTCGACTTGCTGACGGCTGAGGATGCGGCCCTGGGTTTCGGTGTCGAGACGGCGCAACTGATCGCGCATGCGCTCGATGGTGGTTTCCATCTCGTTGAGCGCGACCTGCGCATCATTGACTTGTTGCTCGATGCGGCCCCGGAAGATCGAGGTTTCCCCCGCCAGATTGACCAGTTCGTCGAGCAGTTCGGCGGAGACCTTGACCATGTCCGCTGCCGCCTCGGCAGCGGGTGGCGTGGTCTCGGTTTTAACCGGCGAAGGCAACAGTGGCGGCGCTTCAGGCGTCACCGGATGGCTGAAACTCTGGATCGCATTGATCAGCCGATCCGCCGGCGGGCACGGTTGCCCGGCGCGCACGGCATCGAGCATTTGCGCCAGTCGGTCATGGCCGCGCTGCACCAGCGCAAACAGCTCGGTCGACGCAGGCAGCGTGCCGGCAGAAAGGCTTTCGTAAAGGTATTCGAGTTCGTGAGCCAGATCGCCGATCGGTCCGATCTCGACCATCCGCGCGCCGCCCTTGAGGGTGTGCAGATCGCGCAGCAGGGTTTCCACTTCCTGGCGGTTGCCCGGCTCAGCCTGCCAGCGCAGCAGCGCGGCGCCGGAGTTTTCGATGATGTCGAAACCTTCTTCGAGGAAGATTTCCAGCAACTCCGGGTCATGCCCGGCGCCTTCGTGATCGATGGCTGGTTGCGGCGTTTCGGCCGTGGTGGATGAGCCCTGACGCAGCTGGCGGATCGACTCGATCAGGTCCAGCGCCGGGTTCAACGGCTGATGGTTTTGCAGTTGTTCGAGCAACAACGCCAAGCGGTCGTGGCTCTTGTGCAGCAATCGGCCCACGGCTTCGCTGTGATTGAAGCGGCGGTTCGCCAGACCTTCGTAAAGGCTTTCCAGCTCTTGGGCCAGATCACCGATGGCTTCGACTTCGGCCATCCGCGCACCACCCTTGAGGGTGTGCAAATCGCGTTGCAGTGACGACAGCGGCGCGACGTTGTCCGGGTCGCTGAGCCAGCGCTGCAAGGCTTGCCCGGCGCTGTCGAGAATATCCACCGCCTCTTCAAGGAAGATCTCGACGATCTCGTCGTCCGGTTCGCTCGCGGAGCCGGTTTGGGACAGCTCGGCAGTTGCCGCGCCCAGTTCGCGGATGCTCAAGGTGCGGCTGCCATCGCTGCGGATCAAGCCCATGGAGGACGGATCGAGGCTTTCGTCGAGCAGCTCATGCAATGCACGAATACGCGCAGGCTGCGGCGTGACTTCCTGGCCGGCAGCCAGTTCGTCGAGCATGTTGATCAGCGCTTCGTGGGCATTTTTCGCCTCGTGAAAAAACCGGTCGCTGACCGCAAGGCTGCTCTCTTCCACGGCGCCATAAAGGTCGAGCAACGCCTCGCAGAGCACATCGACCGGCAGCAGATCCGCGAGGTGCGCGCCTTCGCCCAAGGTGGTCAGTTCATCCAGCAGCGCACTGAGTTCCTGACGTTCGCCGGGATGTTGCTGCCAGCGCTGCAAGAGGTTCTCGGCGTCGAGCAGGATGTCCATGCCCTGCGCGAGGAAGTTGTTGAGCAACTGCGGATCACGCTTGATGCGCAAACCGGTGTTCGGCGCATTGAGGATCGATTGCAGGCGCTCGGCGAGCAACGCATCGGTGCGTTTGATCAGCGATTGCGCACCGACAATCGGCGCCAGCGGATCGTGTTTGAGCTGACGCAAGCCGACACGGAACAGGCCTTCGGCTTCGAGGAGCAATTCCACTTCATCGAGATCGAGCGGCAGTTGATGGGCCTTGAACTCGCGGGCCAGTTGATCGAGCGGCGCCGCCAGTTCGGCAATCGGCAATACGCCAGCCATCGACGCGCTGCCCTTGAGGGTGTGCAAGGCGCGCTGCAATTCGTCGCTGGCCGGTAGCGGCACATGTTCGGCGGCTTGATCGAGGAAGCGGTTGAGGCTGGCCAGGTGCGTTTCGGCTTCGTTGCGGAAGATCTCCAGCAACAACGGATCAAGCGCCGCGACATCGTCGACATCTTCTGCAGCCAGCGGCTCATCACCCTTGGCCAAGGCGTGGGCACGGGCGGCGAGTTGATCGACATCGCTGCGCTGACGCTGGCTGTTGGTGGCGAATTCGCTGATCAGCTCCGGCAGCAACAGCACCGTGTCGGTGAGCAGTTGCGGCACCACTGCGCCGGGCTCGACGCTTTGTTCGAGCACGCGGTTGAGCAGGTTTTCCACCGCCCAGGCGAGTTCGCCAAGAATCAGCGCACGGACCATGCGCCCACTGCCCTTCAAGGTGTGAAAGGCGCGGCGCAGTTCGGTCAGAGCGGCGCGGTCGTGCGGATTGGCCGACCAGCGCGGCAGGTATTCGTGGAGGACTTCGAGGACCTCGTCGGTCTCTTCGAGGAACACTTCGCGCAATTCGTCATCGACCGGTTCTTCATCGGCCGGCGGCGGCATCAGGCTGCCGGGGGTGATCAGCGCCGGCGGATTGACCGCCGAGACCGGGCTGGCAAGAACGTCGGCCAACGACTGCACAATCTCCGGATCGTCCAGCGCCTGCATGTCCTGCATCACCAGTGCTTCGCTGGGGCTGAGGACATCTTCGAGAACCGGCACGTCGGGCTCTTCATCCGGAAAATAACCGAGGCTGGCGAGACTCATCTGCGCGACGTCGAGCAATTGTTCGCTCGGGGCCTGCGGGTCATCGCTCAGGCGCTCAAGGTAATACTCGAGACTGCTGATGACATCGGCCAGGTGATCAAGTTGTTCCCAGCCCGGCTCGTGCGGATCGAGCAGCAAATGTTCGCGGATAAATCCGTTGCAGGCCTCGACCAGACTGGCGGCCCGATTCAGCGGGATCATCGCCAATGCGCCACGCACCTGGGTCAGCAGCGCCGGCAACGGTTGCAGTTGCTGGCGGTCCCAATCGGCGTCGATGTAGTCGACGATCATGTCCTTGGCCTGTTGCAGGCAGATGCGCGCTTCCTTGATGACGATCTGGTGGATCTGTGTCAGGTCCGTCGTCGGCAGGCGGGAGTCTTCCGGGCTTTCCGGCTCGACCGTGCCAACCATTCCGGCGAGCGTCGCCTCGACATAAAGCAGCGCGCCGGCGACGTCCATCAATGTGGCATCGTTGGGTTCGCGATGGCCTTGGGCGAGGCTCAGCACCACCGCGAGCTGATCGATGATGACCTTGCGCGGCTGGCCGAAACCGAGCACCGCGAGCGTATCGGCGATCTGCCGCAATGGCGCCAGCAGGCTTTCCAGATCGGCAGCATGCTGGCGGTCGCTGCGCACAAACAGGTCGAGGCGTTCCTTGACCCGCACCAGCTCTTCACACAATGCCGCCAGCACCGAGCGCATCGCATCGCGGTCGGGGCCGGCCAGGCGCGCGCGTTCTTCGTCGACCATCGCGCTGTCGGGCAACGCGTCGTCCAGGGAGTAGCGATCTTTCATGGTCAGCATCTGCCCGGTGGGATGTTCGGCCTTGGCAATATAGAACAACAGGCTTTTCAGCAGCTCCGGCGGTGGCGGCTGGTTGAGGCCGTGCATGCCTTGTTCGAGCAGGCGTTTGAGTTCCTTGTCGGCGTCCTTGAACAGGCTGCGCAGCGCCGGGCTGTTGGCAATGACGCCTTCGCGCATGCCTTCGACCAAGGCGGACGCGACCTGCCACAACGGACTCAGCGGTGCCTCGCCGCTGAGTGCTTCGAGGCGGCTGAAGACTTTCGCCAGGTAACCGAGGTGAGTCTGATCGTCCTGTTCGCGCAGCAAACCGACCAGTGCCATTTGCAGCGTCTGTCGCAACTTGCGCAGCACGTTCGGCAGCTCTGCCGGCTCCAGCAGCGCCAGCGCGTCCGCACTCAGCGGCGGTAACTCGGGCAATTGCGGACTGAACAGGCTGGTTTCCGAGAGCAGGCTCTCACCACGGGCGCTGCGCAAATCGTTGATCAGGGGCAGCACCACCAACGGCAGATCACGGCGGGCACTTTGCACGCGGTCGAGGTAGATCGGCAGTTGTCCCAGCGCTTGCAGCAACAGGTGCAGGGCTTCATCGCGATGGCTGACGCGCTTGTGTTGCAGAGCTTCGACCAGATGTTCCATTTCTTCGGCGAGCAGCGCGGCGCCGTAGAACTCGACCATCTGCAAGCTGCCGTGGACCTGATGGATGTAAGCCAGACACTCGTCCAGCCCGGGAAAGGCCTGCGGATCATCGAGCACGGCTTCAATCGCCTGATGCGCCAGTTTCAGCGTCTCGGCAATTTCGCCTTTGACCCACTCGAGGGCCACATAGTCGTGCCGATTACCCATAACCACTCCGCTTACGCTTTATCCGTCGTCGGCGCTGCCGGCAAGGTGAAACCGGAGACCGAACGGCGCAACTGGCTGGCCATTTTCGTCAGGTTGCCGATGCTCTCGGCGGTGGCTGTGGAGCCCGACGACGTTTGCGTGGTGATCTGCTGGATCACGTTCATCGTCAGGGAAATCTGCCCGGCCGAGGTCGTCTGCTGCTGCGCGGCGTTGGAGATGCTCTGGATCAGCGCCGCGAGGGTTTTCGATACGCCTTCGATTTCTTCCAGGGCCACCCCGGCATCCTGCGCCAGCCGCGCGCCGCGCACCACTTCGGTGGTGGTCTGCTCCATGGAAATCACCGCTTCGTTGGTGTCGGTCTGGATCGCCCGCACCAGTGTTTCGATCTGCCGGGTGGCAGCAGACGAGCGCTCGGCCAGCCGTTGCACTTCGTCGGCGACCACGGCAAAACCGCGCCCGGCATCACCGGCCATCGACGCCTGAATTGCGGCGTTGAGGGCGAGGATGTTGGTCTGGTCGGCGATGTCGTCGATCAGGCTGACGATGTCGCCGATTTCCTGCGACGACTCGCCCAGGCGCTTGATGCGCTTGGCGGTGTCCTGAATCTGTTCGCGAATGTTGTCCATGCCGTGGATGGTGTTGTGCACCACTTCGTTGCCTTTGTTGGCGATTTCCACCGAACGCTCGGCCACCGCCGAGGACTCGGCGGCGTTGGCCGAAACCTGATCGATGGACTGCGCCATGTCGCTGATCGCGGTCGAGGCTTCGGAAATCTGCTGCGCCTGATGCTCCGAGGCTTGCGCCAGGTGCATGGCGGTGGCTTGGGTTTCCTGTACGGCAGCGGCGACCTGGCCGGCGGTGAGGTTGATCGTCGCGACCAGATCGCGCAGTTGGTCGACGGAATAGTTGATCGAGTCGGCAATGGTGCCGGTGAAGTCCTCAGTCACCGAGGCTGTCACAGTGAGATCGCCATCGGCCAGGTCCTCGATTTCATCGAGCAGGCGCATGATCGCGTTCTGGTTGCGTTCATTCTTCTCGGCGGTCTCGCGCAACTGGCGATTGGTTTCACGGACCATGACCATGCCGATCAGGATGATCGAGGCCAGGGCCAGTAAACCAAGGACATAGCCACCAATGGTGTCGGTGCTGCGCCCGCCGGCAAGGTTTTCGAAACCGCTGGCCAGGTGCGAGGCTTCGTCGAGCAGGGTTTGCGAGAGGCTGAAGATATTGGTGGCCGACTCGCGGACCTTGAACAGCTCCGGCGAGGTTTCGAGGATTTCATCCACCGAGCCTGAAACGAACTGGAACAGCTCGGAAATCTCGCTCAGACGGGCGCGGGCATCGTGGTCTTCGACCTGGGTGATTTTCAGCGTCGGGTTGCCTTGCAGCATGCCGTTGAGCACCTGGCCGAAACGGGTGGCGTCGCGGCCAAAGGCATCGGCGGCTTGCTGGGAGTTTTCGTCGCCGGCGAGCACGGTGTTGACCGCGCCAAGGATGCGTTCGGCCAGCAGCGATTGACGCTGGGCCATCGCCACCTGCGCGGCCGGAGCGCCACGTTGCAGGAGGATTTCGACGACTTTTTCGTATTCGATCTGCAACTGCGGCACGGTTTCGGCCAGTGTTGCAGCGACCTGATGCAGCGACAGCACAGTCTGTTCGCTGGAGAGAATGGCGTCGGTGTTTTTCAGCAGGCGTTCCCAATCGAGCTGCACGGCGCGCATTTCCGGGCGCACAGTCGACGGCGCGGGCGGCAGACCGGTGGCCGGGTCGCCCTTTTTCAGGTAACCCCAGCGCTGGGCGAAATCGTTGCGCGCATCACTGAGCAACTTGAACGCGGCAGCCTTGCCGGCGGCGGCTTCGGTGGCGTTCTTGGCAATGCGCTGCGACAGCACGCGCAGTTCACCGGCATGGCCGATGTACTGTTTGTCGTAGTTCGCCTGGGTGTTGAGGTAAGCGAAGTTGGCGAACAGCAGCATGATGAACACGATCAGTGCGATGAACAGCACGATGATCTGCGAGCGACTGCGCGATCCTTCCGCTGGCTTGCCTGTTTTTGCTTTTGTCATCGGTCCTCGCCTGTTTGAAGCTCACCGAAGAACCTGTAGGAACTAGCCTTGGGGGTGAAGGGATTCTGTGGCGAGGGGATTTATCCCCGATGGTTGGCGAAGCCAACCCAAAACCAACACTTGAGATGTAACAGATACAACTCATGTTCTGGGGCCGCTGCGCGGCCCATCGGGGATAAATCCCCTCACCACAGAATCCCAATACCACATGGCCCATTCACACATGGGTTCTCTGTTGTTTCGACTAAATTGCGACACTCATGAACACCGGGGACTTTGCCAGCGCAAACAGACTGAACACCCGCCAGTTCTGCTCGCGCCGGAAATAGCCTTTGACGAACTCGGCCTTGGAGCCCTGGCGCTTGCTGATCGAAACGGGTTCAAAGCTGTTCTGCTCGAAGTGCTGCAAACCGATGACCTCGTCGACCATCAATCCGGCAAACACCTCCCCATGTTCCACTACCAAAACCCGCCGCTGCTTGCGCAATGGCGACAACTCATGCCCGAAGAAACCGCACAAATCCATGATCGGCAGCAGCCGCCCGCGCAGGTTAGCCACGCCTTTGACCCACGGTTTGACCCCGGGCAATTGGGTGAAGCGCGGTTCGTGCAGCACTTCGCTGACTTCGCCCATCGGTGCGACATACCAGTGCTCGCCAAGGCGAAAGCCGATGCCGCTCCAGCGATCCTGGCGTGCTGCCTGCGACGGCAGGTCAGCCGCCAGCAGTCGGCAGCGCTGGTCAATCTGCCAGAGCAGTTCGAACGCGGTCAGCGATTCGCTCATGGCCGTGCGATCAACCGGCCAGCACGTTGTTCAGGGTCTTGATCAGGGTGTCTTCGTCGACCGGTTTGGTCAGGTAGTCCCTGGCGCCCTGGCGGGTGCCCCAGACCTTGTCGGTTTCCTGATCCTTGGTGGTGATGATGATGACCGGGATATGCCCGGTGTCCGGGTCTTTGGTCAACTGACGGGTTGCCTGGAAACCGTTGAGGCCGGGCATGACGATGTCCATCAGCACGGCATCGGGCTTTTCCTGGCGGGCCAGTGCGACACCGTCGGCGCCATTTTCGGCTTTGAGCACTTCGTGACCGTGCTTTTCGAGCATGCCGGTCAGTTTGTACATTTCAGTCGGCGAATCATCGACGATCAGGATACGTGCCATGGTTTTCCCCATTTTTCTTGTCGACCCCCGGCCCGCTGGCCGAGCGTCACTGTACGTGTCTTACTGCGGCAAAACGGCGGCGAAGCCCGGAACATGGGCTTGAATCGCGTTGAGCAGTTCTTCCTTGCTGAAAGGCTTGGTCAAAAATTGATCGGAACCGACAATCCGCCCCTTGGCCTTGTCGAACAGCCCGTCCCTGGACGACAGCATGATCACCGGTGTCGCCTTGAACGCGCTGTTGTTCTTGATTAAAGCGCAGGTCTGATAACCATCCAGACGCGGCATCATGATGTCGACAAAAATGATTCCGGGATGGTTGTCGGCGATCTTCGCCAGGGCGTCGAAACCGTCGATCGCCGTAATGACTTCACAACCCACATTTTTCAACAAGGTTTCGGCGGTGCGTCGAATCGTTTTCGAGTCGTCGATCACCATGACCTTCAAGGCGCTGGACTGCTGTTCCATAAGGGGGCTCTACCGTCGCCTTTGCGAATCAAATTGTCCGTTTTGCGATGAGTAATGGCTGGAAACCCTTGATGCTCAAGGGCCAGCACGCTATGCCAGCCTTTTTAGCACAGTCTCCAGATGCAATCTATCGACGGGTTTTTCCTTGACCGAAAACCCTGCCAGCGCCACTCTGGCGGCACTTTTTCAATACCGATCCGGTAGCCAATTTTCGAGGAAAACCCAATGAGCGTTCGCGTCGGGATTGTCATGGACCCTATCGCCAGCATCTCCTATAAAAAGGATAGCTCGCTGGCCATGCTGCTGGCCGCGCAGAAGCGCGGCTGGGAACTGTTCTATATGGAGCAGCGCGACCTGTATCAGGCCGAAGGTCAGGCGCGGGCGCGGATGAAACCGCTGAAAGTCTTCGCCAACCCGGAAAAATGGTTCGAACTGGACGCCGAGCAGGACAATCTGCTGAGCGATCTGGACGTGATCCTGATGCGCAAGGATCCGCCGTTCGACATGGAGTTCGTCTACTCCACCTACCTGCTCGAACAGGCCGAAACCGCCGGCGTGCTGGTGGTGAACAAGCCGCAGAGCCTGCGCGACTGCAATGAAAAGCTGTTCGCCACGCTGTTCCCGCAGTGCACACCGCCGACCATCGTCAGCCGCCGCGCCGATGTGCTGCGTGAATTCGCCGCGAAACACGGCGACGTAATCCTCAAGCCGCTGGATGGCATGGGCGGCACTTCGATTTTCCGCCATCGTGCCGGTGATCCGAACCTGTCGGTGATTCTCGAAACCCTGACCGCCCTCGGTGGCCAGCAGATCATGGGCCAGGCCTACCTGCCGGCGATCAAGGACGGCGACAAGCGCATCCTGATGATCGACGGTGAGCCGGTGGATTATTGCCTGGCGCGGATTCCGGCGCAGGGCGAAACCCGTGGCAACCTCGCCGCTGGTGGTCGTGGTGAAGCGCGCCCGCTGACCGACAAGGATCGCTGGATCGCCGCACAAGTCGGGCCGACCCTGCGTGAAAAAGGCCTGCTGTTCGTCGGTCTCGACGTGATCGGTGAAAGCCTCACCGAAATCAACGTCACCAGCCCGACCTGCATCCGCGAAATCGACAACGCATTTGGCACTGACATCGGCGGCATGCTCATGGATGCTATTGAGAAAAAGCTGCAAGCTTCTAGCCGCAAGCCGCAAGCCTGACGGCCAGCTACAAGCTGCAAGCCATGAGCTACAAGCATTTACTTGCAGCTTGTAGCTCGAAACTTGCAGCTGCCCCTATGCATCTTGTCGCTTGAAGCTAGTCACTTGCAGCTTAAAACCAACATTGCGTTATCATGCCGAGCCCTTAAAAACGCGATGTTGGTTTTTCTGTCATGACCCTCCCGTCCGATCTGCCCGCAGAACTCGCCCATCGTGGCGTGCGCCCGGCCGATCGCCTCGGATTTACCCTGTTTCTTGCGGCGCTGATTCACTTGGCGCTGCTGCTGGGCGTCGGCTTCACCATGGTCGAGCCCAAGCAAATCAGCAAAACCCTGGAAATCACCCTCGCCACCTTCAAGAGCGAAAAGAAGCCGGAGAAGGCTGACTTTCTCGCGCAGGAACATCAGGAAGGCAGCGGCACGCTGGACAAGAAGGCGATTCCGAAGACCACCGAGGTCGCGCCATTCCAGGACAACCAGGTCAAGAAAGTTACTCCGCCTCCGGCCGCCAAACCGGAAGTGCAGGAGGCCGCGCCCAAGGCTGCGGTGACCACCGTCGCGCCAAAGCCGAAAAAGGCGCCGACCAAGAAAGAAGAAACCAAAACCGAAGTCAAACCGACGGTCGACGCGCCAGAGTTCGACAGCTCGCAGCTGTCCAGCGACATTGCCAGCCTCGAAGCGGAACTGGCCAAGGAGCAACAGCTCTACGCCAAGCGCCCGCGCATTCACCGTTTGAGCGCAGCCTCGACCATGCGCGACAAGGGCGCTTGGTACAAAGACGACTGGCGCAAGAAAGTCGAGCGCATCGGCAACCTCAATTACCCCGAGGAAGCACGGCGCAAGCAGATCTACGGCAATTTGCGCCTGATGGTGTCGATCAACCGCGATGGTTCGCTGTATGAAGTGCTGGTGCTGGAGTCGTCGGGCCAGCCGTTGCTGGATCAGGCGGCGCAGCGCATCGTGCGCCTGGCAGCACCGTTCGCCCCGTTTACCGGGGACTTGTCGGATATCGATCGACTGGAAATCATCCGCACCTGGAAATTCGCCCGGGGCGACAAGCTCTCGAGCAATTGAATAGTGCCGGGTGGGCCTTTGTGGTGAGGGGATTTATCCCCGATGGGGCGCGAAGCGGCCCTGAATCCTTTGACATGATCTGCCTGACAAACCGTGCGTGATGGTTTTGCGACTGCTGCGCAGCCGGTCGGGGATAAATCCCCTCACCACAAAAGGCGCGGTTCCAACATCGGAACTGTGTAGGTGTAAGCATCTCCAGCTTGTCAGTTCGCCCCTCGAACGCCACACTAGCGCACATGAAAAACGTCAGCCCCAGCTACCTCAAGCATCAATTCCTGATCGCCATGCCACACATGGCCGACCCGAACTTTGCCCACACCTTGACCTACATCGTCGAGCACACGGCCAATGGCGCCATGGGGCTGGTGGTCAATCGACCGCAAGAGCTGAATCTGGCTGACATTCTTGAGCAACTGCGCCCGGACATCGATCCGCCGGCCCTCTGCCAGCATGTACCGATCTTCATTGGCGGCCCGGTGCAGACCGATCGCGGTTTTGTCCTGCACCCGGCGGGCAAGACCTTCCAGGCCACCGCGCAACTGGACGGCGATCTGGCCCTGTCGACCTCGCAGGACGTGCTGTTCGCCATCGCTGACGGCGTCGGCCCTGCGAAAAGCCTGATTGCCCTCGGCTACGCCGGTTGGGAAGCCGGGCAACTGGAAGCGGAAATGGCCGACAATGCGTGGCTGACCTGCCCGTACGACGCCGACATCCTGTTCAACACCAGCAGCGAACTGCGCCTGGAAGCAGCGGCCAGGCACCTGGGGATCAACCTCAGCCTGCTGACCAGCCAGGCGGGGCACGCCTGATGGCCCTGCGCCTGATTCTCGGCTTCGACTACGGCACCAAACAGATCGGCGTCGCGGTCGGCCAGGTGATTACCGGCCAGGCCCGCGAGCTGTGCACCCTGAAAGCGCAAAACGGCATTCCCGACTGGAATCAGGTTGAAGCGCTGTTCAAGGAATGGAAGCCCGACGCCGTCGTCGTCGGCCTGCCGCTGAACATGGACGGCACACCGAGCGAAATGTGCCTGCGCGCCGAGAAATTCGCCCGACGCCTCAATGGCCGCTTCAATGTGCCCTTCTATACCCACGACGAACGCCTGACCACTTTCGAGGCCAAGGGCGAGCGTCTGGTGCGTGGCGGGCAAAAAGGCAGTTACCGCGACAACCCGGTCGATGCCATCGCCGCCGCTCTGCTGTTGCAGGGCTGGCTCGATGAAAACACCGCACTATTTGAATCCTGACAAGCGCTTCGGCGCTTTTCTTTTGGCTAAAATCCCCAGCCACGTCCGGCAGGACGCGGCTCGGGTCAAAGAAGGAGCAACCATGAGTCTGCCCAATCCCGCCGATCTGATCAGCCAGATGGCGACCCGCCTCACGGCGCACCTTGCCCAGCGTGGCATCAGCGAACCGCGCTTTATCGGCATTCGCACGGGCGGCATCTGGGTCGCGCAGGCCTTGCTCAAGGAGCTGGGCAGCGACGCACCATTGGGCACGCTGGATGTTTCCTTCTACCGCGACGACTTCAGCCAGAACGGCCTGCACCCGCAAGTGCGCCCGTCCGCCCTGCCCTTCGAAATCGAAGGCCAGCATCTGGTGCTGATCGATGACGTACTGATGAGCGGCCGCACCATCCGCGCCGCCATGAACGAACTGTTCGACTATGGCCGCCCGGCCAGCGTGACCCTGGTCTGCCTGCTCGACCTCGATGCCGGCGAGCTGCCGATCCGCCCGAACGTGGTCGGTGCGACCTTGTCGCTGGCCGCCCACGAGCGCGTGAAGCTGTCCGGCCCCGAGCCGCTGACGCTCGAACTGCAAGACTTGAACCCTTAATCCGCCCTATTGAGAGTCCCCCTCGCGATGACGCCTCTAGATACCAAGCGCCCGCTGCAGCTCAATGATCAGGGCCAGCTGCGCCACTTCCTCTCGCTCGACGGCCTGCGCCGCGAGTTGCTGACGGAAATCCTCGACACTGCCGACTCGTTCCTCGAAGTCGGTGCCCGGGCGGTGAAGAAAGTCCCGTTGCTGCGCGGCAAGACCGTGTGCAACGTGTTCTTCGAGAACTCCACGCGCACCCGCACCACGTTCGAACTGGCGGCCCAGCGGCTGTCGGCGGACGTGATCACCCTGAACGTGTCGACTTCTTCGGCGAGTAAAGGTGAAACCCTGCTCGACACCCTGCGCAACCTTGAAGCCATGGCCGCTGACATGTTCGTCGTGCGTCACGGCGATTCCGGCGCCGCGCACTTCATCGCCGAACATGTTTGCCCGCAAGTGGCGATCATCAACGGCGGCGACGGCCGTCACGCCCACCCGACGCAAGGCATGCTCGACATGCTCACCATCCGCCGGCACAAGGGCAGCTTCGAAAACCTTTCGGTGGCCATCGTCGGCGACATCCTGCATTCACGGGTAGCGCGCTCGAACATGCTCGCCCTGAAGACCCTCGGCTGCCCGGATATCCGCGTGATCGCGCCGAAAACCCTGTTGCCGATCGGCATCGAGCAATACGGCGTGAAGGTCTACACCGACATGACCGAAGGCCTGAAAGACGTCGACGTGGTGATCATGTTGCGCCTGCAGCGTGAGCGCATGACCGGCGGCCTGCTGCCGAGCGAAGGCGAGTTCTACCGCTTGTTCGGCCTGACCACCGCGCGCCTGGCCGGGGCCAAACCCGATTGCATCGTCATGCACCCGGGGCCGATCAACCGTGGCGTGGAGATCGAATCGGCGGTGGCTGACGGCCCGCACTCAGTGATCCTCAATCAGGTGACCTACGGCATCGCCATCCGTATGGCCGTGCTGTCGATGGCCATGAGCGGGCAAACAGCGCAACGTCAATTCGAGCAGGAGAACGCCCAGTGAAGCTCAGCATTCTCGGCGCCCGCGTCATCGATCCAAGCAGCGGCCTGGATCAAATCACCGATATCCACGTTGAAGCCTGCAAGATCGTCGCCCTCGGCGCCGCACCGGCCGGTTTCAGCGCAGTAGAAACCATCGACGCCAGCGGCCTTGTCGCCGCTCCGGGCCTCGTTGATCTGAATGTCGCCCTGCGCGAGCCGGGCTACAGCCGTAAAGGCTCGATTGCCAGCGAAACCCGCGCGGCCGCAGCCGGCGGCGTAACCAGCCTGTGCTGCCCGCCGAAAACCAAACCGGTGCTCGACACCTCGGCCGTGGCCGAATTGATCCTCGACCGCGCCCGTGAGGCCGGCAACACCAAGGTTTTCCCGATTGGCGCACTGAGCAAAGGCCTCGACGGCGAACAGCTCGCCGAGCTGGTGGCGCTGCGTGACGCCGGTTGCGTGGCGTTCGGCAACGGTCTGGAAAGCTTCCGCAACACCCGCACCCTGTGCCGGGCGCTGGAATACGCGGCGACGTTCGATCTGACGGTGATTTTCAACTCGCAGGATCACGATCTGGCCGAAGGTGGCCTGGCCCACGAAGGCGCCGTCGCCAGTTTTCTCGGCCTGCCAGGGATTCCGGAAACGGCGGAAACCGTGGCCCTGGCCCGGGATCTGCTGCTGGTCGAGCAAACTGGCGTGCGTGCGCACTTCAGCCAGTTGACCAGCGCTCGCGGCGTCGCCCTGATCGCTCAGGCGCAGGCTCGCGGCTTGAAAGTGACGGCGGATGTCGCGCTGTATCAGTTGATCCTGACCGACGAAGCGCTGATCGACTTCAGCAGCCTCTATCACGTGCAGCCACCGCTGCGCACCCGCGCCGATCGCGATGGCCTGCGTGAAGCAGTGAAGTCCGGTGTGGTCTCGGCGATTTCCAGCCATCACCAGCCGCACGAGCGTGACGCCAAACTGGCACCGTTCGGCGCGACCGAGCCGGGCATCAGCAGTGTTGAGCTGCTGCTGCCACTGGCAATGACGCTGGTTGAGGATGGTTTGCTCGATCTGCCGACGCTGCTGGCGCGTTTGAGCGCAGGCCCTGCCGAAGCACTGCGCCTGCCGGCCGGTAAACTGGCGGTGGGCGGTGCGGCGGATATCGTGCTGTTCGACCCGAAGGCTTCGACAGTGGCCGGTGAAGGCTGGTTGTCGAAAGGCGAGAACTGCCCGTTCCTGGGGCACACTTTGCCGGGTGTGGTTCGCTATACCCTGGTGGATGGGCGGATCAGCCACCAGGCGTAAGGTGCTGCCAAGGGACCTTGTGGCGAGGGGATTTATCCCCGATGGGCTGCGCAGCAGCCCCCAATCAGCAACCGCGGTGGTTCAGATCATCCGCGGTTGACTATTTTCAGGGCCGCTGCGCGCCCCATCGGGGATAAATCCCCTCGCCACAGCTTACTGGAAGGCGCCTCTGCCTTCGGCGTTACGCACCGAAACCTGATCGTTAAGCGTCCAGAAGTCATACAGCACGCCAATAAAGAACAATCCGCCCGTCAGCAGGTAGATCAGCCCACTGACCCACTTCCCCTGATACATCCGGTGCACACCAAACGCACCGAGAAAGGTCAGCAGAATCCACGCCACGTTGTATTCGATCGGCCCATCGGCAAAACGCAGATCAGCCTCGCGATCCATTGCCGGGATCAGGAATACGTCAATCAGCCAGCCGATTCCCAGCAATCCAAAGGTGAAGAACCAGATCGTCCCGGTCACCGGTTTGCCGTAATAAAAGCGGTGAGCACCGGTGAATCCGAAGATCCACAGCAGGTAACCGATCAATTTACTGTGGGTGTCTTTTTCCTTCACTCGGGGTAGCCGATAGCTGTTCATGAAGACCTCATTGCACTCGATAGATAAATATTCTTGAATTCTTTGTGACTTTTTTACAGGTAGCCGACGCATGGCAAATGTTACCGTTGCTACCTTCAAAGCCTTGTAGCACAGGACTTCTGTCCGACAATCGCGTCAATTTGCCGCTTATTTGGTTCCGTTGCCTCCAGAGTCAATCGACCAACGGCCTCGGAAGGGACAAAAAAGCTGTTATAAAGTTGCGCGCTATCACTGAAGAGCCACGCCTAATGCGACCATTTTTCAAGACATGGCTAACCATCTGCCTATTAATGCCACTGGCCGCCCACGCCACCAATCGTGAGCAACGTCTTCCCAACGTTAACGGCTTCACCCCTAAATCCCATGCTTCTGCTCCATCGAGCAAAAGCAAGCAAAGCAAAGTCACCACGCTGAGCAGCAAGAGCCACGGCAAGCTGGTACCGCCGATGGCCAACAAGGAAAGCAGTAACGTCCTTAGCCGCGCAGTGAACGTCCTCGGTACGCCATATCGTTGGGGCGGCAGCAGCCCAAGTAAAGGTTTCGATTGCAGCGGTCTGGTGAAATACGCGTTCAACGACGCCACATTCGACCTGCCACGTACCTCGAACGCCATGGCCAGCGGTCACGGCGAGAAAGTCGAGCGCAAGGACTTGAAGCCGGGCGACCTGATTTTCTTCAACATCAAGAGCCGTCGGGTCAATCACGTTGCCATCTACCTGGGCAACGACCGCTTTATCCATGCGCCGCGTCGTGGCAAGTCGGTGAGCATCGATACGCTGAACAAGCCGTATTGGGAAAAACATTACGTGGTTGCCAAGCGTGTGCTGCCGAAAGAGCCTGCCAGCAAGCAGCTGCGCGTAGTTCAGCGCTAAGACTTCGAAGCAAGATCAAAAGATCGCAGCCTCCGGCAGCTCCTACATTGGGATCAGCGTTTCCCTGTAGGAACTGCCGGAGGCTGTGATCTTTTGCTTTTGGCGTTTAGAAATTGTCCGGCGTACGCGCCTTCTCCCGCGCATGTTCGCGGCTGATCAAGCCCTTGGTCACCAAGTCTTTCAGGCACATATCAAGTGTCTGCATCCCCAACGCCCCTCCGGTCTGAATCGCCGAATACATCTGCGCCACCTTGTCCTCGCGAATCAGGTTACGGATCGCCGACGTCCCCAGCATGATTTCGTGCGCCGCCACACGGCCGCCGCCGATCTTCTTGATCAGCGTCTGCGAGACCACCGCCAACAACGACTCCGACAACATCGAACGCACCATCGACTTCTCGTCGCCGGGAAACACATCCACCACGCGGTCGATGGTTTTCGCCGCCGAGGTGGTGTGTAGCGTGCCGAATACCAGGTGCCCGGTCTCGGCGGCGGTCAGGGCCAGGCGAATGGTTTCCAGATCGCGCATCTCCCCCACCAGAATCACATCCGGGTCCTCACGCAGGGCCGAGCGCAACGCCGTGGCGAAGCTGCGGGTATCGCGGTGGACTTCGCGCTGGTTGATCAGGCATTTGCGCGATTCGTGAACGAACTCGATGGGGTCTTCGATGGTGAGGATGTGGTGATGGCGGTGACTGTTGAGGTAGTCGATCATCGCCGCCAGCGTGGTCGACTTGCCGGACCCGGTCGGCCCGGTGACCAGCACCAGCCCGCGTGGAGCATCGGTGATCTTGCGAAAGACGTCGCCCATGGCGAGGTCTTCCATGCTCAGGACCTTCGACGGAATGGTGCGGAATACCGCGCCAGCGCCACGGTTCTGGTTGAAGGCATTGACCCGGAAACGGGCGACACCGGGGACCTCGAAGGAAAAATCCGTTTCCAGGTGTTTCTCGAAGTCGACCCGCTGGGTGTCGTTCATGATGTCGTAGATCAATTCGTGCACTTGCTTGTGATCCAGCGCCGGCAGATTGATCCGCCGCACATCGCCATCGACGCGGATCATCGGCGGCAGCCCGGCCGACAGGTGCAGGTCGGAAGCGCCTTGTTTGGCGCTGAAGGCCAGCAGTTCAGTGATATCCATAGCGCTCCTCAATTCCAGTAGAATGCCGCGAACCTTCAGACCGCCGGCGCCTCTTGATGTCCACGATAGCAGACAACATTCTCCAGGTTGGTTCGCGCATCCAGACCGCGACCCAAGCCGCACACCGTCCTGAAAACAGCGTCCAGTTGCTCGCCGTGAGCAAGACCAAACCCGCCGAGGCCCTGCGCGAAGCGTATGCCGCCGGCCTGCGCGACTTTGGCGAGAACTACCTGCAGGAAGCCTTGGGCAAACAGCTCGAACTGGCCGACCTGCCCTTGATCTGGCACTTCATCGGCCCCATTCAATCGAACAAGACTCGAGCCATTGCCGAGCATTTCGACTGGGTGCATTCCGTGGATCGCCTGAAAATTGCCCAACGCCTGTCCGAACAACGCCCGACCGACCTGCCGCTGCTGAACATCTGCATTCAGGTCAACGTCAGCGGCGAAGCCAGTAAATCAGGCTGTAACCCGACTGATCTGCCGGCACTGGCTGCAGCCATCAACGCGCTGCCGCGACTGAAGCTGCGCGGGTTGATGGCGATTCCCGAGCCGACTGAAGATCGCGCCGAACAGGACGCCGCATTCGCCGCTGTGCAGAAATTGCAGGCCAGCCTCGATCTGCCGCTCGACACACTGTCCATGGGCATGAGCCACGACCTCGAGTCGGCCATTGCCCAAGGCGCCACCTGGGTTCGTATCGGTACGGCCCTGTTTGGCGCCAGAGATTATTCCCAGTCTTGAACGTTTCCAGATAAGGACCACACATGAGCAACACACGTATTGCGTTTATCGGTGCGGGCAACATGGCGGCCAGCCTGATTGGCGGCCTGCGCGCCAAGGGTCTGGAAGCCGCGCAGATCCGCGCCAGCGATCCGGGCGAAGAAACCCGCGCCAAGGTCAGCGCCGAACACGGCATCGAAACCTTCGCGGACAACGCTCAGGCCATCGATGGCGTCGACGTTGTCGTGCTGGCGGTCAAGCCACAGGCGATGAAAGCCGTATGCGAAGCAATTCGCCCGAGCCTGAAGCCGAATCAACTGGTGGTCTCGATTGCTGCCGGCATCACCTGCGCCAGCATGACTGCATGGCTCGGCGAACAACCGATCGTGCGCTGCATGCCGAACACTCCGGCGCTGCTGCGTCAGGGTGTCAGCGGCCTGTACGCCACCAGCGAAGTGACCGCCGAGCAGCGTCAGCAAGCCGAAGAGCTGCTGTCCGCCGTCGGCATCGCGCTGTGGCTGAACGAAGAACAGCAACTGGACGCCGTGACGGCGGTCTCCGGCTCCGGCCCGGCGTACTTTTTCCTGCTGATCGAAGCCATGACCGCCGCCGGCGTCAAACTCGGCCTGCCGCAAGACATTGCTGAACAACTGACCGTGCAAACCGCCCTCGGCGCTGCGCACATGGCGGTTGCCAGTGACGTCGATGCCGCCGAACTGCGCCGCCGCGTGACCTCGCCAAATGGCACCACAGAAGCGGCAATCAAATCATTCCAGGCCAATGGCTTCGAAGCCCTGGTCGAAACCGCACTCGGCGCCGCCGCGCACCGCTCGGCCGAAATGGCCGAACAACTGGGCAAATAAGGAGCCTTACATGATTGGATTGAACACCGTAGCGGTTTACGTGCTGCAAACCCTCGGCAGTCTGTACCTGCTGATCGTACTGCTGCGCTTCGTGCTGCAACTGGTACGGGCCAACTTCTACAACCCGCTGTGCCAGTTCATCGTCAAGGCCACCCAGCCGCTGCTCAAGCCACTGCGCCGGATCATCCCGAGCCTGTTCGGCCTGGACATGTCGTCGCTGGTGCTGGCGATCCTCGTGCAACTGGCGCTGATGGCGCTGACCCTGCTGCTGACTTACGGCACCACCGGCAACCCGCTGCAACTGTTTATCTGGTCGATCATCGGCGTGACCGCGCTGTTCCTGAAGATTTTCTTCTTCGCCCTGATCATCAGCGTGATTCTCTCGTGGGTCGCCCCGGGCAGCCACAACCCGGGCGCCGAACTGGTCAACCAGATCTGTGAACCGGCGCTGGCGCCGTTCCGCCGTTTTCTGCCGAGCATGGGCGGTCTGGACCTGTCACCGATCTTCGCCTTCCTGGCGTTGAAGCTGATCGACATGCTGGTGATCAACAATCTGGCGGTGATGACGATGATGCCGGAAATCCTGCGCCTGCTGATGTGAGCTGGTTTCGCTGGGACGGTGACGACTTGATCCTCGAGTGTCACCTGCAACCGGCAGCCCGCAGCGATGATTTCTGCGGGCTGCACGGTGATCGCTTGAAGATTCGCCTGACCGCGCCGCCGGTCGAGGGCAAGGCCAATGCCTATCTGATGGGCTTTTTGGCCAAGGCGTTCGGGGTTTCCAAAAGCCAGGTCAGTTTGCTCAGTGGCGAGTTGAACCGGCAGAAACGGGTGAAAATTTGCTCGCCGAAGAAGTTGCCGGATTTGCCTGATCTGGTGCGCCACTGATCGAGCAGTGCAGCACTTGTGGCGAGGGGATTTATCCCCGATGGGTGGCGAAGCCGCCCCTTGCTTTCTTCCAGCCAGTCCGCGTCAGCAGGTTTTGCGACTGCTGCGCAGCCGATCGGGGATAAATCCCCTCGCCACAGGGGTCGCGGTCAATGAATGAATCAGCGCAGGTAGTTGCTTGCCGCTAACCCCCCCGGTCTTTAGACTTACGCCTCATTTCAACGAGAGCAGGGTCGATGCCAGCTGCCTTTTCCCCCGATTCTGTTGGTCTGGTGACGCCGCAAACGGCGCACTTCAGCGAACCGCTGGCCTTGGCCTGTGGCCGTTCGCTGTCCGCCTATGACCTGATCTACGAAACCTACGGCACGCTGAACGCACAGGCGAGCAACGCCGTGCTGATCTGCCACGCCTTGTCCGGCCACCACCACGCCGCCGGCTATCACAGCCCCGACGACCGCAAACCCGGTTGGTGGGACAGCTGCATCGGCCCCGGCAAGCCCATCGACACCAACAAGTTCTTCGTGGTCAGCCTGAATAATCTGGGCGGCTGCAACGGCTCCACCGGCCCGAGCAGCGTCAACCCGGAGACCGGCAAGCCGTTCGGCGCCGACTTCCCGGTGCTCACCGTGGAAGACTGGGTGCACAGTCAGGCGCGTCTGGCCGACCTGCTCGGCATCGGCCAGTGGGCAGCGGTGATTGGCGGCAGCCTCGGCGGCATGCAGGCGCTGCAATGGACCATCACGTATCCGGATCGCGTCCGTCACTGCCTGGCCATTGCCTCTGCACCGAAGCTGTCGGCACAGAACATCGCCTTCAACGAAGTGGCGCGTCAGGCAATCCTCACCGACCCGGAATTCCACGGCGGTTCGTTCCAGGAACAAGGTGTGATCCCCAAGCGCGGCTTGATGCTGGCACGTATGGTCGGGCACATCACCTACCTGTCCGACGACTCCATGGGCGAGAAATTCGGCCGTGGCCTGAAGAGCGAAAAGCTCAACTACGACTTCCACAGTGTCGAGTTCCAGGTCGAGAGCTATCTGCGTTACCAGGGTGAAGAGTTCTCCGGACGCTTCGACGCCAACACCTATCTGTTGATGACCAAGGCACTGGATTACTTCGATCCGGCGGCGAACTTCGACGATAACCTGGCCAAGACCTTCGAAAACGCCACGGCGAAGTTCTGCGTGATGTCGTTCACCACCGACTGGCGCTTCTCCCCGGCCCGTTCGCGCGAATTGGTCGATGCACTGATGGCGGCGCGTAAAGACGTCAGCTATCTGGAAATCGACGCGCCGCAGGGCCACGACGCCTTCCTGATTCCGATCCCTCGCTACTTGCAGGCGTTCGGCAATTACATGAACCGCATCACGTTGTGAGAAAGCCATGAGAGCTGATCTGGAAATCATCCAGGAATGGATCCCCGCCGGCAGCCGCGTCCTCGACCTCGGTTGCGGTGACGGTGAACTGCTGACCTGGCTGCGCGACAACAAGCAAGTCACCGGTTATGGCCTGGAAAACGACGCCGACAACATCGCCGAGTGCGTGGCCAAGGGCATCAACGTCATCGAGCAGGATCTGGACAAGGGGCTGGGCAACTTCGCCAGCAACAGTTTCGACATCGTCGTGATGACCCAGGCCCTGCAAGCCGTGCATTACCCGGACAAGATCCTCGATGAAATGCTCCGGGTCGGTCGTCAGTGCATCATCACCTTTCCGAATTTCGGTCACTGGCGCTGCCGCTGGTATCTGGCGAGCAAGGGCCGCATGCCGGTGTCCGAGTTCCTGCCGTACACCTGGTACAACACGCCGAACATCCACTTCTGCACCTTCGAAGACTTTGAAGAACTTTGTCGCGAACGTGATGCGAAGGTCATTGATCGGCTTGCCGTGGATCAACAGCACCGTCACGGGTGGGCCAGTAAGCTATGGCCTAATCTATTAGGTGAGATTGGTATCTACCGCGTCAGCAGCCCCGTGCTGGCCGATCACAAGGTCGCGGTCTGAACCACGACTTTTCGAGGAGACGATCATGGGTCGTTTAGCGTTGTTGTTACTCACTGCCTGCCTCAGCGTCAGCGCCATGGCGGCCGACGTCATCAAGGGCGAGCGCAAGGAAACCTTCGGCGACGTGACGGTGCACTACAACACCTTCAACTCCACGTACCTGCAACCGGAAATCGCCAAGAATGCGGAACTTGTCCGCAGCAAGAATCAAGGCGTGATCAATGTCTCGGTGTTCAAGGACGGCAAACCGTTGGTCGCCAGCGTCACCGGTACGGTCAAAGACCTGACCAGCCAGAGCGTGCCGCTGAATTTCCGCCAGATCACCGAACAGGGTGCGATCTACTACATCGCCCAATACCCGGTGGACCAGCAGGAAACCCGCACCTTTGAAATCAAGGTGCAGAACGGCGACAAGATCAACACCATCAATTTCAACCAAGAACTCTTTCCCGGCGAATGATGAACCTCAAGCAACTCGTACTGGCCAGCCATAACGCCGGCAAACTCAAAGAACTCCAGGCCATGCTCGGCGACTCGGTGCAACTGCGCTCGATTGGCGAATGGAGCAAGGTCGAGCCGGAAGAAACCGGCCTGTCGTTCGTCGAGAACGCGATCCTCAAGGCGCGCAATGCCGCACGCATTTCCGGGCTGCCGGCGCTGGCCGACGATTCCGGCCTGGCGGTGGATTTCCTCGGAGGTGCACCGGGCATCTACTCGGCGCGGTATGCCGACGGCAAGGGCGACGCGGCGAACAATGCGAAACTGCTCGACGCCTTGAAGGATGTGCCGGAAGCCGAACGCGGCGCGCAGTTTGTCTGCGTGCTGGCACTGGTGCGTCACGCCGATGATCCGTTGCCGATCCTCTGCGAAGGCTTGTGGCACGGACGGATTCTGACCGCCGCCAGCGGTGAGCACGGTTTCGGTTACGACCCACTGTTCTGGGTACCGGAACGTGACGTGTCGAGCGCCGAACTGAGCCCGGCCGACAAGAACCAGATCAGCCACCGCGCCCGTGCAATGGATCTGCTGCGCCAGCGTCTGGGCTTGAAATGACCCGTGACTCTTCTGCGTCGTCGCTGATTGTCGGCGGCGCCGCCTCTTCGCCTCGGGCGCCGCTGCCGACGTTGCCGCCCCTGGCGCTGTACATCCACATCCCGTGGTGTGTGCGCAAATGCCCGTATTGCGACTTCAACTCGCACACTGCCAGCCCGGTCTTGCCGGAGCAGGAATACGTCGACGCATTGCTGGCCGATCTCGATGAGGATCTGCACGCCGTTTATGGCCGTGAAATCAGCTCGATCTTCTTCGGTGGCGGCACGCCAAGCCTGTTCAGCGCCGAGGCCCTCGGACGCTTGCTTGAAGGCGTCGAGCAGCGCATTCCGTTCGCTCACGACATCGAGATCACCCTGGAAGCCAATCCGGGCACGTTCGAGCAAGAGAAGTTCGTCGCCTACCGCAAACTGGGGATCAATCGTCTGTCGATCGGTATCCAGAGCTTCCAGCAGGAAAAGCTCAAGGCCCTCGGTCGCATTCACAACGGCGACGAAGCGGTGCGTGCGGCCGACATGGCGCGTCA
This sequence comes from Pseudomonas sp. TH06, assembly GCF_016651305.1. Lineage (GTDB taxonomy): Bacteria > Pseudomonadota > Gammaproteobacteria > Pseudomonadales > Pseudomonadaceae > Aquipseudomonas. The sequence goes on along the minus strand of NZ_JAEKEC010000001.1, from coordinate 1,916,681 downwards.
GGCCGGGTTCGATAACTTCAACCTCGACTTGATGCACGGTTTGCCGGATCAGTCGCTGGACGATGCCTTGAGCGATTTGCGTCAGGCCATCGAGCTGAAACCGACGCATATTTCCTGGTATCAGCTGACGCTGGAGCCAAACACGGTGTTCTGGAACCAGCCGCCGTTGCTGCCGGAAGACGATACGCTGTGGGACATTCAAGAGGCCGGGCAAGCGCTGCTGGCCGAACACGGTTACGCGCAGTACGAAGTGTCGGCGTATGCCCAGGCCGGTCGGCCAGCACGGCATAACCTCAATTACTGGAGTTTCGGCGACTTCATCGGTATCGGCGCGGGTGCGCATGGCAAGCTCAGCCATCCGGACGGGCGCATCGTGCGTACGTGGAAGACGCGTCTGCCGAAGGACTATCTCAATCCGGCGAAAAGCTTTCAGGCTGGCGAAAAATCGCTGACTAACGACGAGATGCCGTTTGAATTCCTGATGAACGCTTTGCGCCTGACCGCCGGTGTCGAATCGCGTCTGTATCCGGAGCGCACCGGCCTGTCGCTGGAAAGCCTCGCCGAAGGCCGGGCAGCGGCAGAACAAAGCGGTCTGTTGCAGGTCGAACCGTCACGTCTGGCGGCCACCGAGCGCGGACAGCTGTTCCTCAACGACTTGCTGCAACAATTTCTGAACTGAGCCCAACCCTCAACTTCAGCCCCAAGGAAAAACGCATGGATTTGATACTCGACCTGCTCGCCACCGTCTCCCGCTGGAGCCGCAGCAACCTCTCGGAAATCGCCCTCGCGCTGGTTGGCTGCCTGCTGGTGCTGTTCGGTGCTGATTTCAAAGGCTGGGTCGAGCAACGCCTGGGCAGCATCGCCGGCGCCCTGCGCGTGCCACTGATGGCCCTGCTCTGCCTGATCGGCAGTGGCGCCGCACTGATCTACGCCACACCGTGGGTGATCAAGGGGTTGAGCCAGTTCAACAACTACAGCCTGGCACCAGTGCTGCTCGTGGTGCTGGTGTTGATTGGCGTAGTCGCCGACCGCCGCTGATTTCAGTACACACATAACATCTGTAGGAGCTGCGGCACGCTGCGATCTTTGGATCTGCTCTTTCAAGATCAAAAGATCGCAGCGTGCCGCAGCTCCTACATCGGATTGCGCGAAGAGACAGGGACGTTCATGAACAAAAAACTGTTGGACGAGACAAGCAAATTTCTCAGCTTCGTTTTGCGCCACGAGCCTCAAGCCATTGGCCTTACGCTGGACTCAGAAGGCTGGGCGAATATCGAAGTGTTGATCAGCGGTGCGGCACGCGACGGTCGCACTCTCGATCGCGCACTGATCGAAATCGTTGTTGCGAGCAGCGACAAGAAGCGCTTTTCGATTTCTGAGGACGGCCAAATGATTCGTGCCGTGCAGGGCCACTCGACGAAAAGTGTGGAACTGCAGCTTGAGGCAAAACAGCCCCCGAAGACGCTGTATCACGGTACGGCGACGCGCTTCATGGACTCGATCAACCAGCAGGGATTGATACCGGGATCGCGCCATCATGTGCATCTCTCGCAAGAAACCACCACCGCCTCAGCCGTAGGTCAACGCTACGGCACTGTGGTGATCCTGAAAGTTGCCGCACAGCAGATGCAGGAACAGGGCTTCAAGTTCTATCAGGCAGAGAATGGCGTCTGGCTGACAGAGCAAGTACCGGTGCGCTTCATCTCTACCCTGTAACTTCTCGAACACCCAAAACAACTGTAGGAGTGAGCCTGCTCGCGATAGCGGTCTGACATTCAACCTCTTCGGTGACTGTCAGTCCGCTATCGCGAGCAGGCTCACTCCTACATTGGGTATTGCGTGATGCTTAAGCGAGTTTTTCGAACTTCAGGTCCCAGACGCCATGGCCAAGACGTTCGCCGCGGCGTTCGAACTTGGTGATCGGGCGTTCGGCCGGACGCGGCACGCACTTGCCGTCTTCGGCGAGGTTGCGGTAGCCCGGGGCCACGCTCATCACTTCCAGCATGTATTCGGCGTACGGTTCCCAATCGGTGGCCATGTGCAGAACGCCGCCAACCTTCAACTTGCTGCGCACCAGTTCAGCAAATGAGGCCTGAACGATACGACGCTTGTGGTGACGGCTCTTGTGCCACGGATCCGGGAAAAACAGCATCAGGCGATCGAGGCTGTTGTCGGCGATGCAGCGGTTGAGCACTTCGATCGCGTCGCAATCGTAGACCCGCAGGTTGGTCAGGCCCTGAGTCAGCACGCCATTGAGCAGCGCGCCGACACCCGGACGGTGAACTTCAACGCCGATGAAATCCTGCTCCGGAGCGGCGGCTGCCATTTCCAGCAGCGAGTGCCCCATGCCGAAACCGATCTCCAGCGAGCGCGGTGCCGAACGGCCAAAAACCTCATCGTAATCCACTGGCGCATCGGCCAGCGGCAACACGAACTTGGGTGCGCCCTGATCCAGACCGCGTTGCTGGCCTTCGGTCATGCGCCCGGCGCGCATCACGAAACTCTTGATGCGGCGGTGTTGGCGCTCGTCGCCTTCTTCCGTCTGGATAGGCGTGTCGTTCGATTCAGTCATCAATGGCTCTTACTTGATCAGACCATCCAGCGGCGAAGAGGCGCTGGCATAGAGTTTTTTCGGCATGCGGCCGGCGAGGTAGGCCAGACGGCCCGCGACGATCGCGTGTTGCATGGCTTGCGCCATCATCACCGGATTACCGGCGTGGGCGATGGCCGAGTTCATCAGTACGGCATCGCAGCCCAGTTCCATGGCGATGGTGGCGTCGGAAGCAGTGCCGACACCGGCATCGACCAGCACCGGGATCTTGGCTTCTTCAAGGATGATCTGCAGGTTGTACGGATTGCAGATCCCCAGACCAGAACCGATCAGACCGGCCAGCGGCATGACCGCGATGCAGCCGATTTCCGCCAGTTGCCGGGCGATGATCGGGTCATCACTGGTGTAAACCATCACGTCGAAGCCTTCCTTGACCAGCGTCTCGGCGGCCTTGAGGGTTTCGATCACGTTAGGGAACAGGGTTTTCTGGTCGGCCAGCACTTCCAGCTTCACCAGGTTGTGGCCGTCGAGCAGCTCACGGGCCAGGCGACAGGTGCGCACGGCTTCGATGGCGTCGTAGCAACCGGCAGTATTCGGCAGGAAGGTGTAGCGATCCGGCGACAGCACGTCGAGCAGGTTCGGTTCGCCCTCGATCTGGCCGAGGTTGGTGCGGCGCACGGCGAAGGTGACGATCTCGGCACCCGAGGCTTCGATGGCCTGACGGGTTTCTTCCATGTCACGGTACTTGCCGGTACCGACCAGCAAACGCGACTGGTAAGTACGACCGGCCAAGACGAAAGGCTTGTCGCTACGAACGATGCTCATGGGGAATCCTCTTGAGGGGTGAGGGTCTTGCAGAATTCTGTGCCCTTGCGGGCCGGGCGACTAGCCGCCACCGATGGCGTGCACGACTTCGACGTTGTCGCCGTCGTTGAGCGTGGTGTCGGCATGCTGGCTGCGCGGGACGATATCCAGATTGAGTTCGACTGCTACCCGCCGTCCGGTCAGTTCCAGACGGGTAATCAGGGCCGCAACGGTTTCACCGTCGGGCAGTTCAAGGGATTCGCCGTTCAACTGAATGCGCATGCGTAACGCCGCCATCATTTTTAGGGGCTGGCATTCTAGCCCGATCATGACCTAAAGGTCAGCACCAAGCGTCAAGCGGTTAGCTGCAAGCGCCAGGCGGCGAGACCCAGGCACAGCCAGCCGACCAGAAACGCCAGGCCGCCGAACGGGGTGATGATGCCGAGTTTGCTGATGCCGGTCGTGGTCAGTACATACAGGCTGCCGGAGAACAGCAGAATTCCGATGGCGAACGAAATGCCGGCCCAAGTGACCAGTCGCCCCTGAATCTGTGTAGCCAGCAATGCGACGCCGAACAGCGCCAGCGTGTGCACCAATTGATAGGTGACGCCGGTGTGGAAAATCGCCAGATACTCGGGCGTGAGGCGGTTTTTCAAACCGTGGGCGGCGAACGCACCCAAGGCAACTCCGGTAAAACCAAAAAAAGCGGCCAGCATCAGAAAGCCACGCAGCATGTGGAACTCCAGTCAGACTCGATCGGCAGGGTCTGTATAATGGCCCGCTCCACCGGTTCGGCCAAGCCATCTCTATGCTGCGTTCAATTTTTCGTCGTCTCACGAAAGCCCTGCTCTGGTTCGCGGGTGGCAGCGTATTGCTGGTCCTGGTGTTTCGTTTCGTGCCGCCGCCGGGAACGGCGCTGATGGTCGAACGCAAGATTGAATCCTGGGTCGACGGCGAACCGATTGACCTGCAGCGCACCTGGAAACCGTGGGATGAGATCTCCGATGACCTCAAAGTGGCGGTCATGGCCGGCGAGGATCAGAAGTTTCCCGAGCATTGGGGCTTTGATTTCGGCGCCATCCAGGCTGCGCTGGCGCACAACGAACTGGGCGGTTCGATCCGTGGCGCCAGCACGCTGAGCCAGCAAGTGTCGAAGAACCTGTTTCTGTGGGCCGGACGCAGCTATCTGCGCAAAGGTCTGGAGGCCTGGTTTACCGCGCTGATCGAAGTGTTCTGGCCCAAGCAGCGGATTCTTGAGGTCTATCTGAACAGCGTCGAGTGGGATGACGGTGTGTTTGGCGCTGAAGCAGCGGCCCGCCATCACTTTGGCGTGAGCGCCAAGTCGCTGTCCCGGCAGCAGGCGAGTTATCTGGCGGCCGTTCTACCTAACCCGCGCGTATGGAGTGCGAGCCATCCAACGTCTTACGTGTCGCGCCGGGCGGGGTGGATTCGCCAGCAGATGAGCCAGTTGGGTGGGGATAGTTATCTGCTGGGGCTCAACGATTCGCGTCGGGCACCTTGGGCGCAATAATTTGAAACGCAGTAGATCCCTGTAGGAGTGAGCCTGCTCGCGATAGCGGTTTGCCTGCCACATTTGTGGTGACGGACCTGACGCTATCGCGAGCAGGCTCACTCCTACAGGGGTTGTGGTGAATCACAAATGAAAACGCCCCGATCATCGCTGATCGGGGCGTTTTTTATTGTCTGAGCGCCGATTATGCGGCGATCGACAACTTGAGCTTGTTCATCGCGCTCTTTTCGAGTTGACGAATACGCTCGGCCGACACGTTGTACTTCTGCGCCAGGTCGTGCAGCGTGGCTTTCTCTTCTGCCAGCCAGCGCTGGTAGAGGATGTCACGGCTACGTTCGTCCAGCACTTCCAGCGCTTCGTGCAGGTTGTGGTTGGAGTTGTCGCTCCAGTCCGCATCCTCCAGTTGACGCGCCGGGTCGTACCGGTGGTCTTCCAGATAGTTGGCCGGCGACTGGAAAGCACTGTCGTCGTCCGCTTCCGCAGCCGGGTCGAAGGCCATGTCATGGCCGGTCAGGCGACTTTCCATCTCGCGCACTTCCCGCGGCTCGACGCCGAGGCTTTCCGCCACACGGTGGACTTCCTCGTTGTTCAGCCACGCCAGACGCTTCTTCTGGCTGCGCAGGTTGAAGAACAGCTTGCGCTGGGCCTTGGTGGTCGCGACTTTCACAATGCGCCAGTTGCGCAGGATGAACTCGTGAATTTCCGCCTTGATCCAGTGCACAGCGAACGACACCAGACGCACACCCATTTCCGGGTTGAAGCGTTTGACAGCCTTCATCAGGCCGACGTTACCTTCCTGGATCAGGTCAGCCTGAGCCAGACCGTAGCCGGAATAGCTACGGGCAATGTGTACGACAAAACGCAGGTGGGCGAGCACCATCTGCCGAGCCGCCCCCAAATCCTGCTCATAGTAGAGACTCTCGGCCAGTTCACGCTCCTGCTCCGGCGTCAGCAATGGAATGCTGTTGACGGTGTGCACATAAGCTTCCAGGTTCGCACCCGGAACCAACGCGTACGCAGGTTGCAAAGAATTGGTCATACGAAAAAACCTCCCACTTACATACTCGTGCCTCTCGGCACTGCGAAAAATTGACCGGGAATTCAAGTGCAAGTTCCCAAAAAAACCGCGAGGCCAATCACGCGCAAAAAAGATTCTACTTCGGCGCCAGCTCCCTGAGATGACGTGCGACTGCAATCCATGCACCGATATAACCCAACAGCACCGCGCCAAGCAAGAGCGACAGACCGTCGGCAACTGGCACTCCGGCCAGCGCGAAATCACTGCCGTACAAGCCGGCCAGTCCAACCACCGCGTCGTTCAGCCAGTTCAGGCCGAACGCCAATACTCCCCAGGACAACAGTCCCGCACCGAAACCGTACAACGCGCCCATATAAAGGAAGGGACGCCGCACATAGCTGTCAGTGCCGCCGACGAGTTTAATCACTTCTATCTCGGTGCGGCGGTTTTCAATATGAAGACGAATGGTATTGCCTATCACCAAAAGTAATGCAGAAACCAGCAGCACTGTCAGACCGAAGACAAAACGATCGCCAAGCTTGAGGATGGCAGCCAGACGCTCGACCCAGACTAGATCAAGTTGCGCCTGTTGTACCTTGGGCAACTCGGAAAGTTTTTGTCTTAATGCTTCCAGCGTCGACTTGTCGACCTCGTTCGGCGTGACCAGTACCACGCCCGGTAGCGGGTTTTCCGGCAGCTCGCGCAGGGCTTCGCCCAGGCCGGACTGTTGCTGGAATTCTTCCAGCGCCTGATCGCGGCCGACATATTCAGCATCAGCTACGCCGGGCATGCCTTTGATCTGCTCGCGCAACGACTCGCCCTGCTCCGGGCTCGCATCGAGTTGCAGGTACAGCGAAATCTGCGCCGCACGCTGCCACGATCCGCCAAGACGCTCGACGTTGTTAAGCAGCAGTGACAAGCCCATCGGCAGGCTCAGCGCAACCGCCATCACCATGCAGGTAAAGAAGCTGCCGATCGGCTGTTTGCCAAGCCGGCGCAGGCTGTCGAGCAGGCTGGCGCGGTGGCTTTCGATCCAGGCACGCAATAGCGTGGCGAAATCCGGACCATCATCATCGTCGTGCTTTTTCTTCTTCGGCGGCTGCGGATCGGCGGCTTTCGGGGCCACGCGCTCGGAAACCTTGGGGCTACGTGTTGCGCTCATTCCCCTGCCTCCCCGTCGCCGATCAATCGGCCGCGTTGCAGGGTCAGCATGCGGTGACGCATGCGTGCGATCAGCGCCAGGTCGTGGCTGGCGATCAGCACGCTGGTGCCCAGACGGTTGATGTCCTCGAACACGCCCATGATCTCGGCCGCCAGACGCGGGTCGAGGTTACCGGTCGGTTCATCCGCCAGCAGCAAGGCCGGGCGGTGAACGATGGCGCGGGCGATGCCGACGCGCTGTTGCTGACCGGTGGACAGGTCGCCCGGGTACAGATCGGTTTTGTCCGACAGTGCCACACGCTCCAGCGCCGAATCGACACGCTTGGCGATTTCAGCCTTGGACAGCCCGAGAATCTGCAGCGGCAACGCGACGTTGTTGAACACCGTGCGATCAAACAGCAACTGGTGGTTCTGGAACACTACGCCGATCTGCCGACGCAGGAACGGAATCTGTGCGTTGCTGATGGTGCTCAGGTCTTGCCCGGCGAGCAGCAGTTTGCCGCTGGTCGGACGTTCCATCGCCAGCAGCAGGCGCAACAGGGTGGATTTACCGGCACCGGAGTGGCCGGTGACAAACAAGAACTCGCCACGACGGACTCGAAAGCTCAGCTCATGCAAGCCGACGTGACCGTTCGGGTAGCGTTTACCGACCTGTTCGAAACGAATCATGAACGCTCCCGCTCGGCAAACAATGCCTGGACAAAGGGTTCGGCTTCAAAGGTACGCAAATCGTCGATGCCTTCACCGACGCCGATGTAACGGATCGGCAGGCCAAACTGCTTGGCCAGGGCGAAAATCACCCCGCCCTTGGCGGTGCCGTCGAGCTTGGTCAGCGCCAGACCGGTCAGTTCGACGGTCTGGTTGAATTGCTTGGCCTGGTTGATGGCGTTCTGGCCAGTACCGGCATCGAGCACCAGCAGCACTTCGTGCGGTGCGTCGGCATCGAGCTTGCCGATCACCCGGCGAACCTTTTTCAGTTCTTCCATCAGGTTGTCTTTGGTGTGCAGACGACCGGCGGTGTCGGCGATCAGCACGTCGATGCCGCGAGCCTTGGCGGCCTGCACGGCGTCGAAGATCACCGAAGCAGAGTCAGCGCCAGTGTGCTGGGCGATGACCGGGATCTTGTTGCGCTCACCCCAGACCTGCAACTGCTCGACGGCGGCGGCGCGGAAGGTGTCACCGGCGGCGAGCATGACTTTCTTGCCTTCCAGTTGCAGCTTCTTCGCCAGTTTGCCGATGGTGGTGGTTTTGCCAGCGCCGTTGACGCCGACCACCAGAATCACGAAGGGCTTGTTCTGCGAAACGATTTTCAGCGGTTGCTCGACCGGCTTGAGCATAGCGGCCAGCTCGGCTTGCAGGGATTTGTACAGTGCGTCCGAGTCGGCCAGTTCCTTGCGCGCGACCTTCTGGGTCAGGCGCTGGATGATCTGGGTGGTGGCTTCGACGCCAACGTCGGCGGTGAGCAGACGGGTTTCGAGGTCATCGAGCAGATCGTCATCGATAGTTTTACGGCCGAGGAACAGGCTGGCCATGCCCTCGCCGATGCTGGCGCTGGTCTTCGACAGACCTTGTTTCAGGCGAGCGAAGAAACCGGCTTTGGTTTCTTCAGTACGCGGGGCTTCGACGGGCGTTTCGGCAACCACCTCAACCGGCACCACTGGCGCAGCGACAACCGGTGCAGGTGCAGGCTGTTGAATGACCGGAGCTACGGGCGCAACAGCTACCGGGGCAACTGGCTCAGGAATCACAGGTTCGGCAATAACTGGCTCAACAACAATCGACGCGGGCTCGACAACCGCCTCAACCACTGGCGCCGCAGCGACCTCGGCAACAGGCGCAGCGGGTGCAGGAATCGGCGGCGTGACATGCGGCGCGGCCTCTTCAACCAGCGCTACCGGTTCTTCCGCCACTGGCAACGTCAGCCACGGCTCGGCTGCGGGGGTCAGCGGCGCCTCGGCAACCACAGGGGTTTCAGGTTCAGGCTCGGCGGCCGGTTGCAGCACCGGCTCGGCAATCGGCAGAACGATCGGTGCCGGCTCTTCCTCTATAACTGGAGCTGGTGCCGGGGCAGGCTCAGGAATCGCGGGCGGCTGTTCGACGACGGGTTCCTGCGGTTTCTTACGCAGCCATCCGAACAGGCTTTTCTTCTCGCCAGCCGCAGCTGGGGTCTTCTTGTCGTCGTTGGAACCAAACATGGAGGACGGCTATCTCACGGTAGCGACGCGCCATAAGGGCGCCCCGGCAAATAAATATTCGATGCAGAACAGACTGTGTTTCATCCAGCTTGTTCACGCGCAACATTTTGTCGAGGCGCCAGCGGCACCCCAAAGAATCGTATTAACGAAGGACTAAACCGGCAAAATCGGCGAAAAAGCGAAGTTTAGTCGATAAACCGCAGCTTTCTGCCGCTAACCCATACAACCTGATCAGACTTGAAAACCTGATAGGCGTGGTCGCCGGTAAAACGGATCAGTATCCTAGGACGTGTCATCGATCATTACCAGTACCGCGTGGCCGCCTGAAAACGGGCCAGACAAGGCGCAGGCTGCAGGGAATGTGCTTTCCTTCCCAAGGACTGCAACGCAGTATGGCCCGTTTTCAGGCGCCACCCGGAGGGCCGGGCCTGATAGTGTGCAGGGCTGCGTTGCTCGGAGTTTATTTGAAACGACCAAACCGCACTCCTCGCGCCTTGCCCTGCACACTATCAGGCGCCGGCGCGGTACTGGTAATGATCGATGACACGTCCTACCTCCTCGCCCGCCTAGGCTAAGACCAAGCGGGCAGCCCAACAGGTTAAAAAACGAATGAATGCTCTAGCCCGCCGCGCTGCTGGCCTGCTGTTCAGCACAGTCTGCCTGCCCCTTTCGGCCCTGGCGGCCGACCCGCAACCGACTCACGAATTCACTCTCGATAACGGCTTGAAGGTCGTCGTGCGTGAAGACCATCGCGCGCCGGTGGTGGTGTCGCAGGTCTGGTACAAGGTCGGTTCCAGCTACGAAACCCCGGGCCAGACCGGTCTGTCCCACGCGCTTGAGCACATGATGTTCAAGGGCAGCGAGAAAGTCGGTCCCGGCGAAGCGTCGCTGATCCTGCGCGACCTCGGCGCCGAAGAGAACGCGTTCACCAGTGACGATTTCACCGCTTATTACCAGGTGCTGGCCCGCGACCGTCTGGGCGTAGCCTTTGAACTGGAAGCCGACCGCATGGCCAACCTGCGCCTGCCGGCCGACGAGTTCGCCAAGGAAATCGAAGTCATCAAGGAAGAGCGCCGTCTGCGCACCGATGACAAGCCGATGTCCAAAGCCTACGAGCGCTACAAGGCCATGGCCTACCCGGCCAGCGGTTACCACACGCCGACCATCGGCTGGATGGCTGACCTCGACCGCATGAAAGTCGAAGAGCTGCGCCACTGGTATCAGTCTTGGTACGTGCCGAACAACGCCACGCTGGTGGTAGTCGGCGACGTCACCCCGGATGAGGTGAAAACCCTCGCCCTGCGCTACTTCGGGCCGATCGCCAAACGCGACGTGCCACCGGCGAAACAACCGCTGGAACTGGCTGAGCCGGGTGAACGCCAGATCACCCTGCACGTGCAGACGCAACTGCCTAGCCTGATGCTCGGTTTCAATGTGCCCAGCATCGCCACCGCGGAAGACAAACGCTCGGTCAACGCTCTGCGCCTGATCTCGGCACTGCTCGACGGCGGATACAGCGGGCGCATCCCGACGCAACTGGAGCGCGGCGAAGAGCTGGTCTCCGGCGGTTCGTCGAGCTACGACGCCTACACCCGCGGCGACAGCCTGTTTACCCTCTCGGCCACGCCGAACACGCAGAAGAAAAAGACCATGGCGCAAGCCGAGGCTGGTCTGTGGAAGCTGCTGGAACAGTTGAAAACCACCGCGCCATCCGCCGCAGAGCTTGAGCGCGTCCGTGCACAAGTGATTGCCGGTCTGGTCTATGAGCGTGACTCGATCACCAGTCAGGCCACGGCTATTGGCCAACTGGAGACTGTCGGTCTGTCGTGGAAGCTGATGGACACCGAACTCGCCGATCTGGAAAGCGTGACCCCGCAAGACATCCAGAATGCCGCCAAGCTGTATTTCACCCGCGAACGTCTCAGCGTCGCCCACGTCCTGCCACTGGAGACGACTCATGAGTGAGCGCAAATCCCCACGCCTGTTGCTCGGCCTGATCGCAGTTGCAGTGATCGGCTCCGCTGCGTTCTATCTGACCCCGGGCGCCAAGACCAACGCCAGTGAGGCGCTGGATAACGCCAAGTCCAGCCAGAAACTGCAATCACTGACCGAACTCGACGGCAAGGCGCCGGCCAGCCGCAAACTCGATGTACAGACCTGGAACACCGCCGACGGCGCCAAGGTGTTGTTCGTCGAAGCGCATGAGCTGCCGATGTTCGACATGCGCCTGATCTTTGCCGCCGGCAGCAGCCAGGATGGCAACGCCCCAGGTCTCGCGGTGCTGACCAACGCGATGCTCAACGAAGGTGTCGCCGGCAAAGACGTCGGCGCCATCGCTCAGGGCTTCGAAGGACTTGGTGCGGATTTTGGCAACGGTGCCTTCAAGGATATGGCGCTGGCATCGCTGCGCAGCCTCAGTGCTGTCGACCAGCGTGAACCGGCCTTGAAGCTGTTCTCGGAAGTGGTCGGCAAACCGACCTTCCCGGCCGACTCGTTCGCCCGCATCAAGAACCAGCTGCTTGCCGGCTTCGAATACCAGAAACAGAACCCCGGCAAACTCGCCAGCCTGGAGCTGATGAAGCGTCTGTATGGCGATCACCCGTATGCGCATTCCAGCGATGGCAACGCGCAGAGCGTGCCGAAAATCACCCTCGCGCAACTGCGTGAGTTCCACGCCAAGGCTTACGCCGCAGGCAATGTGGTAATCGCGCTGGTGGGTGATCTGTCACGCGCTGACGCCGAAGCCATTGCCAATCAGGTATCCGCGGCCCTGCCGAAAGGCCCGGCGCTGGCGAAAATCGCTCAGCCACAGGATCCGAAGGCCAGCGTCGGTCACATCGAGTTCCCGTCCAAGCAAACCAACCTGATGATCGCGCAACTGGGCATCGACCGCGATGACCCGGACTACGCTGCTTTGTCGATGGGCAACCAGATTCTCGGCGGCGGCGGTTTCGGCACGCGCCTGATGAGTGAAGTGCGCGAGAAGCGCGGCCTGGCCTATGGCGTGTACTCCGGGTTTAGTCCGATGCAGGCCCGTGGCCCGTTCATGATCAACCTGCAGACCCGCGCGGAAATGAGCGAAGGCACCCTGAAACTGGTGCAGGACGTACTCGCCGACTATCTGAAAACCGGCCCGACCCAGAAAGAACTCGACGACGCCAAACGTGAACTGGCCGGCAGCTTCCCGCTGTCCACCGCGAGCAACGCCGACATCGTCGGCCAACTCGGCGCCATGGGCTTCTATAATCTGCCGCTGAGCTATCTGGATGACTTCATGCGTCAGTCCCAGAGCCTGACTGTCGAGCAGGTCAAAGACGCGATGAACAAACACCTGAGCACGGACAAAATGGTCATCGTCAGCGCTGGCCCGACCGTGCCGCAAAAGCCGTTACCGGCCCCATCTGATAAACCTGCCGAGCAACCGCTCGGGGTTCCGGAGCATTAATGGCTACTCGTTCACCGAAAAAACCTGCGCACAACGTTCACAACGGTGTGAACCAGTTGCGCATCATTGGCGGCCAATGGCGCAGCCGCAAGCTGAGCTTCCCCGACGCGCCGGGCCTGCGCCCGACGCCGGATCGTGTGCGTGAAACCCTGTTCAACTGGCTCGCGCCGTACGTTGAAGGGGCCAAGGTGCTCGACCCGTTCGCCGGCAGCGGCGCGCTGTTTCTCGAAGCCCTGTCCCGTGGCGCGGCCATGGGGCAGGCGCTGGACGCCAGCAATATTGCGGTTTCCAGCCTGAAAGAACACCTCGGCACGCTACGCTGCACCAACGGCCAGGTGCAGACCGCTGACGCCCTGCGCTATCTGGAAACCCAGGTTGCCACGCCGTTTGACCTGGTGTTCCTTGACCCGCCGTTCAACCAGAACCTGTTGCCGGCGGTATGTACCTTGCTCGAAGAACGCCAGTGGCTGGCCGACGACGCCTGGGTGTACACCGAAAGCGAAACGGCACCCTCGACCCTGGGCTTGCCGGGCAACTGGCGCCTGCACCGCGAGCAGAAGTCCGGACGCGTCTATTACGCGTTGTGGCAACGCAGCGCCTGATTCGCCAAGTCCTGTGCGCTCACTGCGTCAGCGATAAATAGATACCGCACTTCGCCCCTCGACTCTCGCCAAAGTGGTTAGCGCACTCAGCGCTAACCACTTTGGACGATTCATCTATGGACATATTTTGCAGCCGGATGCTGCTCCTGCTTTGCCTGGCGCCCTTGATCAGCCTGGCCGCCCCACCTGCAACTCACTCATTCACCCTGGACAATGGCCTGAAAGTGCTGGTGCGCGAAGACCATCGCGCGCCGCTGGTAACTTCGCAACTCTGGTTCAGGGTGGGTTCCGCCGACGAGTCGCCAGGGCAGAGCGGAATATCCCACGCACTCGAACACATGCTCTACAAGGGCAGCAGCAAAACCTGCGCCGGTGAAGCGGCGGCGATCCTGCAAACCCTCGGCGCCCGGGAAAACGCTTTTACCCATAAAGATGCCACGGCCTATTACCAGACACTGGCGCCGCGCTATCTGGGCGTCGCATTCGAGCTGATGGCCGACCTGATGTCGACCGCCTATCTGCGCAGTGAAGACCTGATCGCGGAAATGGCGGTAATTCGCGAAGAACGTCGCTGGCGCACCGACGATGATGCCCACCATCTGGCCTTTGAACGCCTCACCGCCGTAGCGCATCTGGCCAACAGTTATCAGACGCCGATTCTCGGCTGGACGCATGACCTGCACCGTTTGAATGCCGACGCTCTGCGCCACTGGTACGAAAGCCGTTATGCGCCTGGCAACGCCACATTGGTGGTCGTCGGCGCGGTGACGCTTGATCAGGTCAAACCGCTGGTGCAGCGCTACTTTGGCCACCTGGCGACACGAAGCGTCACGCCGCCGGTGCAGCCGATGGAGCTGGCCCAACCCGGCGAACGCAAACTGACTCTGCATCTTCCTATCCACACACCGTTGATCATGATGGCCTTCAACGTACCGGGACTGACCACGGCCGAGAATCGGCGATCGGTGCACGCTTTGCGCCTGATCGATATGTTGCTGGGCGGCGCCCATAGCGCTCGCCTGCAAAAGCGCTTGCAGTATGCCGAACCACTGTTCAGCGAGATCAGCACCTCTTACGACCACCTGACGCGAGGCGACAGCCTGCTGTTACTGACGTCTGAACTTGCCAGCACTCACACCGATCCGCTCGACGCGGCGCAGACGCGAATCTGGCAGTTGATCGAAGAACTGCATGCCCAGCCGCCGACCGTCGAGGAACTGGAGCGCGCCCGCACGCAATTGATCGCCCGGCAGATCTATGCACGAGATTCAATCGTTGAACAGGCGCACCAGTTGGCCACGCTGGAGAGTATCGGTCTGCCCTGGCAGATGCTGGATCAGGATGCCGATGAACTGGCACAAGTGACACCCGCTGACATTCAGCAGGCCGCCGCTACGTTTTTGACCCGCGAACGCCTGACGGTCGCTCAGGTATTCAAGGAGGCAGGCCATGAGTAAGGAATTTCGGCGCGCCAGAAGCACATTGTTTGGGCTCGGACTCGTTACATGTCTGGCGGGCGCTCAAACACTGGCGGACACCGAGATTGTCGCGCCGACGAACTTCCCTGCGTCGCGCTTGCATTCGCTGCAGGTACTCGCCCCTCCTGTCGACGCTTCACGCATGCTGGACATCAAGGCCTGGAAGACCCTGACCGGCACCAAGGTGCTGTTCATCCGCACCGCCGAGCTGCCGATGTTCGATCTGCATGTCAGCTTCGCGGCGGGCAGTGCACGGGACGACAACCTGCCAGGGCTCGCCGCTGCCACGTTCAGCCTGCTCAATGAAGGCGTCGAAGACAAAGACCTGTCGGCCATTCTCGAAACCTTCGACGGCCTGGGTGCGCAGCTCGACATGAGCCTTGATCATGACCGCGCCAATCTGCACATGCGCAGTTTGAGCGATGCCCGGAAAAGCACGCCGGCCTTGCAGTTGTTTGCGCAGATCCTCGGCAAGCCATTGCTCGACGATGGCGCATTGAAGCGGGTGAAAAAGGTCCTGCGTGACCACCTCAAATTCAAATCGCCCGAGGCGGGCAATTCCGCCATGCACCAGGTGAGGACCTTGCTCGCCCCGGGCAGCCCCTACGCGCTGCCGTTCTATGGCACGGACCAGGGGTTGCAAGCAGTGACCCGGACAGCGGTCGAAGATTTCCACCAACGGTTCTACAGCGCCCGTCATGCACAGATCACGCTGGTCGGGGACCTGACGCTGGAACAGGCACAGGCCATCAGCCTGCAAATCAGCCATGCGTTGCCGACCACGCCGCCCGGAACTGCCAGCCCGCCGATACCCGCCTTGGGCCGGACGGGTGCTGAACTGACCCGCCACGAGGAGCAACCACAGACCCAGACCCATCTGCTGCTCGCTCAGTTAGCAGTGCCGCCTCAGCATCCGGATTACGTCGCGCTGTACGCCGCCAATCTAATATTGGGCGGGACGCCAAACAGTCGCTTGATGAACGAACTGCGCGAGCGACGCGGCTTGGTATACGACGTCGATTCCGACAACAGCCACTGGGCCGGTGCAGGCCTGATGAGCATCTCCCTGCAAGTCAGTCCGCAATTCGTTGAGGCTACGCTGGCGTTGACCCGGTCGTTGTTCAGTGACTTTCTGCGCGACGGGCCAACGCAACAGGAACTCGAGCAGATCAAGCAGTACGTGGCCAACATGAGCGCCTTCAACCGCGCCAGCAACCTGCAGATACTCAAGCAATTGGTGGCAATCAATCGCCACGACCTGCCTCTCGACCTCGACTACACGGTTCAGCAGGTTCAACGCCTGACCCTCCGGCAAATCCACGAAGCGCTGAACCGACAACTGGCCGCCGACCGCTGGCGCGTCCTGACCATCGGCGCAACCGTCGAGCAGCAGCCGTTGCCGGCACTGCCCGTCACACCGCCCGGCGCCTCCTCCCAGAGCATGTGTCGCGCCGAAGCAGGCTTTGTGGCAAGTTAGGTTTTAATTGAAAGCGGCAGGCGCCTGGCGTCGGCCGCTTTAGGTAAGACCTTGTCGAGATGTGTCGTGCAACCAAGCTCCCTGTCACCCAGCCTGCGTTTCAATCCAGCCTTCGGCCTGGGTAATCCACACCTGCAAACCTTATGGGGCCCGCTGTGGCGCAAAACCGTTCACCTTGAGCGCGAGCGCGAACGGCTCTGGCTGGACGACGGCGACTTCCTTGATCTTGACTGGCACGGCCCGCACAGCGCTGACGCGCCGCTGGTACTGGTGCTGCACGGGCTGACCGGTTCTTCCAATTCGCCCTACGTGGCAGGGGTACAAAAGGCACTAGCCGATCAAGGCTGGGCCAGCGTCGCGTTGAACTGGCGCGGCTGTTCGGGCGAACCGAATCTGTTGCCGCGCAGCTACCACTCCGGCGCCAGTGAAGACCTCGCTGAAGCCATTCGCCACTTGCGCGCCAAACGACCATTGGCGCCGCTGTATGCCGTCGGCTACTCCCTCGGCGGCAACGTGCTGCTCAAACATCTGGGGGAAACCGGCAGCGCCAGCGGTGTGCTCGGCGCGGTAGCGGTGTCGGTGCCGTTTCGCCTCGACCAATGCGCCGATCGCATCGGCCAGGGTTTTTCCAAGGTCTATCAGGCGCACTTCATGCGCGAGATGGTCGCTTACATCAAGAACAAACAGCGGCAGTTTCAGCATGACGGTCGCGAGGACGGCCTGGCAGCACTGGCGGCGCTCGGCTCGCTGGAGAACATGCGCACGTTCTGGGATTTCGATGGCCGGGTCACCGCGCCGCTTCACGGTTTCACCGATGCCGAGGATTATTATCGCCGCGCGTCGAGTCGCTACTTTCTCGGCGAAATCCGCACACCAACCCTGATCATTCAAGCGGCGGATGATCCGTTCGTATTCCCGCACAGCCTGCCGCAAGCCACTGAGTTGTCGGACTGCACCGAATTCGAATTGCAGACTCGCGGCGGACACGTCGGCTTCGTCGATGGCTCGATGCGTCAGCCGGGTTATTACCTGGAACGGCGCATCCCGCAGTGGCTGGCACGCCTGACGTCATGAACGATCAGGGCGAGTCGATCCGTTTCTGGCAAACCACGCCGCTGGCCGGGGTCGAATTGCTGTCGGCACGCTACATCGAGCAACGTTTTGCTCCGCATGTTCACGATGGCTACGTGATCGGCATGATCATGGCCGGCGCCCAGCGTTATCGTTATCGCGGCGCTGAACATCTGGCGGGCAGCGGCACGCTGGTACTGATCAACCCGGATGAATTGCACACTGGCCACAAGGGCACCGAGGACGGCTGGCTGTACCGGGCGTTTTATCCCGATACGGGGAAAG
Organism: Pseudomonas sp. TH06; assembly: GCF_016651305.1. Taxonomy (GTDB): domain Bacteria; phylum Pseudomonadota; class Gammaproteobacteria; order Pseudomonadales; family Pseudomonadaceae; genus Aquipseudomonas. The sequence continues at coordinate 1,899,063 of NZ_JAEKEC010000001.1, read as the reverse complement.
TCATGGCGTTGCTGGACGAACTGGAACTGCCCAGCGCGCCGATGCCTGCCTTTGGCGAAACGCTGTACCGCGACCCGGATCTGGTCAACGGTTTCTGTCAGTTGCACCGTTTGCTGGAAAGCCCGGCCACCGCGCTGCAACAGCAAACCGTGTGGCGCGAAATGATGATGTTGCTGTTACAGCGTCACACCGCCGTGCGGATCCCAGGTAAACCCGGCAACGAACACCGGGCGGTGCTGCTGGCCAAAGAACTGCTGCACGCGCAACTGGCGGCGCCGCCATCGCTGGAAGAATTGGCAGCGGCGGTCAATCTTTCGCCTTTTCACTTCGCCCGGGTGTTCCGCCGTGCGACGGGCATGCCGCCGCATACCTGGTTGATGCAACAACGCATCGCCACGGCCCGGGGGTTGCTGCAAAGCGGTTGTTTGCCAGTGGAAGTCGCCCTGCAATTGGGGTTTGCCGATCAAAGCCATCTGAGCCGGCAGTTCAAGCAGGTTTATGGCGTGGGGCCGGCGGCGTATCGCAATGCGCGCTTTGGAAGCTAAAAGATCGCAGCCTCCGGCAGTTCCTACATTGAAATGCATTCCCTGTAGGAACTGCCGAAGGCTGCGATCTTTTGATCTTATTCGCCAGTAGCGATACCGCGCGAGGGCTCGTTGATCCACTCGCTCCACGACCCGGCGTACAGCGAACCCAGCGGATAACCCGCCAGACACAACGCAAACAGGTTGTGACATGCCGTCACGCCGGAGCCGCAATACGCCACCAGATCCGCTGGCGAGCGATCGCCCAGTTTGGCGGCAAAGCGTTGCTTGAGTTGATCCGCCGGCAGGAATCGCCCGTCACTGCCGAGGTTGTCCGTAAACGCCGCGCACCGAGCGCCGGGAATGTGCCCGGCAACCGGGTCGATCGGCTCGACTTCACCTTTGAAGCGCGGCAAGGCCCGCGCATCGATCAAGGTCAGTGCCGGTTGGCCGAGGCGCTGTTGTAATTGTTCAGCGCTGAGCAGCAGGGTCATGTCCGGCTGCCCACTGAAGGTCCCACGCGTGATCGTCGGTGGATCCAGACTCAGCGGCAAACCCGCCGCATGCCAGGCCTTGAGCCCGCCATCGAGAATGAACACACCGTCCCGCTTGCCCAGCCACGCCAGCAACCACCAGGCTCGCGCCGCGTAGGCACCGGGGCCGTCGTCATACAAAACCACGTCGCTGTCGGCATTGATGCCCCAGGCTTGCAAGCGCTCGACCAGTTCTGCCGGCTCCGGCAATGGATGACGCCCGGTCACGCCCTTGACCACTTTGCCGCTGAGGTCACGCTCAAGATCGGCGAAACCCGCCCCGGCAATATGCCCCTCAGCGTAGCTGCGCTGCCCGTAGTCCGGGTCTTCGAGGGCAAAACGACAATCGAGAATCACCAGCCCCGGTTGCTCCTTGCGAGCATCCAGAGCATTGGGGCTGATCAGTTGCGCAATCGGCATAACGGGCTCCTGTGGGATTTCAACGAAACGATTTACTTCACGTCTTCAAGGGCCTGGGCCAGCGGCACGTAGAACTCCTCGAACAGCGCATTGACCTGCTCGCGCGCCTGATCGGTGACGAACCCGGCTTCCAGCACCAGCACCTGATACACGCCACGTTTGATGGCTTGCTCGCTGAGGTGGTTGGAGTTTTCCCGGGTGGTGCACAGAAAGCGTACCCACGACGTCAGGATGATCCAGGCGTTGAGGGTCAGGGATTCGATCTGCACGCGATCCATTGCGAGGATCCCGGCGGCGACGAAGCCTTCATAGATCGCCGCACCCTGGATCACGCAGCGCTGGGAAAAGCGTCGATAGCGCGCGGCCAACTCCGGATCGCTGTCGAGCAGGTGCTCGAGATCGCGGTGCAGAAAGCGGTAGCGCCACATCGCCGATAACAGCTCCTTGAGGTAGAAGCGCTTGTCTTCGACCGTCGCGGCGCGCCCCTGCGGCGGACGCAGGAAGCTGTCGACAAGGCTTTCGTACTCACTGAACAACACGGCGATGATCGCCTGCTTGTTGGGGAAGTGGTAGTACAGGTTGCCCGGAGAAATCTCCATGTGGGCAGCGATGTGATTGGTGCTGATGCTGCGTTCGCCCTGCTGATTGAACAGCTCGAGGCTGTTCAGCACGATACGCTCGCTGGTTTTTATTCGTGGGGCCATGGCTTGAGCTTTAATTCAGAGTGCGATGAGGGGCATCTTACGACCTATCCGGAAATGGATAAAACACTGCCGTGCATGGAAGTCATTTGACTTTCTAGAGCATAGACTCTAAAAAGTTCCTCACTACAATAATTCCGGAGCCGACCATGACTGCCGACATTGCCTACCTGCAAACGCTGCAACAGCCACTGGAAGAGCTTGATCGGCAGTTCGCTGCGCAACGGGCCGCATACGCCGCCAACCCGATGCCACCTGCGGCCCAGCGCCAGCAATGGCTCAAGGCGCTGCGTGAATTGCTGAGCGATGAACGCCAGGCGCTGATCGAGGCGATCAGCGCCGATTTCAGCCACCGCAGCGCCGACGAAACCCTGCTCGCCGAACTGATGCCGAGCCTGCATGGCATCCATTACGCCAGCCGGCATCTCAATGGCTGGATGAAGCCATCACGGCGCAAGGTCGGCATGGCTTTCCAGCCTGCCTCGGCGAAAGTGGTCTACCAGCCATTGGGCGTGGTCGGCGTCATCGTGCCGTGGAATTACCCTCTCTATCTGGCCATCGGCCCGTTGGTCGGAGCCTTGGCTGCGGGTAACCGGGTGATGCTCAAACTCAGCGAATCGACCCCGGCCACCGGGCTGTTGCTCAAGAAATTGCTGGCGCGGATCTTCCCTGAAGACCTGGTCTGCGTGGTGCTGGGCGAAGCCGATATCGGCGTGGCGTTTTCCCGTTTGCGCTTCGATCACCTGCTGTTCACCGGCGCCACCAGTATCGGCAAACATGTGATGCGCGCTGCCGCGGAAAACCTCACGCCGGTGACGCTGGAACTGGGTGGCAAATCCCCGGCCATCGTCTCGCGCGACGTGCCGCTCAAGGATGCCGCCGAGCGCATCGCCTTCGGCAAAACCCTCAACGCCGGGCAGACCTGCGTCGCTCCCGATTACGTATTGGTCCCGGAAGACCGGGTTGGCGGCTTCGTCGAAGCCTATCGCCAGGCTGTGCAGAGTTTTTATCCAACCCTCGCCGATAACCCGGACTACACGGCGATCATCAACGAACGCCAGTTGGCCCGGCTCAACGGCTACGTCAGCGACGCCACCAGCAAAGGCGCGCTGCTGATCCCGCTGTTCGATCAGGGGCAGGGCCGGCGCATGCCGCACAGCGTGCTGTTGAATGTCAGCGACGAGATGACGGTGATGCAGGACGAAATCTTTGGCCCGCTGCTGCCGATCGTGCCCTACAAGGATCTGGAGCAGGCATTCGCTTACATCAATCAGCGGCCACGTCCTCTGGCTCTTTACTACTTCGGCTACGACAAACGCGAACAGAACCGCGTGCTGCACGAAACCCATTCCGGCGGTGTGTGCCTGAACGACACGCTGCTGCATGTAGCGCAGGACGACATGCCCTTCGGCGGCATCGGTGCCTCGGGCATGGGCCATTACCACGGACACGAGGGTTTTCTGACGTTCAGCAAAGCCAAAGGGGTGCTGGTTAAACAGCGCTTCAACGCGGCCAGATTGATTTACCCGCCCTACGGCAAATCCATTCAGAAGCTGATCCAGAAGCTGTTCATTCGCTAATCCTTCGTCATCGCCAGCGGGTAATAACAACAATGCACCCAAGCCTGACCGATACACCTGCGCTGTCGCGCCGTGGCCTGCTGAAATTCAGCCTCGGCGCCACGGCGTTCCTTGCCACCGCTGGCGTCGGCGCCAGCCTCAGCGGCTGTTCGTCGAGCGTCGCGGCCAATGGTTTCATTGCATTACGCGACGGCGATCTGCTGTTTTTGCGCGCACTGATTCCAGTGATGCTCGACGGCGCCGTGACGGCCGAGCGGATGCCGAGCGCCGTCGACGGCACGCTCAAATCGCTGGACTACAGCCTCGATCATCTGTCGCCGGAAATGCTCAAGCTCACCCGCCAACTGTTCGATGTGTTGGGCATGGCCGTGACGCGCGGGCCGCTGACCGGGATCTGGGGCAGTTGGGAGAACGCCAGTCCCGAGGCCATCCGTCATTTCCTCGACCGCTGGCAAAACAGTTCGCTGAGCCTGCTGCGCATGGGTCACAGCTCCTTGCAGCAAATGGTGATGATGGCCTGGTACACCCGCGCCGAATCCTGGGCACATTGCGGCTACCCCGGCCCGCCAGTCGTCTAGACATCACCCGAACCCTGTGGGAGCGGGCTTGCCCGCGATGGCGCCAGTTGCCCCACCACTGCATCCAGAATAATAAAAGAGAACCTGATCGATGCCCGTACCCGACCCGTTTCGCGAAGGCCTCGCCCGAGGCTGGAAAACCTACAACGGCGCCCAACTCACCGACGATCTGACCCTCGAGGCCGACGTCGCGATCATCGGCAGTGGCGCCGGTGGCGGCACCACGGCGGAAATCCTCAGTGCCGCCGGCTATAAGGTGTTGCTGATCGAAGAAGGTCCGCTGAAAACCAGCACAGACTTCAAAATGCTCGAAGACAAGGCCTACAGCAGCCTCTATCAGGAAGGCATCGGCCGCATGAGCAAGGACGGCGCGATCACTATCCTGCAGGGCCGCGCAGTGGGCGGCACGACGCTGATCAACTGGACATCGAGCTTCCGCACCCCGGAACCGACCCTTGAGCATTGGGCCAGAGAGCACAACGTCAAAGGCCACAGCCCTGCCGACATGGCGCCATGGTTCGAAAAAATGGAGCAGCGCCTCGGCGTCGCGCCGTGGATGGTCCCACCCAACGCCAACAACGACGTGATCCGTAAAGGTTGCGAGCAACTCGGCTACAGCTGGCACGTGATCCCGCGCAACGTGCGCGGCTGCTGGAACCTCGGTTACTGCGGCATGGGCTGCCCGACCAATGCCAAGCAATCAATGATGGTCACGACCATTCCGGCAACCCTGGAAAAGGGCGGTGAACTGCTTTATCTGGCCCGTGCGGAAAAGCTGTTGATCAACGGCGACAAAATCTCCGGCCTGCAATGCGTGGCGATGGACGAGCGCTGCGTCGAGCCGACCGGGCGCAAGATCACCGTCAAGGCACGGCACTACGTGCTGGCCGGTGGCGGTATCAACAGTCCGGCGCTGCTGCTGCGCTCGGATGCGCCGGACCCGCATCAGCGTTTGGGTAAACGCACGTTTCTGCATTTGGTGAACATGTCCGCCGCACGCTTCGACGAGGTGATCAACCCGTTCTACGGTGCGCCGCAGTCAATCTACTCGGACTATTTCCAGTGGAAGGACGGCGCGACCGGGCCGATGGGCTACAAACTCGAAGTACCGCCGCTGCACCCGGCGCTGGCGGCCACCCTGCTCGGCGGTTTCGGTCAGCAGAACGCCGAACACATGGCTGATCTGCCACACACCCACGCGATGCTGGCGCTACTGCGCGACGGCTTTCACCCGGACAGTCCCGGTGGCAATGTCGAACTGCGCGGCGACGGCTCGCCGGTGCTCGACTATCAGGTTTCACCGTACGCTTGGGAGGGCCTGCGCCGTGCGTTCCACAGCATGGCCGAGATCCAGTTTGCCGGCGGCGCCAAAACGGTGATGCCGATGCATGCCGACGCGCACTACGTGAAAACTCTGGCCGAGGCGCGCAGCCTGATCGATGGCTTGAGCCTTGAGTTGTATCGCACGCGACTGGGCAGCGCCCACGTCATGGGTGGCTGCGCGATGGGCGAAGAGCCGAAAACCGCGGTCACCGACAGCCTCGGTCGTCATCATCAGCTGAGTAATCTGTCGATCCACGACGGCTCGCTGTTCCCCACCAGCATCGGCGCCAACCCGCAATTATCGGTGTATGGCCTGACGGCACAATTGGCGACGGCCCTTGCCGATCGGCTGAAAAATCCATGAAAAAGCAGAATATTCCCTTCGTCTATAGTGCTTTCTTACCCAACAGGCGACTTGGCCGACCGGGACGGCTGCGATACCATCCGACTCCCCAACGGACTCCCGCCAGGACGACGCGATGAACCGAGTGTTGTACCCAGGTACCTTCGACCCTATTACCAAGGGCCATGGCGATCTGGTCGAACGCGCCTCGCGCCTGTTCGACCACGTGATCATTGCCGTCGCCGCCAGCCCCAAGAAAAATCCGCTGTTCCCGCTGGAACAACGGGTTGAACTGGCTCGCGAGGTCACCAAACACCTGCCGAACGTGGAAGTGGTCGGCTTCTCGACGCTGCTGGCGCATTTCGCCAAAGAGCAGAATGCCAACGTGTTCCTGCGTGGTTTGCGTGCGGTGTCGGACTTCGAATACGAATTTCAGCTGGCCAACATGAACCGCCAGTTGGCGCCGGACGTGGAGAGCCTGTTTCTCACGCCGTCCGAGCGTTATTCGTTCATTTCCTCGACGTTGGTCCGGGAAATTGCCGCGCTGGGCGGCGATATCAGCAAGTTCGTCCACCCGGCCGTGGCCGACGCCCTGACCCTACGCTTCAAAAAGTAGGCGCTGTCGAAGGCTGCGATCCTGGCTTTTGATTGCAGCCCTTGATCGCAGCAACGTGCACTGCGCTCGCCAATGCGGCACAATTGCGCGCATTGATTTATAGCGCCCGGGCCTGCCGCCCCGGCTGGAGTTAGCATGTCCCTGATCATCACCGACGATTGCATCAACTGCGACGTCTGCGAACCCGAGTGCCCGAACGCCGCCATCTCCCAAGGCGAAGAGATCTATGTGATCGACCCGAACCTGTGCACCCAGTGCGTCGGCCACTACGACGAACCGCAGTGCCAACAGGTCTGCCCGGTGGATTGCATCCCACTGGACGAAGCGCATCCGGAGACTGAAGAACAGTTGATGGAGAAGTACCGCAAGATCACCGGCAAGGCCTGAGTCCTTCAGCGCCTGTTCGGCCCTCTTCGCGAGCAGGCTCGCTCCCACATTGGAATGCATTTCAAACTGTGGGAGCGAACCTGCTCGCGATGGGGCCATCAGCCTCACAACAAATCCCGATTCACTCGCGCTGCTCAAACCCCTCCCCCGTACACCCCAGACACCGCACAAACGCCGCTTTTGCCGGATCCACGACCAGCGCCTGCCCCGCATCGCCGACCCCGCCACCCAGCGCGGTAAACGGCAGCGACACGACAAATACGCCCGCACCGATCACTGTCGCCACCACCAGCAAAGGTCGGGCAATCAGCAAATCACCGATCATGGCGTAGGCAGGTGGGTTCTGGATGGCGTAGCGCGGATCACCGCTACCGTTTTCCGTGGCTTGAGCAGCCTGGCTGGAACACAGCAGCAGCGTGAGAAAGAGGACTTGCAAGGATTTCATGGCACGATCCTTCGGGCTGAACAGTGAGACAACTCACTATAGACCGTAGGACTTTTTAAGCTTTTTGCTTCAGCTCTGGCAGCGTGGGCAGAACACACTCGCGCGCTGACCCAGCTTCACTTCGCGCAATCCGGTACCACAGACCTTGCAGTGTTCGCCGCCACGGCCGTAAACAAACAGTTCCTGCTGGAAATAGCCCGGCTGCCCGTCACCACCGATGAAATCACGCAATGTGGTGCCGCCGCGCTCAATGGCCGCAGCAAGGATGCGTTTGATCTCGATCGCCAGTTTCAGATAACGCCCGCGGGAAATGCCACCGGCTTCGCGACGCGGATCGATGCCGGCGGCAAACAACGCTTCGGTCGCGTAGATATTGCCGACCCCGACCACCACCGCGTTGTCCATGATGAACGGCTTGACCGCCATCGAACGCCCGCGTGACAGCTGGAACAGCCGCTCGCCGTCGAACAGGTCGGTCAACGGCTCCGGCCCAAGACGAATCAGCAATTCGTGATTGAGCGGATCATTGCTCCAGAGCATCGCGCCGAAACGCCGTGGATCGGTATAGCGCAGGGCCAGACCCGACTCCAGTTCGATATCGACATGCTCATGCTTGAGCGCCGGCAACCCGACCTCGACCAGACGCAGATTGCCCGACATGCCCAAATGGCTGATCAACGTGCCGACCTCGGCGTTGATCAACAGGTATTTGGCCCGGCGCTCGACCAACACGATGCGCTGCCCCGACAGGCGCACATCAAGGTCCTCGGGGATCGGCCAGCGCAGCCGCCGGTCACGCACGATCACCCGGCTGACGCGCTGGCCTTCCAGATGCGGGGCAATGCCCCGGCGGGTGGTTTCGACTTCCGGCAATTCAGGCATGAGGTTCTCGAATCAATGCGCGCCGAGGTCGCGGATCGTTTGCTTGAGGGTTTCGAAGTCGTAATCCGACAGCCCTACGTAATCGAGTACCAACGGCCCGACAGCGTTCCATTCGAAATCTTCGGTCTGGTTGCCCAGCACGCGATACGAGGCGCAGATGTGCTCGGCCATCTTGAGAATCGCCAACAGGTTTTTCAGCTGACTGTTGCGCGACGACTCATCGCTGAAAACTGCCAGGGCATTGTGGTGATTGGCGATGGCCGCGCTGACGTGCTCCGGCAGACGCCAGGACTTGGCGGTGTAATAACCGACCACCGCGTGGTTGGTGTTGAACTCGGCGTTTTCAGTGTCCACCACACGGCATTCGGCGCTGGCATTGGCGTAAGCCTTTTCCAGCACCGACATGTAATTGGGAAAACGTTGCAGCATCAACGGCACGCCGCAGTCGTGAAACAGGCCAAGAGCATATGCCTCGTCGCCAGCCTGGGTGCCGATGCGCTTGGCCAGGGTCAGGCAAGTCATCGCCACGTCCTGGGCTGTGTCCCAGAAACGATTGAGGGTGACGATAGTGTCGTCATTCATCTCGCCCTTGATCGACTGCGCGTTGATCAGGTTGATGATCGAACGGCTACCCAGCAAATTCACCGCGCGCTGGATCGAAGTGATCTTGTTGCTTAAGCCGTAATACGGCGAGTTGACGATTTTCAGCAGCGAGCCAGACAGGCCGGGATCCTGGGCGATCAGCTTGGCGATCACCTCCAGGTCCGGGTCGGGCATGTACTGCTCCATTTGCAGATCCACCATGATCTGCGGCTGCGCGGGCACGCTGATGCCCTGCAGGGATTGTTGAATCTGTTCGGTGGTCAGCTCTTGGGACATAAGTACACACTCTGGGACAGGCGGCGATTCTAACCCCTAAAAACCGCGAGACGACACACCAGTGGGCAATTGTCAGGAACTTTCATTCAAGCCCCGGCTTCGGACTCTGTAATGCCCGACGGTTCATTTCGATCCCGTGGCGCGGCTATTTCCAACAGACTCAGGAGCTTATTGATGGCTACTTCACTCAACGGCAAGCGCGTCGCTTTTTTGGTAACCGATGGTTTCGAACAGGTTGAATTGACCGGTCCCAAGCAGGCGCTGGAACAGGCCGGTGCGCAGGTCGATATCCTCTCGGCCGAGGAAGGTACGGTCAAAGGCTGGAACCACGACAAACCGGCGGACGACTTCACGGTCAATCAGACTTTCCAGGCCGCCAGCAGCGAGCAATATGACGCGATCGTGCTGCCCGGCGGCGTACAGAACTCCGATACCATCCGCATCGATCAGGATGCCCAGCATCTGGTCAAGACCGGCACCTCGGCCGGTAAACCGATTGCGGTGATCTGCCATGGTAGCTGGCTGCTGATTTCGGCAGGGCTGGTCAACGGTAAAACCATCACCAGTTACAAGACGCTCAAGGATGATCTGGTGAATGCCGGGGCGCACTGGGTCGATCAGGAAGTGGTCAGAGACGGGCACTTGATCAGCAGCCGCCAGCCGGATGACATTCCGGCGTTCAGCAAGGAATTGATCGAAGCGCTGTCTGATTGAATTGCCCTTGTGGTGAGGGGATTTATCCCCGATCGACTGCGCAGCAGTCGCAAACCTGACAGCTCTATGATCAGACTTACCGTTGGAGATATTTGGGACGGCTGCGCCGTCCATCGGGGATAAATCCCCTCGCCACGGGTAAGTCCTCTCACCGTTGCTGTCGCGCCACATGTCCACTCGCCGGCCAATCGGGCGGGACAACACGGTATACTCCCGCTCTTTTTTCCGGAGCGACGTCATGTCCCTGCCTAGCTTGCGCCTCAAAGCCAATGCCGACCGTCGCCTGCGCGCCGGTCACCTGTGGGTCTACAGCAACGAAATCGATGTGGCCGCCACGCCACTGCACGGCTTCAACGCCGGCGATCAGGCGATCCTCGAAGCCGCCGGCGGTAAGCCGCTGGGCATCGTCGCGATGAGCCCGAATAACCTGATCTGCGCCCGCCTGCTGTCGCGCGACACCAAAGTTGCGCTGGACAAATCGCTGCTGGTGCATCGTCTGAACGTCGCCCTGTCGCTGCGCGAGCGTCTGTTCGACAAGCCGTTCTATCGCCTGGTCTACGGTGATTCCGACTTGCTGCCAGGCTTGGTCGTCGACCGTTTCGGCGACATCCTCGTGGTCCAGATCGCTTCGGCGACCATGGAAGCGCATAAAGATGACGTGATCGCCGCGCTGACCCAAGTGCTCAAGCCAAGCGGCATTCTGTTCAAGAACGATTCCGCCGCCCGTGACGCCGAAGGCCTCAACCGCTACGTCGAAACCGTGTTCGGCCTGGTGCCGGAGTGGGTTGCGCTGGAAGAGAACGGCGTGAAGTTCGAAGCCCCGGTCATTCAGGGCCAGAAAACCGGCTGGTTCTACGACCACCGCATGAACCGCGCGCGCCTGGCACCTTACGCCAAAGGCAAACGCGTGCTCGACCTTTATAGCTACATCGGTGGCTGGGGCGTGCAGGCTGCTGCTTTCGGCGCCAGCGAAGTGTTCTGCGTCGATGCCTCGGCTTTCGCCCTCGACGGTGTCGAGCGCAATGCTGCCCTGAACGGCTTCGCCGACAAGATGACCTGCATTGAAGGCGACGTCTTTGAAGCGCTGAAAGAACTGAAAGCCAGCGAAGAGCGCTTCGACGTGATCGTGGCCGACCCGCCGGCGTTCATCAAACGCAAGAAAGACATGAAAAACGGTGAAGGCGCCTACCGTCGCCTGAACGAGCAAGCCATGCGTCTGCTCAACAAGGACGGCATCCTGGTCAGCGCTTCGTGCTCGATGCACCTGCCGGAAGATGACCTGCAGAACATCCTGCTGACCAGCGCCCGTCACCTGGATCGCAACATCCAGTTGCTGGAGCGTGGCGGTCAGGGCCCAGATCACCCAGTGCACCCGGCGATCGCCGAAACCCGCTACATCAAGAGCATCACCTGCCGCCTGCTGCCAAACAGCTGATCAATGCGGATGACGGGGAGCCAGCAGGCTCCCCGTTTGCTTTACGCCAGCCCATGCCAGCCAGGGCGCACTTTCTGCTTCAACCATCAAAACTTCCTACACGGCCTTCCTAATAACGTGCAGGACATTTCCTTACGTCTTTTAATTATTGAAACTTACCCTACAAAGTCCAACTCCAGCTAAAGATCGATCCGACAAAATTACTGGAATATTCCTACTTAATATCCACTTGCCAATAATCCATTACAAACTATTATGAAGTTGTCACCACAAGGTGACTTCAACTATCAACGAACAAGGAGTTCACATCATGAAAACCATTTATCTGGAAACCAACAAAATCGCCAACCTGGCTTTTCTGGTTGCCCCTAAAGCCCGCTAAGTAAGGCAGGACGCCGGGAAGTGCCGGCAACCCAGCGTCCTTTTCGATTTTATCCAGAGTAATCAAACCACATGTACATAAACCCTTACCTGTTTATATTGCCGCGCTCGCCGGGACAAATAATATGGAACTACAAGGATCACACTCAACATGAACTCGATCTTGACTATTCGATCCGACTTACCCAACTAATCAACAACCCCGACCTGTTCGACACGCTCAGCATAATAGACACACAACTATTAAGTGCGGGCATCCTAACCGTTTCAAAAATCGACAGTCCACAGTGGGGCTGGGATGAACTGTCGAAGATCTATCATATCGGCACGCAAAACATTCCCTGCGAACACACCCCACAGAATATTCATGAGTGGTCCAGGCAATATCTGGCTCACTGCAACGAAGTCCTGGCTACACCGGCTCCCGCGAAAGAACGCCAACATCAGGAAACCGGGCAGTCCATCGCTTTGCCCCACCCGCAAGAATTGCGCGACGACAGCCTGACTCACGCCCTGCTCCAGCGAAAAACCTGTCGCACCTATACCGGCGCGGCGATGACGCTCGATGACGTGGGCACCCTGCTTTACCTTTCGCTCGGTTACCTGCACGAGCGCGACAGTGGCGGCGACGACAGCATCGCTGACGGTCTCGGCGCACGCCGCAGCAGCCCTTCCGGCGGCGGTCTGAACGCCTGCGAAGGTTTTCTGCTGGTGCAGAACGTCGACGATCTCGAGCCTGGGATCTACGCCTATGAGCCGACCGACCACGCCCTCAGCCGGGTCAATTCATTGCCTCAATCCGCGCTCGGCGTTTTGCTCGGCGGCCAGCATTTCATCAACAACCTGCCGCTGGGCCTGTTCATCACCGCCCGATTCGATCGGCTCTGGTGGAAATACGAGCACTCACGGGCCTATCGCATGGCATTCGTGGAAGCCGGTCATCTGTCGCAAACCTTTCAGTTGGTGGCCACAGCACTCGGCCTCAACACCTGGTTGACCGGAGCGTTTGCCGACAGGCAAGTCGAAGCACTGCTCAAGCTTGAGGAAAGCGCCGAGCAACCGCTGTTCTTTGTCGGCTGCGGGGAAAGCGACGGTCAGGCCATGTGTCAGGAAATGCACGATCTGCTGCGCGAGGTACAAGCATGACCGTCCTGACTCCGGATTCGGCCGAAGTACCCGTGTCATGGGCGCTCAAATTTACCCTGGGGGAGTGGGACAGTCGCGCCTCGGTACGCACCAGCACCCACAACTATCAGTTGCCGGACGATGTGCAGCAACAACTCGAAAGCCGTTACTGGTTTCCACCCGGCTTCCTGCCCTACCTGGCTCATCCAGCGATTCAGGCCGCAGGCCGTGAGGTGCTGCACCGACTGACCGCCAACCACCTGGTGTACTTTCTCGACTACACCACCTTGCTCGAGCATCGCATCGTCAATCGCGCGGTTGAAGTCATAGCGCACCGGGAACTGCCCGTTTATGTGCCTCTGGCGATGAAACACGCAGCGCTGCAGCTCTACACCGACGAGGGCTACCACGCGCTGTTCTCCAATCGTCTCGCCGAACAGGTCGCCACTCTCTACAAGATTGGCGGGCGCCCCGCGATACCCAAGCGCATCACGCGCATGAACGCATTGATCGCCCGCACCCCGGAGAAACAACGTTCACTGGCATGGTTTCTGCTCGGATTCGTTTCGGAAACCATCATTGCCCGGGAACTGCTGGACGTTTGCCGCGACAGCCTGGTGTCCAGTGTGAACGACATGCTGCGCGATCATCTGGCCGACGAAGCCCGCCACAGTCGCTACTTCGCGGAAGTGTTCCACTACCTCTGGCTGTCCATGAATATTCGCCAGCGCACATTTGTGAGCAAAACGCTGCTGGAGATCATTGGCATTTTCTTCGAGGCCGACGAACGCTGGCTGCAACAAAGCCTGCGCGGGGCGGGCATCGCCGACAGCGATGTGAAGAATATTGTCGGCAGCATGGCAACGGCGCAGGCCAGCCGTGCACGTGCAAAATCAGGCTCTATCGCTACGCTGGATGCACTGCACAAGGCCGGTTTCTTCGCTTCGCCCTATAACCAGACACTTTTTACCAAGGCAGGACTGATCGATGGATAAAGGAAAATCCGTGGTAACCCCCCGTCAGCGTCGCGGGGCTGTCAGCCTGTTGCTGGCGATGGTGCTGCTCGGCGTGTTCCCACTGGATGTCCTGCTTCCTTCGTTTCCGGCACTGGCCGCGCACTTCCAGACAACCCCGGCGGACATCGCACTGTCGATCAGCCTGTTCGCCGTGGGTATCGCATTTGCCCAGGTACTGATCGGCCCACTGTCGGATGTGATCGGTCGCAAGGGCTTGTTGCTCGCCGGGATGAGCGTGTCGATGCTCGGTGCCCTTGGCTGTGTGATGACCAGCGATTACACGCTGTTCCTGATATTCCGTGTCGTACAGGCAGTGGGCTGCGGTTGTTTCGTGCTGTCCCAGGCACTGGTGCAGGATCTGTTTGAAGGTGAGGAGCGCGATCGCCTGCGTATCCTGATGGTCACCGCCAGCGGGATCTTCATATCGGTGTCGCCGCTGGCCGGCACCTTTCTGCAAGCCACACTTGGCTGGCGCGGCAGCTTCTGGGTATTTACTGCACTCGCGGCAGTCGTACTTATCAAGGCCTGGGTGCTACTGGACAACAGTCGCCCGGCCAGCAGTGGCGCGCGCTTGGGTTTCATTCAGTCTTACCGGCGGGTGCTGGGAAACTTCGAATCCGTTGGTTACTGGTTGATATCGGCGTTCGCCTTCGCCTGCCACTTTTCGTTCATCGTGATTTCGCCGCTGATTTTCATGGATCAGCTACAACTCGCACCTTATGACTTTTCGCTGATTCTGCTGGTTTACGGGGCGGCCTATATTGTTGGCGGCATTGCCGCCAGCGTGCTCAATCGACGCATCACGCCAGGCCGACAAATCATTACCGGGCTGAGCCTGATTCTGCTATCGGGACTGGCCATGCTGTATCTGGCCGCCAATCACGCGCTGGCCCCGGCCACGGTGCTGATACCGATGCTGATCTGCACCGCTGGCACCACCATCACACGGCCGGCCGCCACCTCTCGGGCCATGGCTCTGTTTCCCGAAAACGCCGGCACCTCGGCTTCGGCGGGCAGCACAATCATTTTCATTAGTGGTGGATTGATCAGCGCCTTGATCAGTCTGAGCCCGGCCAATCTGCAAGCCACGCTGGGTTACAGTTTTGTACTGCTCAGTTGCGTCGCGCTGGCACTCAACAGCGCGATCAGCCGGCGCACCAGAAGCGCTCAGGCCAATGCGCTCGTGCAACCTGGCAGCGATTAATCCTGCCGGTCGTCATGCCACATGCACCGTCGGCACTGGAACAATGCTTTGCGCCATTCCCTCCAGACGCCAGCGGTGTAGAATCGGCTGATTCATCGCCATTCATCCCCCGGCGGGTTTATGAGCTCAGGCTGAGACCAGCGGCGATCCCGCAACGTCATCGGCAACTTCCGGACACACGGCCATTTCTGAGTGTTCCAGACGTCAATAGAAGCTCTCTCCCCTTTAGCACCTGATTAGTAAGTGATTAGCCGCCCGGAGTGTTCCATGCCAGATTACCGCTCGAAAACATCCACCCACGGCCGCAACATGGCCGGCGCCCGCGCACTGTGGCGCGCCACCGGGATGAAAGATGACGACTTCAAAAAGCCGATCATCGCCATTGCCAACTCGTTCACCCAGTTCGTGCCGGGCCATGTGCACCTCAAAGACCTCGGTCAACTGGTCGCCCGCGAAATCGAGCGCGCCGGCGGTGTAGCGAAAGAATTCAACACCATCGCCGTGGATGACGGCATCGCCATGGGCCACGACGGCATGCTGTATTCGCTGCCGAGCCGCGAAATCATCGCCGACTCCGTCGAGTACATGGTCAACGCCCATTGCGCCGACGCCATCGTGTGCATTTCCAACTGCGACAAGATCACCCCGGGCATGCTGATGGCTGCCTTGCGCCTGAACATTCCGGTGATCTTCGTTTCCGGCGGCCCGATGGAAGCCGGCAAGACCAAACTCGCGTCCCACGGCCTCGACCTCGTCGATGCCATGGTGATCGCCGCTGACGAAAGCGCTTCTGACGAGAAAGTCGCTGAGTACGAGCGCAGCGCCTGCCCGACCTGCGGTTCGTGCTCCGGCATGTTCACCGCCAACTCGATGAACTGCCTGACCGAAGCCCTCGGCCTCGCGTTGCCGGGCAACGGTTCGACCCTCGCCACCCACAGCGATCGCGAGCAGTTGTTCCTGCAGGCTGGCCGCACCATCGTCGAGCTGTGCAAGCGTTACTACGGCGAGAACGACGAATCGGTGCTGCCACGCAACATCGCCAACTTCAAGGCGTTCGAGAACGCGATGACGCTCGACATCGCCATGGGCGGTTCGACCAACACCATCCTGCACTTGCTCGCTGCCGCCCAGGAAGCCGAGATCGATTTCGACCTACGTGACATTGATCGCCTGTCGCGCAGCGTTCCACAGCTGTGCAAAGTCGCGCCGAACATCCAGAAGTACCACATGGAAGACGTGCACCGCGCTGGCGGCATCTTCAGCATCCTCGGTTCGCTGGCCCGTGGTGGCCTGCTGCACACCGACCTGCCGACCGTGCACAGCCGCAGCATGGAAGAAGCGATCGCCAAGTGGGACATCACCCAGACCAACGATGAAGCGGTTCATCACTTCTTCAAGGCTGGTCCTGCCGGCATCCCGACTCAGACCGCGTTCAGCCAGTCGACCCGTTGGGAAACCCTGGATGACGACCGTGAAAACGGCTGCATCCGCAGCGTCGAACACGCCTATTCGCAAGAAGGTGGCCTGGCCGTGCTGTACGGCAACATCGCCCTCGACGGCTGCGTGGTGAAAACCGCCGGTGTCGACGAATCGATCCACGTCTTCGAAGGCAACGCGAAAATCTTTGAAAGCCAGGACAGTGCCGTACGCGGCATCCTCGCCGACGAAGTGAAGGCCGGTGACATCGTCATCATTCGCTACGAAGGCCCGAAAGGCGGCCCGGGCATGCAGGAAATGCTCTACCCGACTTCGTACCTGAAATCCAAAGGTCTGGGCAAAGCCTGTGCACTGCTGACCGACGGCCGTTTCTCCGGCGGTACGTCGGGCCTGTCCATCGGTCACGCTTCGCCAGAGGCTGCGGCCGGCGGCGCGATCGGTCTGGTGCAGGACGGCGACAAAGTGCTGATCGACATTCCGAACCGCTCGATCAACCTGTTGGTCAGCGATGAAGAACTGGCTGCACGCCGCGCCGAGCAGGACAAGAAAGGCTGGAAACCGGTCGAGATTCGTCCTCGCAAGGTGACCACCGCCCTCAAGGCCTACGCTCTGTTGGCGACTAGCGCCGACAAAGGTGCTGTGCGTAACAAGGCAATGCTCGACGGCCTGTAAGTTTCAGCCGCCGAATAAAAATGCCCCGCCAAGTGCGGGGCATTTTTTTGCTTGGCTGAAATTATTGGTGAGCATGAGGACCCCATCGCGAGCAGGCTCACTCCTACAATTGGAATGCGTTCCCCTGTAGGAGTGAGCCTGCTCGCGATGGGAGCGACTCGGTCTTACTGGATTTCTTCCGGCTTGACGATCACCCAGTTCTTGTCCGCTGTCACCGGTAACCCTTCCTTGGCCTGCGCCGCCGCGTGCTTGGCCATCATGCCGTTCAACTGCGTCATGTATTTGTCCTTGCGGTTCACCCACAAGTGAATGCCGCCCTTGGCCACGTCTACATCGTGGAACAGCATATAACCGTCGCTGGTCGGGGTATCGCCACCCACCAGGACCGGTTTTTTCCATTCGTCGATGTAAGTCAGGATCGCCGCGTGCTTGCCGGCCATCCAGGTCGCCGGCGTCCACAGGTACGGCGTCAGCTCTAGACCGAGGTTGGCCTTCTCGTCGTACTTGCCGGCAGTGATCTGCTTACGTGCGGTAGTCAGTTCGTTGGTTTCGCGGTTTTTCAACAGGGTGGTCACGCCAATGACGTTCTGCGGTTTGACGTTGTAGCCGTACTTCGGATCGGCCGCGACCATCCGCACCAGTTCTTCGGAAGCGGCGGTCATCACGTAAACCTCGATGCCGTTCTCCATCAGCTTGTTGTACAGCTCAACCTGGCCAGTGAAGATTTTCGGCGGCTGAACGTCGAGGTTCTTGACCACATCGCCTTCGTAATAAGTCGCCGGCACCGGTTTGCCCGAAGCCATCAGCTCATCGACGTAGCCTTTGAGTTCCTTGAGGGTGAAACCGGAGAAGACTTGCGCCACCCACGGGTAGCAGACCATGTCGTCGACTTCGCAGAGGCGATAGTAGTAACTGAACAGGCTTTCCTTGTGGTCAGCGGTGTCCTTGAACGGCATCAGCTTCAGGGAGGGGTCAAGCTTGTCGCGGGTGATCAGGCCCTTGTTTTCCATGAACGGCAGCAAGGACTCTTCGAGGTCGTAGCGGTAACTGGTGTTGTCCATGTCGAACACCGCGTAGTTACCCTTGTTGGCATTGGCGGCGATCATCGCGTCCAGTGCCTTGGCCTGATCCGCCGGCCAGTGTTTCAGGTCGGTGGCGAAAGCCTGAGAGGCCAGGCCCATCCCCACAGCCAGTGCGACAGCCAGAAATTTCGGTGCGAACTTCATCGATGCTTTCTCCCTGAGCTAAAGACATCGACGCTAACAAATAAGTGTGACAGTCCTCGTCTGTCAGCGACCGCTCACGTCCCCATCGCGCCAGAAACATTGCCGAGAGCGACACACGCTTATTCCAAAAACGACGGACGACCTTCAATTTCGGTATTAAATCATTGGAAATCAAACTGTTAGGCTTGCCGGTTCGCAGCAGCCCCGGAAGGCTGTTGGCAAAGTCTTTCTGGAGTTCTCATGAACCTACCGTTGATTCTTAACTTGCTGGTGTTCCTTGCCCTGCTCTTCGGTCTGGCGCAAACCCGTCACACCTCGTGGAGCCTGGCGAAAAAAGTCCTGCTCGCGCTGGTGTTGGGCGTGGCCTTCGGCGTCGCCCTGCACACCGTTTACGGTGCCGGCAACCCGGTATTGAAAGCCTCGATCGGCTGGTTCGATCTGGTCGGCAACGGCTATGTGCAGTTGCTGCAAATGATCGTTATCCCGCTGGTGTTCGCTTCGATCCTCAGCGCCGTGGCGCGCCTGCACAACGCGTCTTCGTTGGGCAAGATCAGTTTCCTGACCATCGGCACGTTGCTGTTCACCACGGCGATTGCGGCGCTGATCGGTATCGGCCTGACCAACCTGTTCGGCCTCACCGCTGAAGGTCTGGTTGCCGGCACCCAGGAAATGGCCCGTCTGCAAACCATTCAGAGCGACTATGCCGGTAAGGTTGCCGACCTGAATGTGCCGCAACTGCTGCTGTCGTTCATCCCGCAGAACCCGTTCGCTGATCTGGCGCGGGCCAAGCCGACCTCGATCATCAGCGTGGTGATTTTCGCTGCATTCCTCGGGGTTGCCGCGCTGCAACTGCTCAAGGACGACGTCGAGAAAGGTCAGAAAGTGATCAACGCCATCGACACCCTGCAAGCCTGGGTGATGCGTCTGGTGCGTCTGGTGATGAAACTGACCCCGTACGGCGTGCTGGCGCTGATGACCAAAGTGGTCGCCGGTTCCAACCTGCAAGACATCATCAAGCTCGGCAGTTTCGTCGTGGTCTCGTACCTCGGTCTGGGCCTGATGTTCGTGGTGCACGGCTTGCTGGTGTCGGCGGCCGGGATCAACCCACTGCGTTTCTTCCGCAAGATCTGGCCGGTGCTGACGTTCGCGTTCACCAGCCGTTCCAGCGCCGCCAGCATTCCGCTGAGCATTGAAGCGCAGACTCGTCGTCTGGGGATTCCACAATCGGTGGCCAGTTTTGCCGCATCGTTCGGCGCGACTATTGGCCAGAACGGTTGCGCAGGTCTGTACCCGGCGATGTTGGCGGTGATGGTTGCGCCAACCGTTGGCATCAACCCACTGGATCCGCTGTGGATCGCGACATTGGTGGCGATTGTGACCCTGAGTTCGGCCGGTGTGGCGGGCGTGGGTGGCGGTGCGACGTTTGCCGCGCTGATCGTGCTGCCGGCGATGGGCTTGCCGGTTTCGCTGGTGGCGTTGCTGATTTCGGTGGAGCCGCTGATCGACATGGGTCGTACGGCGTTGAACGTGAGCGGTTCGATCACGGCCGGCGCGATCACCAGTCAGGTGATGCAGCAGACCGATAAAGAACTGCTGGATGCGGATGAACATGCGGAGTTGGCGCAGGCCTGACAGACCGCTATCGCCAGCAGGCTCACTCCTACAATTGGAATGCGTTCCCCCTGTAGGAGTGAGCCTGCTCGCGATGCTTTTAAGCCTTTTCCCAGACTTCGAAGCTGTACGCGGGTTTGTCGCCTTCAGCTGGGTTCGGCACGTTCGACACCAGTTTCCATTGGTTCAAATCAAACTCCGGAAACCACGCATCACCCTCCGGGCTCAGCGCTACACGGGTCAAATACAAGCGATCCGCATCAGCCAGCCCTTGCGCATATAACTGCGCGCCGCCGATCAGCATCAGCTCATCAACGCCCTGCGCCTTCGCCCATTCCTCGGCGCGAACCACGGCAGCTTCCAGCGACGGATAAACCTCGGCACCTTCGAGCACCAGATCGGCCTGACGGCTGACCACGATGTTCAAACGCCCCGGCAGTGGCCGACCGAGCGAATCCCAGGTCTTGCGACCCATGATGATCGGCTTGCCCAAGGTCGTCGCCTTGAAGTATTTGAAGTCCCCCGGCAGGTGCCAGGGCATGCTGTTGTCGACGCCGATCACGCGGTTTTCACCGAGGGCTGCGATCAGGCTGAGGGGGAGTGATTTAGTCATGCCGGCGAGGATACCAGAGCCTCGCTTACCCCGATAAGCGCCACAGCGGTTATGCTCACGGCTCAATTGAGCGACGGGATGCCGCGTGACTGAACTGACTCCACTGCAAAACCTCTGGTTGACCGAAACCGTGCGCCTGCGTGAAGAACACGCCGGGCCTCTGGATGATCTGGAAGCCAATCGTCTGGCCCGCACGGCCGGCGGCGATCTGCCGAGCCGTATTCAGCGCCGGGCGCTGTGGCTGGCCGAACGCGATGGCCTGACTACTGCACTCAAACACTGGCTGCAAGGCGCGCGTCTGGCACTGATGGTGCTGATGATTTTCGCCGTATTAAGCGGCGCCGGGCTGGCCTTCGCCGCGCTGGGACAAACTCCGGTCAACGTGTTCTGGGCCTTGGGCAGCCTGCTCGGGCTAAACCTGATTCTGTTGCTGAGCTGGGCGCTGGGGCTGATTTTTGCCGGCGAACACGGCGCCACGTTGGGCCGCTTGTGGTTGTGGCTCAGCGAAAAATTCGCCCGCGACGCCAAAGCCGCGCAACTGGCGCCAGCGCTACTGCTGATGCTCCAGCGCCAGAAGCTCAATCGCTGGGCGCTGGGTGCACTGGTCAACGGTTTGTGGTTATTGGCGATGCTCAGCGCACTGATTCTGTTGCTGACGCTGATGGCAACACGGCGCTACGGCTTTGTCTGGGAAACCACGATTCTCAGTGCCGACACCTTTATCCACGTCACTCAGGCACTCGGCTATCTGCCTTCGCTGCTCGGTTTCAATGTGCCGACCGTGGAGATGATCCGCGCCAGCGGCGACGGCGCACTCGACATCGAAAGCGCCCGCCAGGCCTGGGCGACATGGCTGGTCGGTGTGCTGGTGGTCTACGGCGTAACCCCGCGTTTGTTGCTCGCGCTGTTTTGCCTGTGGCGCTGGAATGCCGGCCAAGCCGCGTTGCGTCTGGATTTGAACCTGCCCGGGTACGCGCAATTGCGCGAACGCCTGATGCCGACCAGCGAGCGTCTCGGCGTCAACGATCCGGAGCCGGCGCAGATGCATCGCGTCGAAAGCGGCGTGGGTGAACTCGCCAGCGAAGGCGCGCTGCTGGTCGCCATCGAACTCGATGAGCAACGCCCATGGCCGCCCGCCCTGCCGAAAAACGTCAGCAACGCCGGCATCCTCGACAGCCGCGAATCGCGGCACAAACTCCTTGAGCAACTGAGCCGTTTCCCGCCGGCACGTCTGGCCATCGCCTGTGATCCACGACGCTCGCCGGATCGCGGCAGCCTCGCCTTGATCGCCGAACTGGCGCGCAGCTCGAGCGAAACCCGCGTCTGGCTGCTGCAAGCACCACCCGGCGAAGCGCTGGACGCCGAGCGCCTCGGCGACTGGCACATCGCGTTGCAACAGCTTGAACTACCGTTCGCCGATTGCGCACCGTTGAACTGGCTGGAGACGGGTCATGACTGATACCTGGAAAGCGCCGCTGAAACTCGCGGTGGTCGGCCACACCAACGTCGGCAAGACGTCGCTGCTGCGCACGCTGACCCGCGACGTAGGTTTTGGCGAAGTCTCCCATCGCCCAAGCACCACCCGTCATGTCGAAGGCGCGCGGTTATCGGTGGACGGCGAACCGCTACTTGATCTCTACGACACACCGGGGCTGGAAGACGCCATCGCCCTGCTGGATTTTCTCGAACGTCTCGAACGCCCCGGCGAGCGCCTCGACGGCCCGGCGCGGCTGGCGCGGTTTCTCGACGGTAGCGAGGCGCGCCAGCGTTTCGAACAGGAAGCCAAGGTACTGCGGCAACTGCTCGCCTCCGATGCCGGTTTGTATGTGATCGATGCTCGCGAACCGGTGTTGGCCAAGTACCGCGACGAACTGGAAGTGCTCGCCAGTTGTGGCAAACCGCTGCTGCCGGTGCTGAATTTCGTCAGCAGCGCCAACCATCGCGAGCCGGACTGGCGCGAAGCGTTGGCGCGCCTCGGCCTGCATGCGCTGGTGCGTTTTGACAGCGTCGCACCGCCGGAGGATGGCGAGCGGCGGTTGTACGAGAGTCTGGCGTTATTGCTGGAAACGGCGCGGCCACAACTGGAGCGATTGATCGCTGATCAGCAAGCCCAGCGCGTTGCCCGCCAGCAAAGTGCGGCACGATTGATCGCTGAATTGTTGATCGACTGCGCCGCGTGTCGACGCAGTGTGGTCAGTGAAGCCGAGCAGGAACAGCAAGCCATCAGCGAACTGCGCAAAGCCGTGCGTCAGCGCGAGCAGAAATGCGTCGAGGCGCTGCTCAAGCTCTATGCGTTTCGCCCGCAAGATGCAGCGGCCAGTGACTTGCCGTTGCTCGATGGCCGTTGGGGCGATGACCTGTTCAACCCGGAAACCCTCAAGCAACTCGGCGTGCGCGTTGGTGGCGGAATTGCCGCAGGCGCGGCAGCCGGGGCTGGTGTGGATTTGCTGGTCGGCGGGATTACGCTTGGTGCCGCAGCACTCGCCGGAGCGATTGCCGGCGGCGCCCTGCAAACGGCGCGCAGCTATGGCAGTCGCTTGCTCGGCAAGATCAAAGGTCAGCGCGAGCTGACAGTCGATGATGGGGTGCTGCGGTTGTTGGCGTTGCGTCAGCGGCAGTTGTTGCTGGCGCTGGATCAGCGTGGGCATGCGGCGATGGACGCGGTTCAGGTGGCAACGCCACAGGACAAGACTTGGCGCGAGGGCAAGTTACCCGAGGCGCTGAGCAAGGCGCGGGCGCATCCGCAGTGGTCCTCGCTGAATCCGCAGGCGAAGTTGAATCAGGCCGAGCGGCAGGAGCAGATTGAGTCCCTGGCTAGAGATCTGTAGCGGCTGATCTGGCGCTATCGCGAGCAGGCTCACTCCTACAGTGGACCGCGTTCACCTTGTAGGAGTGAGCCTGCTCGCGATAGCCGCACCTCGATTCAAAGACCTACGCAGCAAGAAGCCGCGCCGCTTTCTCTTTCAGCACTGCCATATCAATCACCGGCACCGCCGTCTCCTTGGCCAACTCATCCCACTGGCGCATGCGCAAACTGACGGCACACAACGGATCGCGCTCAAACGCAGCCGCCTCGGCCTCAGTCATCACCCCGCCCTGATATTCCAGCGTCCTGCGGCTCGCCTCGCTCAACCGCTGGAAATACCCAGGTTCGCGCAACGTCAGATACCGCTTGGCCTGCACGTGATATTCCACCAACCGCGCCATGCGCTCGCTGAACCCGGCCTCACGCAGATAATCGGCACCGAGGCGCTCGTGGCTGACCACGCCATAACCACCCATGTTCTCCGCACCCTCGGCGCACAAATGGCCGATGTCGTGAAAGAACGCCGCCAGCACCACTTCGTCATCAAAACCTTCGGCCATCGCCAGTTCGGCCGCCTGAGACATGTGCTCGATCTGCGACACCGGCTCGCCGATGTAATCACGGGTGCCGAAGCGTTCATACAGCGCGAATACCCGCGCCACGATGTGTTGGTGATCGGCCATCAGATTTCCTCCAGCAACTGCGCCACGTTGCGCTCGGCCATCGCCGGGCCGACGCTCATGCCGACGCCAGTGTGCATCAGCGCCACACTCAACCCCGGTGCCGGGCGCAGGAACGAAAACGGCCCCGGCCCCCGGGAACCATAGACGCCCTGCCAGCGCTCGACCACTTGCACTTTGCAGCCCAGCGTCTGTTCGGCCAGTTCGATCATCCAGTCGTCGACTTGCTCGGCGTTGAATGGCGATGGGTCGCTGCCGTAATGGTGCGAGTCGCCGATGATCAACTCGCCGTAAGGCGTCGGACTGATCAGCAGGTGAATGCCGTTTTCATGCAGGTGCGGTTGTTCTCGGAGAATCTGCGCCTGCACCGCTGCGGCTTCCGGCAGGTCGGCGAAGGCGCCGTAGTGCACGCAGCTCAGGCCGGTGAGCAAGGCGTGCTGCAGATTCAGCTCGACTTGCGGTTTGGCGCGGAGCATTTGCAACCGGCAGATCTGCGGATCGAGCGCGGCGATCGGCTCGGCCAGCAAGGTCTGATAGTCGTGGCCCGAGCAGACGATGATCTGCTTGGCGGTGAAGCTGCCGACGGTGCTTTGCAGGTGCCCCGACTCGACGTCACGCACCAGCGTCGAGAAGTGAAACTCGACGCCGAGGTCGCGACGCAGATAGTTGATCAGCGCCGGAATCGCTTCGCGCGAATACAACTGTTGATCGTCGGCGCCGTGAAGTGCGGCGCGATGATGGCTGAACTGGCCGTTGTACACGTCGCGCAGTGCCGCGCCGCGCAGCAAGTCGACGTGGTAACCGTGCTCGACGGCGCGGCCGGCGCAGAAGGCTTCGAGCAGATGTTCTTCGGCTTCGGTGCGGGCGAACAGGTACGAGCCGTTGCGTTTGATTTTCAGCCCGGCGAGTTGCGCCCAATCGCCCCAGATGTCGCGGCTGGCCTTGGCCAGTTCGAGCATTTGGCCCGGAGGCTGGCCGGTGACCAGCGCCTGGCCGAAGTTGCGCACCGAGGCGCCGAGGGGCGTGGCGGTGCGTTCGAAAACCGCGACCTTGAGACCGCGCTTGGCGGCAGCGTAGGCGTGGGACAGGCCGAGGATACCGGCGCCTACGATGAGCAGGTCTTTGTATTGGGTCATTTGGAGGTGCTCTGAATGAGAGACCGCTATCGCGAGCAGGCTCACTCCTACAATTGGAATGCGTTCCCCTGTAGGAGTGAGCCTGCTCGCGAAGAGGCCCTGTCAGTCGATAAAGATCTTACTTGGCGGCGACTTTTTCGGACTTGCCGTCATAGCGCTTGCGCCACTCGGTGAGGATCTCGTCGCGATTCTTCGAAGCCCAGGCAAAGTCGTTCTTGATCAGACGCTGCTCGTAATCCGCCGGCAATTCGGTTTGTGGTTTGGCGATCCCCGGTTGTGCAAGCACCGCGAAGTTCTCCTTGTACAGATCCATCGCCTCGGCGCTGGCGGAGAAGTCAGCCAGTTTCTTCGCCGCGTCTTCATGCGGCGTGCCTTTGATCACGGCAGTCGCTTCGATCTCCCAGCCCAGGCCTTCCTTCGGCAGGATGATGTCCAGCGGCGCGCCCTGACGCTTCAGCTGTACGGCCGGGTACTCAAAGGAAATCCCGATCGGAAATTCACCGGCCGCTGCCAGTTTGCAAGGCTTGGAACCGGAGTGAACGTACTGGCCGATGTTCTGGTGCAGACCGTCCATGTAGGCCCAGCCCTGCTTCTCGCCGAAGGTTTGCAACCAGGCGCTGACGTCAAGGAAACCAGTGCCGGACGACGCCGGGTTCGGCATGACGATCTTGCCCTTGTACTCAGGCTTGGTCAGGTCCTGCCAGCTCACTGGTTTGCTCAGGCCCTGTTTCTCGGCTTCGACGGTGTTGAAGCAAATGGTCGCGGCCCAGACGTCCATGCCGACCCAGGCTGGCGGGTTCGCGGCGTCGCGGTAGTTCGCGCCGATCTTGCCGAGATCCTTCGGCGCGTAGCTTTGCAGCATGCCTTGTTGATCGAGGATCGCCAGGCTCGAAGCCGCGAGGCCCCACACCGCGTCAGCCTGTGGACGGGCCTTTTCGGCGAGCAGCTTGGCGGTGATGATCCCGGTGGAATCACGTACCCATTTGATCTCGACGTCCGGGTTGGCCTTTTCGAACGCGGCTTTGTAAGCGGTCAACTGCTCGGCTTCGAGGGCGGTGTACACCGTCAACTCGGTTTTTGCCGCGAAGGCATTCAGGCTGAAAGTAGCGAGCACAGCAGCGGCCAGGGCCATAGGCTTGAACATGATCGTTTTCCTGTAGGTGAGTTGAGGTTGGCAGGTGTGAATCAGTGGCCGGGCGCGGTTTGCCGCCAGGCTTGAGAACGGCGCAGCAAGCCGCGCGAAGCCCACGCCAGCAGCAAGGACACGCCCGCCGAGGTGAACAGAATCAGGGTCGACATCGCCGCCGCGCCGCCGACGTTGCCGGCGTCATCCATGTTCAGCACTGCTACCGCCGCGAGGATGGTGTCGGGGCTGTAGAGGAAGATCGCTGCAGAAACCGTGGTCATCGCCGAGACGAACAGGTAGCGCACGATGTCGAGCAGCGCCGGCAGACAGATCGGCACGGTGACGCGCAGGTAGTGCCGGTACAGCGGCGCCTTGAGTGACAGCGCAGCAGCTTCGAACTCGGCATCAAGTTGGCGCAGTGCGGTGGTCGCAGTCATTTGTGCGGTGGTCAGGTAGTGCGCAATGGTGCAGACGATCAGCAGAGTCATCGTCCCGTAAAGCACGTGCAACGGGTTGCCGCTGAGGTTGAAGAAGAAGACGTAACCCAGACCGAGCACCAGCCCCGGCACCGCCATCGGGATGAAACTGAGCATGCGCAAGGTCAGGTTGAGGCCGCGCTGAGTGCGGGTTTTCTCCATCAGGTACGCGCCGGTAAAGATCAGCAGACTGCCGATCAACGCCGTGCCCAATGCCATCTTCAAACTGTTGCTGTAGGCCAGCCAGCCACCGCCGGCGGTTTCGTTGAACTGGTAATGGTTGAGCGACAGCGACAGGTTGTACGGCCAGAACTTCACCAGCGACGAAAACACCGCCATGCCGAACACCAGCAACAGCGCCGCGCTGATCAGCAAGACAATCGCCAGATAACAGGCATCGCGCTTCTTTGACGGCGCCGGTATGAACACCTGCGCACGCCCGCTCATGGAATCGCCGTGACGGCGACGCAGCCAGGCATCGACGCCAAAGCTGAACAGCGCCGGCAGCAACAGCACCATGCCGATCAACGCGCCACGACCGAATTGCTGCTGGCCGACCACGGCTTTGTAAGCTTCCAGCGCCAGCACTTGATAGTCGCCACCGACCACCACGGGTACGCCGAAATCGGTGATGGTCAGGGTGAACACCAGGCAGAACGCGGCGAACACGGCCTGCCGGGTCGCCGGCCAGGTGATGCTGCGAAATGCCTTGGCCGGACTGGCGCCCATGCTTGATGCGGCATCGAAAAGACGCGCATCCGCCAGCGACAGCGCCGAGAGCAAAATCATCAACGCATGCGGGAAGGTGTAAATCACCTCGCCCAGCACAATGCCCCAGAAGCCGTAGATGTTGTCCGAGAGCAGCCCGCGCAACATGCCCTGATTGCCGAACAGATAGACCAGGGCAATGCCCGGCAGCATCGACGGCGCCATCAGCGGCAACAGGGAAATCCCGCGCCAGATGCCCTTGGCCGGAATCAGCGTACGTTGCAGCGCGTAGGCAAACAGATAAGCCAGCGGTACGACGATGGCCGCGACACTGAGGGAAACTTTCAGACTGTTACCGAGCAGCCAGTGGAAATTCTCGCTGGTCACCAACTCCTTCGCCGCGACCCAGCCACCGCCCTGCCCGGCCTCGCTGCTGAAGCCGCGCCAGAAGATCGCCAGCAACGGCAGCAACACCGCGACACCGAGCAACACCAGCAAGAGGACTTTGCCGCCAACCACAAAAATGCGGTCACCGATCTCGGCACGGGAAGTCTGCTGCACTCGCTTGTGCGGTAGCGGCAGCGCGAGGTTGCTGTTCATCAGGCAAACACCTGCAGGCTGCGCGGTGGCAAGGCGACCATGATTTGCTGGGCGCCGAGGCGCGGCATGGCTTCCGGGGCGAGTTCAGCGAGTAGTGCGTGGCCCGGCAGTTGATCGAGTTCGAAGCTCATGCGGCAGCGGTTGCCAAGGAAAGTGATCTCGCGGACTTTGGCCGGGAACAGGTTTTCCTCATGCACCAGCGGATTGACGTTGATCGCTTCCGGGCGGCAGAACAAACGGCCCGAGGCACGCTGGACGCTGCCGTCGCTCAGGCGCAGGTTCATCCCGCCGACCTGCGCGTGGCTGTCGCTGCTGCGCTGGAACGGCAGCCAGTTACCCTGACCGACGAACTCGGCCACAAACGGCGTGGCCGGGCGGTTGTAGATTTCCTGCGGAGTGGCGTACTGCTCGACGCGGCCGTTGTTCATCACGGCG
Organism: Pseudomonas sp. TH06; assembly: GCF_016651305.1. GTDB lineage: Bacteria > Pseudomonadota > Gammaproteobacteria > Pseudomonadales > Pseudomonadaceae > Aquipseudomonas. Next base: position 1,870,451 of record NZ_JAEKEC010000001.1, on the reverse strand, counting down.
ATGCGGTCGGCCATCAGCATGGCTTCGTCCTGATTGTGCGTGACCATCAGCGTGGTGATGCCGAGGTTGCGCTGCAGTTGGCGCAGCTCGGTGCACAGATGCTCGCGGACGCGGGCGTCGAGGGCCGACATCGGTTCGTCGAGCAACAGCAGAGACGGTGCAGGTGCCAAGGCGCGGGCCAGAGCGACGCGTTGCTGTTGGCCGCCGGACAATTGGCCGGGGTACTTTTTCTCGCTGCCGGTGAGGCCGACCAGTTCGAGCATCTGCCCGACGCGGCGGCGCACTTCATCGCGACCGCTGCCGGCGAGGCCGTAGGCAATGTTCGCTTCGACCGTCAGATTGGGGAACAACGCGTAGGACTGGAACAGAATCCCGTAGTCGCGGGCCTGCGGGGCGAGGTGCGAGACGTCGCGGTCACCGAGGTACAACTCGCCGCTGTCCTGCTTTTCCAGACCGGCGATGCAGCGCAGCAGCGTGGTCTTGCCGCAGCCCGACGGGCCGAGCAGGCAGACCAGTTCACCGGCGGCGACGTCGAGGGAGACGTTATCCAGTGCAGTGAACGCGCCAAAGCGTTTCTGCACGCCGCGCACTTTCATCGGCGCACCGGGGTTGGTCAGGGCAGTTGCGATTGCAGGATTCATGGACAGACCTCATCAAGCAGATGAGGCTCATCCTAGAGTTGTAATGCGTCCGTCATGTGGCAACGAGGCAAAAACGGCCGATAGTGGTATTCGGGGATTTTGGTTCAGATGAAATGTTGCTTGCACTGACCTCATCGCGAGCAGGCTCACTCCTACAGGGGAACGCATTCCAATGTGGGAGCGAGCCTGCTCGCGAAGAGGCCAGCTCGCACATCGAAGATCTCAGGCCGGGGACATTTCCTGGGCCAAGCCGAGAAACGCCGCCGGCAAGCGCGCATTCTTCCGCTCCTTGAGGCAATACAGATACTCGGGAATTTGCGGCGCATTCTCGATGGTCAGCACGCGCAACTGCGGATCATGCGGCACTTCCTGGCGGGCAATGATGCTGATGCCGATGTTGCGCAGCACCGCCTCACGAATCGACTCGCGGCTGCCAATCTCCAGCAACGGCCCGAAACTCACGCCCGCGCTGGCCAGCAATTCTTCAGTCAATCGCCGCGTGGTCGAACCGAGTTCGCGCATCAACAAGGTATGCCCGGCCAACGCACTCAACGCCACATGCTCATGCACTGCCAGCGGATGATTGCGATGCACCGCCAGCACCAACGGATCGGTGCCCAGCACCCGGCGAATCAATCGCGCATCCTCGAGCAGTTTCGACGAAGCCGCGACATCCACCCGATAGTCCTCCAGCGCTTCCAGCACCTGCTGCGAATTGCCGATTTCCACCGACACCTCGACCTGCGGCAGACGCTCGCGGAAGGCCTTCACCAGATCGAGAATGTAATACGGCGCAGTGGCGGCGATGCGCAAAGTGCCCTGCACCTGGCCGCTGTTGCGCAGGAAGAACTCGATGTCGGCTTCCTGCTGCAATAGCGCCTTGACCATCGGCAGCAACCGCGCACCTTCGTCGCTGACGCTCAGACGGCGGCCGCCACGGTAGAACAGTTCCACCGAATACTGGCTTTCAAGATTGCGGATCTGCGTGGTCACGGTCGGTTGGCTGAGGCCGAGCTTTTTCGCCGCCAGCGTGATGCTGCCCAGGCGGGCGACCATGTAAAACGCTTTCAGCTCGGCACTCAGCACAACCATCCCTCATCGATTATTTGCGCAGCAGACGCAAACCGTTGAACACCACCAACAAGCTCACGCCCATGTCGGCGAACACCGCCATCCACATGGTGGCGAGCCCGGCGAAGGTTACCCCAAGAAAGATAGCCTTGATCACCAGCGCCAACGCGATGTTCTGTTTCAGGATGCTGGCGGTATTGCGCGACAGGCTGATGAACGCCGGGATCTTGCGCAGATCGTCGTCCATCAGGGCGACATCGGCGGTTTCAATCGCGGTGTCGGTGCCTGCTGCGGCCATGGCAAAACCAATCTCGGCGCGGGCCAGTGCCGGCGCGTCGTTGATGCCGTCGCCGACCATGCCGACCCGGTGGCCCTGCTTGTACAGGTCTTCGATGGCTTGCAGCTTGTCGGTCGGCAGCAAATCGCCCTGGGCCTGATCGATCCCGACCTGAGCGGCAATCGCCTGCGCGGTGTGGACGTTGTCGCCGGTAAGCATCAGGGTTTTCACGCCCAGCGCATGCAACTGACGGATCGCTTCGCGGCTGGTTTCCTTGACGGTGTCGGCCACCGCAAACAGTGCCAGCGGGCCGGACTTGTCGAGCAGCAACACCACCGATTTGCCCTGCTTTTCCAGCGCAAACAGCTTTTCTTCGAGCTGTGGCGAGCACAGACCCAATTCTTCGACCAACCGATGATTGCCCAAGTGATAGGTCTGGCCGTTGATTTCACCTTTGACGCCACGCCCGCCCAGCGCTTCGAAGTTATCCACAATCAGCGCGGCGAAGTTTTTATCCACAGCGGCGTTGGCGATCGCCAGCGACACCGGGTGATCGGAACGCCCGGCCAGTGCAGCGGCAATCGCTGGAGCGGTGGCGTCGGCCGTCGGGTCGAGGGACAGGTAATCGGTCTGCACCGGTTTGCCGTGGGTGATCGTCCCGGTTTTATCCAGCGCCAGATAATCGAGCTTGAAACCGCCCTCCAGGTACACGCCGCCCTTGACCAGAATGCCTTTGCGCGCCGCTGCGGCGAGGCCGCTGACGATGGTCACCGGGGTGGAAATCACCAAGGCACATGGGCACGCGACAACCAGCAACACCAGCGCACGGTAGATCCAGTCGAACCACGCCGCGCCCATGAACAGTGGCGGGATGATCGCCACGGCCAAGGCAAACACAAACACCACGGGCGTATAGATTTTCGAGAACTGATCGACGAAGCGCTGGGTCGGCGCACGCGCACCTTGGGCTTGCTCGACGGCATGGATGATTCGCGCCAGGGTCGAGTTGTTCGCCGCTGCGGTGACCGTGTATTCCAGCGACCCGGCCTGGTTGATGGTGCCTGCAAAGACTTTATCACCGACGGTTTTCTCCACTGGCAGGCTCTCACCAGTGATCGGCGCCTGGTCGATAGTCGAGTTGCCGCTGACGACTTCGCCGTCCAGCGCAATGCGCTCACCAGGCTTTACCCGCACACGGGCGCCCAGTTCGACGCTTTTAACCTCTTGTTCGATCCAGTTGCCGTCGGCTTGCTGCACGGTGGCCTGTTCCGGGGTCATCTGCATCAGACCACTGATGGCGTTACGGGCACGGTCCAGCGAACGCGCTTCAATCAGTTCAGCCACGGTGAACAGGAACATCACCATCGCCGCTTCCGGCCACTGCCCGATCAACACCGCGCCAGTCACCGCGATGCTCATCAGCGCGTTGATGTTGAGGTTGCGGTTCTTCAGGGCGATCCAGCCCTTTTTATAGGTGGTCAGGCCGCCGCTGAGGATCGACACCAGCGCAATGATTGCCACCACCCAGGTCGGTGCGGCGCTGGTGAAGTGGATTACCTCGGCGGCAAGCGCACCGATACCGGACAGTGCCAGCGGCCACCAGTGTTTTTTCACAGGCGCAGGTGCTGGCGCGTCGACACCCGCCTCCAACGGCTCGGCGTGCATGCCCAAGGATTTGATCGCCTCGGTGATGGGCTCCGTGCCCGGCAACGTGTGGGTCACGCCGAGCACGCGGTTGATCAGGTTGAACTCCAGCTGCTCGACGCCGGCCAGTTTGCCGAGCTTGTTCTGGATCAGCGTCTGCTCGGTCGGGCAGTCCATCGCCTCGATGCGGAAACTGCTCAGTCGCGCATCGGCACTGGTCTTTTCGCTCAGTTGCACCAACGCAGGCGCGGCGGCTTCCGACGAGCAGCAGGCGTCTTCGTGGGAATGAACCGGTGCCGGTGCTGCGACTTTCGACCCGCAGCAGGAGTCGCCGCCATGTGCATGCTTATGCACAGGCTGCAATTTGTGGCTGTGGCTATGATCGTGCCCGTCGCCGGGCTTGTGAGTGTGCTGGGAATCGCTCATTGGTCGCGTCCATGAAGGTGCCTGTTGCCAAGTAAAGACCCTGTAGCCACTATAGGGTCAAGCACCCTTTTGGAGATTGTCGTCATGAAGATCGGAGAACTGGCCAAACTGACCGACTGCGCCGTGGAAACCATCCGTTACTACGAGCGCGAAAACCTGCTGCCGGAACCGGCCCGTAGCGACGGCAACTACCGCGTTTACACTCAGGCCCACGCCGAGCGCCTGACCTTCATCCGCAACTGCCGCACCCTCGACATGACCCTCGAAGAGATTCGCAGCCTGCTGGCCATGCGTGATAGCCCGCAGGACCAGTGCGAGAGCGTCAATGCGCTGATCGACGAGCATATCCAGCATGTGAAGGCGCGGATTGACGGGTTGCTGGCGTTACAGACGCAACTGCTCGACCTGCGCCAACGCTGTGGCGAAGGGCCGATGGCCGATCAATGCGGGATTTTGCAACGGCTGGAAGTGAGTGGCGGCGTGGTCGCAACCGAGGTCGAACACTCCCACGTAGGCCGCAGCCACGGCCATTAAGACTCACGCAAAACCAAATGTGGGAGCGAGCCTGCTCGCGAAAGCGGTGTATCAGTCGACATCTCTATGACTGACACGCCCTCTTCGCGAGCAGGCTCGCTCCCACAGGGGTTTTGTGCAACGGCTTAGACCGCCATTGGCGCGGTCATTGGCGCATGGTGCTCGTAGCCTTCCAGCGAGAAGTCGCTCGGCTCCACCAGCTCCAGCCATTCCGGCTGGTACACGCCAGTCTTGGCAAACTCCGGCACGCGGTCGGAGATTTTCAGTTTCGGCATGGCGAACGGCTCGCGTTTGAGCTGTTCGTTGAGCATGTCGAGGTGGTTCTCGTAGACGTGCGCATCACCGATGAAATAGGTGAACCAGCGCGGCGTGTAGCCGGTCAGGCGACCGATCAGGCTCAGCAGCGCGGCGCCTTCGGTGAGGTTGAACGGTGTGCCCAGTCCCAGATCGTTGGAGCGGATGTAGAGGGTCAGGGAGATTTCCCTGGTCTCGACGTTCGGGTGGAACTGGTACAGCAGGTGGCATGGCGGCAGGGCCATTTCATCCAGCTGGGCGACGTTCCAGCCGTGGAACAGGATGCGGCGGCTGCCCGGGTCCTTGATGATCGTGTCGACGCACTGGCGCACCTGATCGATGGCTTTGTACAGCACCACGTAGGCCTGGCCGTCTTCTTCGCCTTGGGCGATCTGCTTGTAGCCGTTGCTCAAGGTTTGTTCGATGGCCGCCGTGTTGCTCAGCGGGATCTGCTTGTATGCCGGCCATTTGCGCCATTGCACGCCGTAGATCTCGCCGAGGTCGTCGTCGCCCTGACGGAACGGATTAGCCAGCCACTGCGCGTTTTCGTTGGCGTTCTGGTCCCAGACCTTGCAGCCCAGCGCACGGAATTCGGCGGCATTGTTGACGCCACGGAGAAATCCGCACATCTCGCCGATGGCCGATTTGAAGGCCATTTTGCGCGTGGTGATCGCCGGGAAACCTTCCTGCAGATCGAAACGCAGCATCGCTCCCGGGAAACTGATGGTGTTGATGCCGGTGCGGTTGGCCTGTTTGGTGCCGTTCTGGATGACGTGCGAGACCAGTTCGAGATATTGCTTCATGAGTTACCTGTGTCCTTTGAGCCCCGGCGTCGCGCGCCGGGGTTCGTAGTTTAAGCCGTCGGCGCGAGCGGTGCTGCGGGCGCGCGACGATAGGCCAGCCAGATCAGGAACAGCCCGCCGATAATCATCGGGACGCAGAGTACCTGGCCCATGGTCAGCCAGTTCCAGGCCAGATAGCCCAGTTGCGCGTCCGGCACGCGGACGAACTCGACGATGAAACGGAAGATGCCGTAAAACAGCGCGAACATGCCGGAAACAGCCATGGTCGGGCGCGGTTTACGCGAGAAGATCCACAGGATCAGGAACAGCGCTACGCCTTCGAGCGCGAACTGATACAGCTGCGACGGGTGACGCGGCAGCTGTGCAGGATCGCTGAACGGCGGGAAAACCATGGCCCACGGCACGTCAGTCGCCTTGCCCCAGAGCTCGGCATTGATGAAGTTGCCAATGCGCCCGGCACCCAGGCCGATCGGCACCATTGGCGCGACGAAGTCCATCAACTGGAAGAACGACTTGCCATTACGCTTGCCGAACCACAGCGCTGCGAGCATTACGCCGATGAAGCCGCCGTGGAACGACATGCCGCCCTTCCACACTTCGAAAATCAGCGTCGGATTAGCCAGATAAGCGCTCAGATCGTAGAACAGCACGTAACCCAGACGTCCACCGACAATCACCCCCATCGACATCCAGAAGACCATGTCGGAGAGTTTCTCCTTGGTCCAGGTCGGATCGAAACGGTTGAGCCGGCGCGACGCCAGCAGCCATGCACCGCCGATACCGATCAGGTACATCAGGCCGTACCAATGGATTTTCAGCGGACCGATGGCCAGTGCCACCGGGTCGATCTGCGGGTAAGGCAGCATTGCGACTCCTCGTTAGAGTTGAAACCAAAATTCCCGGGCGACGCTGTCACCTCAGGATTAAGCCAGGATTGCGACGCGGCTAAAGCAGAAAGCTCAAACCCACGCTGAACAGCAAAGCGGCGAACAGCCGTTTCAGCAAGCGCGGCGACAATCTGTGCGCCAGACGCGCGCCGACGCGGGCGAACACCATGCTGGTCAGGGCGATGCCCAACAACGCCGGCAAATAAACAAAACCGAGACTATGGGCTGGCAGCAACGGATCATGCCAGCCCAGAATCATGAAACTTAATGCACTGACCAAAGCGATTGGCAGACCGCAAGCCGACGATGTCGCCACCGCTTGCTGCATCGGCACACTGCGCCAGGTCAGGAACGGCACGGTCAGCGAACCACCGCCAACGCCAAATATCGCCGAGGCCCAGCCAATTACACTGCCGGCCACAGTCAGACCGAGTTTGCCCGGCACGGTTCGGCTGGCCTTGGGTTTGATGTCCAGCGCCAACTGCACCGAAATCACCAAGGCGAACACGCCGATGATTTTTTGCAGGTTTGGCCCCGAGATCGCTTCAGCCGTCAGCGCACCGAAACCGGCACCCAACAGAATGCCCACCGCCATCCACATGAAGATCGGCCAGCGCACTGCACCACGCCGATGGTGCTCACGCACGGCGTTGACCGAAGTGAAGATGATCGTGGCCAGCGACGTACCGACCGCCAGATGCGTCAGGATCGACGGATCAAAGCCCTGCAGGGTGAAACTGAACACCAGCACCGGGACAATGATGATCCCGCCACCCACCCCGAACAGCCCGGCCAGTACGCCTGCACAGGCGCCCAGCGCCAGATAGAGCAGAAATTCCATGACCGTCTCCCAAGGCGCATCCGCAAAACCGGAGCGGCATGGTAACGGATGCATGGCCTCAGGCTCCACTTACGATGGATGCACGGACGCTGGATGCGTAGAGTGGGCAAAAAACACACAAGGACCACCTTATGTGCCTGATTGTTTTCGCCTGGCGCCCGGGCCATGCCCAGCCGCTGATCGTCGCGGCCAACCGTGACGAGTTCTATGCCCGGCCAAGCCTGCCGCTGGCGCAATGGCCGGAGGTGCCGCACGTGCATGCCGGACGTGATCTTGAAGCCGGAGGCACCTGGCTCGGCATTGGCGCCAATGGCCGATTCGCCGCGCTGACCAATATTCGCGATCCGCACCAACCACCAGCGCGCAAATCGCGGGGTGAACTGGTGGCGCGGTTTCTGACGGGCGATGCGTCGATTGATGATTATTTGAACGATGTGGTCGGGCGTGCGCCGGAATATGCCGGGTTCAATCTGCTGCTCGGAAACAGCCATGAACTGTGGCACTTCAATGCGCGGATGTCGGAGCCGGTGATGCTTGAGCCCGGTGTCTACGGGTTATCCAATGCCGGGCTGGATACGCCGTGGCCTAAATTGCTCAAGGCCAGGGCGGCGTTGAGCGCAGTGCTGGATGATCCGCAGCCTGCGCGGCTGCTGGAATTGCTGGGGGATGCGCAGACCGCGCCGTTTGCCGAGTTGCCGGACACTGGCGTGGGTCTGGCGACAGAGTCACTGCTGTCGAGTGTGTTTATTGCCAGCCAGAGTTATGGGACGCGGGCGAGTACGGCGTTGATCGTGCAGGCGGACGGGACGCGGCGGATGGTGGAGCGAAGTTTTGGGCCGTATGGCGGGCATTTGGGGGAGGTGGAGATCAATACCTGAAAGCGAGCAACCATTGTGGCGAGGGAGCTTGCTCTCGCTCGGTTGCGAAGCAGCCGCAATTCAGCCAATGCGATTTCTCTGAAGAACCTCATTGACCGAATTGGGAGCGCTCCGCACTCCAGCGGGAGCAAGCTCCCTCGCCACAGGGCCCTCAGGGTGTTAGAGGGCTTTGTTGACCGCCGGCGGATTGATCTTCGACAACCCAAGGTTCTTCAGCGCCAGTTGCAGCGAACTGTGGATAACTTGCGGATTGTCGATGGTCATCAGCTCGGCCAGCAACTCCTTGGCCTTGCTCAGATTGACCTGACGCAGCATCCATTTCACCTTCGGCAAGTTGGTGGCGTTCATCGACAGGCTGTCGAAACCCATCGCCATCAACAGCACAGCCGCTGACGGATCACCGGCCATTTCGCCGCAGATGCTCACCGGTTTGCCCTCGGCGTGCGCATCGCGGACCACGGTTTGCAACGCTTGCAGCACCGCTGGATGCAAGTAGTCGTAGAGGTCGGCCACCCGTGGGTTGTTGCGGTCGACTGCCAGCAGGTATTGGGTCAAGTCGTTGGAACCGACGGACAGGAAGTCGACCATCCGCGCCAATTCCTTGGTCTGGTAGACCGCTGCCGGAATCTCGATCATCACGCCGATTGGCGGCATCGGCACGTCGGTGCCTTCGTCGCGCACTTCGCCCCAGGCTCGGTGGATCAGGTGCAGGGCTTCTTCGAGTTCATGGGTGCCGGAGATCATCGGCAGCAGAATCCGCAGGTTGTTCAGACCTTCGCTGGCCTTGAGCATTGCGCGAGTCTGCACCAGGAAGATTTCCGGGTGATCCAGCGTCACGCGAATGCCGCGCCAGCCGAGGAACGGGTTGTCTTCCTTGATCGGGAAGTACGACAGCGACTTGTCACCGCCGATATCCAGGCTGCGCATGGTCACCGGTTGCGGATGGAACGCGGCGAGCTGTTCGCGGTAGATCGCCAGTTGTTCTTTCTCGCTCGGGAAGCGCTGGTTGATCATGAACGGCACTTCGGTGCGGTACAGGCCGACACCTTCGGCGCCACGCTTCTGCGCCCGCGCCACATCGGCCAGCAAACCGGTGTTGACCCACAGCGGCATGCGGTGGCCATCTAGGGTCACGCACGGCAGGTCACGCAGGGTGTCGAGGCCCAGCGCCAGTTGTTTCTCTTCTTCGACGACTTCGGCGAATTGTTTGCGCAGCACTTCGCTCGGGTTGGTGTAGACCTCGCCGCGCGTGCCGTCGACGATCATTTCGATGCCGTCGACCTTGGCGTACGGCAGGTCGACCAGACCCATCACCGTCGGAATGCCCATGGCCCGGGCCAGAATCGCAACGTGGGAGTTACCCGAACCAAGTACCGAGACCAGACCGACCAGCGTGCCTTCCGGCACCTCGCCGAGCATCGCCGGGGTCAGCTCTTCGCTGACCAGAATGGTTTTTTCCGGGTAGACCAGATTCTGCTGGCGCTCTTCCTGCAAGTAGGCGAGCAGGCGGCGACCGAGATCCTTGACGTCCGAGGCGCGCTCACGCAGGTAGGCGTCGTCCATCAGTTCGAAACGGTTGACGTGCTCAGTGACCACCTGACGCAGCGCGCCCTGGGCCCACTGGCCGGTCTTGATCACCGTGGTGATTTCGCTGCCCAGCGAGGCATCGTCGAGCATCATCAAGTAGACGTCGAACAGCGCACGCTCTTCCGGGCGCAGCTGGGTCGCGAGTTTGGCGGACAATGCGCGCATGTCGGCGCGCACGCCTTCGATGGCGGTCTTGAACAGCGCCAGCTCAGCGTCGATGTCGGTGATGGTCTTGTCCGGCACCACGTCGAGATCGGCTGGCGGCAGCATGACCACGGCGGTACCGACCGCCGCACCCGGCGAACCCGGCACACCGACGAACTTGGCTTCCTGAATACCCTTGCCCTGACGACCCAGACCGCGGATCGATCCGGTGGCCTCGGCGTGGGCGATAACGCCGGCGAGCTGCGCGCTCATGGTCACGAGGAAGGCTTCTTCACCTTCATCGAACTGGCGACGTTCTTTTTGCTGAATGACCAACACACCGACGACGCGGCGGTGGTGAATGATCGGTGCACCGAGGAACGAGGCGTAACGCTCTTCACCAGTCTCGGCAAAGTAACGATAGCGCGGGTGATCTGCGGCGTTTTCGAGGTTCAGGGGTTCTTCACGCGTGCCGACCAGACCGACCAGACCTTCGTTGGGTGCCATGCTGACCTTGCCGATCGAGCGCTTGTTCAAGCCCTCGGTGGCCATCAGGACGAAGCGGTTGGTCTCGGGATCAAGCAGGTAGACCGAGCAGACCTGGCTGCCCATGGCCTCTTTGACGCGCAACACAATAATCCCCAACGCCGCCTTGAGATCCTTGGCGGAGTTAACTTCCTGGACGATCTTGCGCAGCGTATTGAGCATGGCTCGGGGTCGAACTCCGTCGTCAGTCGCGCGCTAAAAGGCGCGGGGCAAGCTCTTTGAGGGCGCGGCGATACACCTCGCGCTTGAATGTCACCACCTGGCCCAACGGATACCAATAGCTGACCCAGCGCCAGCCATCGAATTCCGGTTTACCGGTCAAATCCATCCGCACCCGCTGCTCGTTGGAGATCAGGCGCAGGAGAAACCACTTCTGTTTCTGGCCGATGCACAGCGGTTGGCTGTGGGTACGCACCAGACGTTGCGGCAAACGATAGCGCAACCAGCCCCGGGTGCAGGCGAGTATTTCAACATCTTCACGTTCAAGGCCAACTTCTTCGTTCAGCTCGCGGTACAAGGCGTCTTCCGGCGTCTCTTCAGGGTTGATTCCCCCTTGCGGAAACTGCCAGGCATCTTGATTGATACGGCGAGCCCATAGCACCTGGCCGGCGTCATTCGTCAGAATGATCCCGACATTGGGGCGGAAACCATCGGGGTCGATCACGGCAACAACCTCGCAAACGCATGTCGCCGCATTGTTCCACAAAGGTTGATAAGGCGGCAACGAAGCTTCCTACCTTATGTGCACTCTTGTGAAAAGACCGTATTCTTGTCGCCTTTTTACAGACTTATCAGCGGGTAACTGCAATGCGCCTGGCTCTATTCGATTTGGACAACACCCTTCTGGGCGGCGACAGCGATCACGCCTGGGGCGACTATCTGTGTGAACGCGGCTTTCTCGACCCGATCGCCTACAAGGCGCGCAACGACGAGTTCTATCAGGATTACCTGGCCGGCAAACTGGATAACGCAGCCTACCTGAACTTCTGCCTGGAGATCCTTGGCCGCACCGAAATGGCCGTACTCGATCAATGGCACAGCGATTACATGCGCGACTGCATCGAGCCAATCGTGCTGCCGAAAGCGCTGGACCTGCTGAAAAAGCACCGCGATGCCGGCGATAAACTGGTGATCATCACCGCGACCAACCGCTTCGTCACTGCGCCGATTGCCGTTCGTCTGGGTGTCGAAACCCTGATCGCCACCGAGTGCGAGATGGTTGATGGCCGCTACAGCGGGCGCAGCACCGACATTCCGTGCTTCCGCGAGGGCAAGGTGACGCGCCTGAATCGTTGGCTGGAAGAGACCGGATACTCGCTGGACGACAGCTATTTCTATAGCGACTCGATGAACGATTTGCCATTGCTTGAGCAAGTGGCGAACCCGGTGGCTGTCGACCCGGACCCGAATCTGCGCGCCGAAGCCGAGAAACGTGGCTGGCCGGTCATCAGCCTGCGCGACTGATATCCGCTTGCCCACAGCGCTTTCGACATGGCTGTGGGCACAGCCTCACGCAGGCTTTGCCACCATCAAGTAGAAAATCCCCATAAACGCCAGAAATGCCGGCCATCCCAAGGCAAACCACCAGCGCATGTAGGTCGAGGCTTTTAAAGGCATCGGCGTTCCCTGCAACAGCGCCTGATCGGCCATCCGGTGCACGCGGATCTGCAACCAGACCACCGGCAACCAGCAAACCCCGGCCAGGACATACAGGCCAATGCTCCACATCAGCCACGTCTGCTGCAGCGGCCAACCGGCCATGTGCATCAACCCCAGGCCACTCAACGGCTGAAACACGGCCGTCGTGGCAGTGAACGCCCAGTCGGCAAACACCAGATGCTTGAAGGTCACGGCAATCACTTCGACCTTGCCCGAACGCCACGCCCTGAGCGCGTAATAAGCCGAACCGGCACCCAGCCCGAAGAGAATCGTCGACGACAGAATATGCAGGGTTTTCAGCAGCAGATAAGCGCTCATCGGCGAGGTTCAGTCCACAGAAGCCATAAAGTAGCCACCATCAGCACCAGATTTTTGCCGACGGCCGCGTAAGGATCAGCCCAATAGTGGGGCAGCACGAAACTTATGAAGACGGTGTAGGCGAGCATCAACCCCAATTGCAGTCGCAACGCTTGCCGGCGCCAACGGCTGAACAACATGGCGACACCCAACACCCCATCGATCATGGCACCAGCGATCACCGCGCACTGTGCCCACAAGCCATGCACGCCGGCTTCGGCCATGATCCGCAGGCCCCATGGGTAACCGGGGCCCAGGCACACCGCAGCAGTACCCAGCCAGATCAGCGCCATTACCACCAGCATCAACGGGCGCAACGCGCGTTGAGCACTCTGGGAAACACTCGGCCAATCTTGCAGGCGAGTGTGCAGCGCAGCGGCTTGATAGCCGCAATTGGAAGTCAGCACATCGGGATCAGCGAGGTTGTCACGCTGCGCCAGTTTCACGCTCTGCCGATTCAATGCTCGCCAGCCGAAACGCTCTCCCAGCCAACTGCCCGTGCGCAGCAACAGTTTCGGTATCTGTACGTATCGCCCCGGCGTCCAACCCTGCGCCCGGCGCAAACAATCAATGACCTGAGCCAGCGTCATCGGCTCAGGCCCGACACACGGCAAAACCCGCGAATGCGCCGGCCATTGCCGCAACAGCGCCAGTACCGCGCCTACCACATCATCGATATGGATGGGTTGCGAGCGGGCCTTGAGATCCAGCAAGGGAATCAATGGCCAGGGCGAAAGCCCCGCGAGCCAGAGACTGCTCGTCCCGCCGGCGCCGAGCACCAGCGAAGGGCGCAGCACCACCGCGACGGTGTCCAGCTTCAGCAGATAGTCGTCAGCCTGGCCTTTGCTCGCCAGAAACGGCACATCGGATTGTGCCGCTGCACCCAGCGCTGAAATCTGCAGAACCCGAACGCTCTGGCGTGCGGCCAGATCGAACAATGCCCGAGCGCCACGATCCTGGATCAGGCTCAACGCTTGCTCATCCACGCTCAACAAGCCGGCGGCATTGATCAGCAAGTCGATACCGTCAGGCAAAGCAAAATGTGCGGGATCAACCGCCAGCACACCGAGGTCGAGCTGGCGCCATTCGACACTTGGCCATCCCGGCACTTGCGGTTCGCGACTGGTAGCAATGACGAAATGGCCTGCGTTGCACAGCGCACGCAGAAGGTGGCGGCCGACAAACCCGGTGCCGCCCACCAAGAGAATTTTCATCACAATCCTTGTGGCTTAAACCGGTTTTGCGCCCATCAATCCGGCAATCGCGAGAAATCCGATGGCGCTGATGATTGCCAGAATCAGGGTGAATTTCCAATGACCGGCCTGGCCGATCCGCACGCGGTTCAGGCGCGCCAGCAACCATAATGTGCTGAGCGTCGCCACGGCGTAGATCACGCTGGAAAACAGCATCCAGGTCTGCCCCAACGGCCAGCCAACCAGGTGCACCAGCCACCAGCCGCTGAAGGGCATGCTGAACATGCACAGCAACATCAGGCACCAGACGAAAATCCACGGGCGACGTAACGTGCTCGCCGCTCCCTCGCTGCGCTTGCGCCAGGCCAGGTACGCGAGGCCGATACCACAGACCAGCAACACGACTGTCGCGGCGACATGCAGGACTTTCAGGGTGGTCAGGGTTTCCATACTTTGTCTTCCTTGGGACGTGCCCTTCAGCGTAGCCGCTTAGCCAAGAAACAACTGATAGGCCGGGTTCTCACTCTCATCCCAGTACGGGTAGCCGATTTCTTCCAGCGCCGCCGGTACCAGATGACGCTCGTCATGCGGTACTTGCAGACCCGCGACCACTCGGCCATCCGCCGCGCCGTGGTTGCGGTAGTGGAACATCGAGATGTTCCAGCGCCCGCCAAGCTTGTTGAGGAAGTTGAACAGCGCCCCCGGACGCTCCGGAAATTCGAAGCGAAACACTACTTCATCGATAACGTGCGCCGCATGCCCACCGACCATGTGACGAATGTGCAACTTGGCCAGTTCGTTGTCGGTCAGGTCGAGGACCGGGAAACCCTGCTCGGTCAGGCTCGCGAGCAGAGCACTGCGCGGATCGTTTTCCGGGTGAGTCTGCACGCCGACGAAGATGTGCGCTTCGCTGCCGGTGTTGTAGCGGTAGTTGAATTCGGTGATCTGACGCTTGCCGATGGCCTCGCAGAACGCCTTGAAGCTGCCGGCCTTCTCGGGGATGGTCACGGCGATGATCGCTTCGCGTCCTTCACCCAGTTCGGCGCGCTCGGCAACGTGGCGCAAGCGGTCGAAGTTGACGTTGGCCCCGGAGTCGATGGCGACGAAGGTCTGGCCGCTGACGCCACGCAGCTCGACGTATTTCTTGATCCCGGCCACGCCCAAGGCGCCGGCAGGTTCGGTGATCGAACGGGTATCGTCGTAGATATCCTTGATCGCCGCGCAGATCTCGTCGGTGCTGACGGTGATCACTTCATCGACGTAATCCTTACAGATGTCGAAGGTGTGCTGACCGATCTGCGCCACCGCCACGCCGTCGGCGAAGATGCCTACTGTCGGCAGCACCACGCGCTCGCCCGCCGCCATCGCGGCTTGCAGGCAATTGGAGTCGTCCGGCTCGACGCCGATGACCTTGATGTCCGGCCGCAGGTATTTCACGTACGCAGCGATGCCGGCGATCAGCCCGCCACCGCCGACCGGGACGAAAATCGCGTCCAGTGGCTGCGGGTGCTGACGCAGAATTTCCATCGCCACGGTGCCCTGCCCGGCAATGGTGTGCGGATCATCGTACGGGTGAATGTAGACGTAGCCTTTTTCATCGACCAGTTTCAGCGAGTAGGCCAAAGCTTCCGGGAACGAGTCGCCATGCAGTACCACTTTGCCGCCGCGCGAACGCACGCCTTCAACCTTGATCTCCGGAGTGGTCTTGGGCATGACGATGGTGGCTTTGACGCCCAGCACTTTCGCCGCCAGGGCCAGACCCTGCGCATGGTTGCCCGCCGATGCGGTGACCACGCCACGGGCGCGCTCTTCGTCGGTCAGTTGGGTCAACTTGTTGTAGGCGCCGCGAATCTTGAACGAGAACACCGGCTGCAAGTCTTCGCGCTTGAGCCAGATGTCATTGCCCAGCCGCTCGGAGAGCTGGCGAGCGTTCTGCAGCGGGGTTTCTACGGCAACGTCATAAACGCGCGAGGTGAGGATCTTTTTGACGTACTGTTCGAGCATCGGAAAGCATCACTGAGCGGGTTGGGCAGGGCCAAGGAGTCTAACCCGGCTTTTGCCCGGGCGACCACACTAAACAGGTGGTTTTACGGTCTGGAAATCCATTCTTGAGCGAGCACCATTGTGGCGAGGGGATTTATCCCCGTTGGAGTGCGAAGCGCTCCCCGGCATTCTTTCAGAAATACAGCGTTCTCAGGTTTTACGACGGCTGCGCCGCCGAACGGGGATAAATCCCCTCACCACAGGAGGTTTTCGCCGGGCATGGGGATATAATGCCGGCCTTTCCGTTCTCCCCTTGCCCGCTTCCGGAGCCCGCATGACCCAGGATCAACTCAAACAGGCAGTGGCTCAGGCCGCCGTCGACTTCATCCTTCCGAAACTCGACGACAAGAGCATCGTCGGGGTCGGCACCGGCTCCACCGCCAACTGCTTCATCGACGCTCTGGCCCAGCACAAGGGCGCGTTCGATGGCGCAGTCGCCAGCTCCGAAGCCACCGCTGCACGCCTGAAAGGCCACGGAATTCCGGTGTATGAGCTGAACACCGTCAGCGACCTGGAGTTCTACGTCGACGGCGCCGATGAAAGCGACGCCCACCTGAACCTGATCAAGGGCGGCGGCGCTGCGCTGACCCGCGAGAAGATCGTCGCGGCCGTGGCCAAGACTTTCATCTGCATCGCCGACGCCAGCAAACTGGTGCCGGTACTGGGCGAATTCCCGCTGCCGGTGGAAGTGATTCCGATGGCGCGCAGCCACGTCGCTCGCCAATTGGTGAAACTGGGCGGCGACCCGGTTTACCGCGAAGGCGTGCTGACCGACAACGGCAACATCATCCTCGACGTGTTCAACCTGCAGATCACCAACCCGGTCGAACTGGAAGCACAGATCAATGCGATTGTCGGCGTAGTCACCAACGGTCTGTTCGCGGCGCGTCCGGCGGATTTGCTGTTGCTGGGTACCAGCGAAGGCGTGAAAACCCTGAAGGCTGATTAAGCCCAGATTGCCCACAATTTATGGGCAGATGAAATACCCCCTGTAGGAGTGAGCCTTTGTGGTGAGGGGATTTATCCCCGATGGACTGCGCAGCAGACCCCTTTTCTGGGGCCGCTTCGCGACCCATCGGGGATAAATCCCCTCACCACAGGGCCAGCTCCCACAGTGTTTTATGGTGCTGGTCGAGGCTGTGCTGGTTTTTTGAAGACGTAAAACAGGTTCGGCTCGCTCACCAGATACAACGCTCCGTCATCATCCATCGCAATGCCCTCCGCCTGCGGTACGGTTTTCTGCAATCCCTGGCGACCGCCGCTGATGGACATCGTACTCAATGGACGTCCGTCCACATCCAGCTCCAGAATCAACCGCGACTCGTCCGACAGCGCCAGTAAATGGCCGCTGCGCCCGTCGTATTGCAGGCTCGACAGATCACGCACAAACATCCCGGCATCGCGCTTGGGGTTGTTGATCACATGCACCGCGTAGGATTTTTCCGGATTGAAGTGCGGGAAACCGTGCACTTCGTAGATCAGCATCGGATTGCGCTCTTTCGCGACAAACAAGCGCTTGCCCACCGAGTCGTAAGCCAGGCCTTCGAAGCCCTTGTTGCCCGCCATATGCACGCCAAGCGTCATCTGCTCGGCGTCCGCAGCGTCGAGGAAAGTCGTGTCGTCTTGCAGATGAATCTTGATCAGCCGCTGCTGGCGTTCGTCGGTGATGACATAGGTATCGGCGCTGATGTACTCGACCGCTTCGGGATCGCCGAAACCGATCAGAGCGACGCGCCGCAGGATCTTGCCTTCCAGCGACAGCTCGACCAGTTCGGCATTCTTGTTGGTCACGGTGAACAGGCTTTTGCGCACCGGATCGAAGGTCAGCGCGGAAACATCGTCCTCCAGGCCTTCGATCACCCGCGCCTCGATCGCCACCCGATATTGATCCAGGCCAATGGCCTCAGTGTTCAGCGGCTGCCACATAGTGTGCAGGTTGAACCAGGCACGCTCGAACAGGCGCATGTATTGGCCGATCGCAATCAACGCGATCAGGGCAATCACCGAGAGGATGATGACAATGGGTTTGGGACGGGCAAGTCGACGCATTCGGCTGGGCTCGGAATCAAAACAGGCGGATGAAATATCACGCCTGTCTGAACTGGAGCTTAATGGCCACTTGCCCGCGACCACAAGAGAACCATGTGGCAGCTCAGGAACATCATTTCTGTTTTTCGAAGCGGTAGAACAGGTTCGGCTCGCTGACCATGTACAGCGTGCCCGCCTCGTCCATGGTCACGCCTTCAGCGCGGGGAATGGTTGTCTTCAAGCCATTGAAGCCGCCGAGCAGGGTCATGAAACTGACCTGATCGCCCTTCTCGTCCAGCTCCAGCAACAGGTGCGAATCGGCGGACAGCACCAGCGTATGGCCGGTGCGCGGGTCGATTGCCAGCGCAGAGAGATTACGGATGTCCAGTTCATCACTGGCCAGTTTCTGCTTGTCGCCGTTGAGGGTCTGGCTGCCATCGCTTTTCCAGGTGAACAGCGCCGGCGGGCGCTCTTCACCCAGCCACAACTGGTGGTTGCGCGGGTCCCAGGCGATCGCTTCAAAGGCCTTGTTCTGGTCTTTCGACGGACCGAGGTCGTATTTGGGGAAATTGGCGATGTTCAGTTCACGGGTATCGGCATCGACTTTGACGATCGAGAGCATGTGCTGGCGCTCATCGACAATCGCCATCAAGCCGTTTTCCATGACGGTCAGGCCTTCCGGATTGCTCCAGCCCACCAGCGGCATTTTGCGCAGCACTTCCCCTTGCAGAGTCAGCTCGGCGAGAAACGGGTTTTTGCCCATCACCGAAAATAGGGTTTTGGTCTGCGGGTTGTAGGACAGGTCGGAGGCCTCGTCCTTTTCCATGCCCGTCAGCGGCTTGGCATCGATGACCACCCGATAGTCCGGCAGCCAGATGCTTTCTTTCTGCTCGGCCTGGCTTTCGAAGCGCTCCTGCAGCCACAGCACGCCGCGATCATCCCAATGCATGACGAACGCCAGCGCATACGCAACGGCAATCACCAGCAGCAGACAGGCGTACCAGCTCAGGGCGAATCGTGAGCGGCGAGAGTTTTTGAGCTGAGCTTGAGATGACATCGAGGGACGCTTTCCGAAATTTCAGGCTATGGGTAATAGCATAAAGAGGCCGGCTAAGACGCCAGAATGAGAGGAATTATCCGTACAAGATGTGAAAAAAACGGCAAATGGCGGGATTGCCCTGCGCCATTGCGGGCCACGACACACAAGCAATGTGGGAGCAAGCCTGTGGTGAGGGGATTTATCCCCGATGGGTCGCGAAGCGACCCCCTCTTTTGATCCAAAAAGAAGGGGACTGCTGCGCAGTCCATCGGGGATAAATCCCCTCACCACAAAGGCTCACTCCTACAGAGGGTGTTGCGGTGTGGCGGTTAGCGAACGCTGCTGGTGAAGCTGCTGGCGCCAACCAGTTCGAGGACGATGTCATCGCCGACATTCAGCGGACCAACGCCCACTGGCGTGCCAGTGAGGATCACGTCACCGGCCTGTAGCGAGAAGCAGCCGGCCATGTGCTGGATCATCGGCACGATCGGATTGAGCATCGCGCTGCTGTTGCCGTCCTGACGCACTTCACCGTTGATGGTCAGGCGAATGCCGATGTCGGTGAGGTCAGCAAATGTGCTGCCGACCACGAACGGTGCAATCACCGCCGCGCCGTCGAACGACTTGGCGATTTCCCATGGCAGGCCCTTGGCTTTCAGTTCGGCCTGCTTGTCGCGCAGGGTCAAATCCAGCGCCGGGGCGAAACCGGAGATTGCGTCGAGCACTTCTTCACGGCTCGGCTTGGTCGACAGCGGCTTGCCGATCAACACGGCGATTTCCGCTTCGTAATGCACCGAACCACGCTCGGTCGGAATGCTGAAACCGCCCTCCAACTCGACAACGCAACTGCCCGGCTTGATGAACAGCAGCGGTTCGGTAGGGACCGGGTTGTCCAGTTCCTTGGCGTGTTCGGCGTAATTACGGCCAATGCACACGACTTTCCCGATCGGGAAGTGGATGCGCGTGCCGTCGACATACTGGTGCTGATAGCTCATTTACCGACTCCTGCCTTCATTGATTCATCAAGGATTGCCAATCAAACCGCGAAGATCTTGCCCGGGTTCATGATGCCGTTCGGGTCGAACACCGCTTTGACCGCTTTCATGTACTCGATCTCAACCGGCGAACGGCTGTAGGTCAAGTAATCGCGCTTGGTCATGCCGACGCCATGTTCGGCGGAGATCGAACCGTTGTACTTCTCGACGGTTTCGAACACCCACTTGTTGACGGTGGCGCACTTGGCGAAGAACTCGTCCTTGCTCAGGTTTTCCGGCTTGAGGATGTTCAGGTGCAGGTTGCCGTCGCCGATGTGGCCGAACCAGACGATTTCGAAATCCGGGTAGTGTTCGCCGACGATTGCGTCGATTTCCTGCAAGAACGCTGGCACTTTCGAGACGGTGACCGAAATGTCGTTCTTGTACGGCGTCCAGTGCGAGATGGTTTCGGAGATGTACTCGCGCAGTTTCCACAGATTCTGCAGCTGCGTTTCGCTCTGGCTCATCACGCCGTCCAGCACCCAGCCCTGCTCGACGCAGTGCTCGAAGGTTTCCAGGGCGCTGTTGGCCACTTCTTCGCTGGTCGCTTCGAATTCCAGCAAGGCGTAGAACGGGCAGTCGGTTTCGAACGGCGCCGGCACATCGCCACGTCCCATGACCTTGGCCAGAGCTTTGTCGGAGAAGAATTCGAACGCGGTCAGGTCGAGCTTGCCCTGGAAGGCGTGCAACACCGGCATGATCGAGTCGAAATCGGCGGTACCAAGGACCATCGCGGTGAGGTTTTTCGGTGCGCGATCCAGACGCATCGTCGCTTCGACGACAAAACCGAGGGTGCCTTCAGCACCAATGAACAGCTGACGCAGGTCGTAACCGGTGGCGTTCTTGATCAGGTCTTTGTTCAGTTCGAGTACGTCGCCCTTGCCGGTGACGACTTTCATGCCGGCGACCCAATTGCGGGTCATGCCGTAGCGAATCACCTTGATCCCGCCGGCATTGGTGCCGATATTGCCGCCAATCTGGCTGGAACCGGCCGAAGCGAAGTCGACCGGGTAATACAGGCCTTTTTCTTCGGCGACGTTCTGCAAATGCTCGGTGACCACGCCCGGCTGACACACGGCGGTGCGGTCGGTGAGATTCACATCGAGAATCTGGTTCATGTAGTCGAACGAGACCACCACTTCACCGTTGGCGGCCACCGCCGCGGCGGAAAGCCCGGTGCGCCCGCCCGATGGCACCAGCGCGACCTTGTGGGTGTTGGCCCAACGAACCACGGCCTGCACCTGCTCGATGGTCTTGGGGAACACGATGGCGCTCGGCGCCGGGGCGAAGTGCTTGGTCCAATCCTTGCCGTACGCGCTCAGGGAGTCGGCGTCGGTCAGGACCTTGCCAGGCTCGACCAGGGTCTTCAGTTCATCAATCAGGGCAGGATTGGTCATCGACAGAACTCTCGAACAATTCATGGTCATCCTGAGAACGCTTCACGTCGCAGGAATGAGTGTTTAGCGGGGCGGCTATGCTAGCATACCGACCCCGCAGGCCAGTGCCCAAGGCCAGATCTGCGGTAACGGCTTTCCTGCCGTTTGGGTCAGCTCCAGGCTGCTCCCTTCCCTGCCATTTTTCTCCGGGATACAGGTTTACGCAGATGAGCAAGACTTCTCTCGATAAGAGCAAGATCAAGTTCCTTCTTCTCGAAGGCGTCCACCAATCGGCTGTCGACGTCCTCAAGGCGGCGGGCTACACCAGCATCGAATACCTGACAGGTTCCTTGCCGGAAGCCCAGTTGAAGGAAAAGATCGCTGACGCTCACTTCATCGGCATTCGTTCGCGCACCCAACTGACCGAAGAGATCTTCGATCACGCGAAGAAGCTGGTAGCGGTCGGCTGTTTCTGCATCGGCACCAACCAGGTTGACCTGAGTGCTGCCCGCGAGCGCGGTATTGCCGTGTTCAACGCGCCGTACTCCAACACCCGTTCCGTTGCCGAGCTGGTGCTGGCCGAAGCGATCCTGCTGCTGCGCGGCATCCCTGAGAAAAACGCTTCCTGCCACCGTGGTGGCTGGATCAAGTCTGCGGCCAACTCCTTCGAGATCCGTGGCAAGAAGCTGGGCATCGTCGGCTACGGCTCGATCGGTACTCAGCTGTCGGTTCTGGCTGAAGGCCTGGGGATGCAGGTGTTCTTCTACGACACCGTGACCAAGCTGCCGCTGGGCAACGCCACTCAGGTCGGCAACCTGACCGAGCTGCTGGGCATGTCCGACATCGTCACCCTGCACGTTCCGGAAACCGCTGCGACCCAGTGGATGATCGGCGAGAAGGAAATCCGCGCCATCAAGAAGGGCGGCATCCTGATCAACGCTGCACGTGGCACCGTGGTCGAGCTGGACGCCCTGGCGGACGCGATCAAGGACAAGCACCTGATCGGCGCGGCCATCGACGTTTTCCCGGTGGAGCCACGCTCCAACGACGAAGAGTTCGAAAGCCCGCTGCGTGGCCTCGACAACGTGATCCTGACCCCGCACATCGGTGGCTCGACTGCCGAAGCGCAAGCCAACATCGGTCTGGAAGTGGCAGAAAAACTGGTCAAGTACAGCGACAACGGCACCTCCGTTTCGTCGGTGAACTTCCCGGAAGTGGCCCTGCCGGCTCACCCTGGCAAGCACCGCCTGCTGCACATCCACGAGAACATTCCGGGTGTGATGAGCGAGATCAACAAGGTCTTCGCCGAAAACGGCATCAACATCTCCGGTCAGTTCCTGCAGACCAACGAGAAGGTCGGCTACGTGGTGATCGACGTCGACGCCGAGTACTCGGACCTTGCGCAAGAGAAGCTGCAGCACATCAACGGCACTATTCGTAGCCGCGTGTTGTTCTGATCAAGCGTTGAGCGACAAAAAAAGGGAGCCTTCGGGCTCCCTTTTTCATGCACGCCGAAACGTTATTCGACGTTGACGGTGATTTTCTTCGAGACGATTGGTGGATCGAACGGCATGTGGCCGCTGTCGCCCAGTTCCAGCTGCAGAGTATGTTTGCCCGGAGCCAGTTTGATCGTCGCCTCAGTCTGAGCCTTGCCGAAATGCATGTGGTTCGGATCATTCGGAATTGGCGCACCGGCGGCCGGCAGTTTGTCGACATCGATCAGCAGGTGGTGATGCCCGGTGTTTTTGGTGACATCACCGGCCGGTGCCAACGCGATGTCCTTGACCCCGAACTTGACCTTGAACTCCTGGGAAACCTTGGCCCCGTCCTCGGGAGAAACGATGAACACTTCGGCGCCTTTCGGGGCCGGGGTGGCCGCACTGGCCAGCACGGAAACACCCATCAGCACACCGGCCAACGCTGCACGTGACATAAAGCTTTTCATTTTCTTCTCCAGTTTTTCCGTAAAATCCGCACGGTCATGACAACTTCATGACCTTTCGTTGTCGAAGGCACTCGACAACCATAGCAAAGCGAGCCTGAATCAGAGCGTCGCGATAATGATTTCAAAGGAGTGACCATGCGTTTTCTGCCTGGCCTGATCTGCCTGCTACCCCTTTTGAGCCCTTTGGCTCACGCCGAACTGATTGATGACGTCAACGACCGTGGCGAGTTGCGCATAGCCCTTGAGGCTAATACACCGCCCTTCAATTTCAAGGATGGCGACACACTCACGGGGTTCGAGGTCGAGCTGGGACAACTGCTGGCCAACGAGCTCGATGTGCGCGCTGACTTTATCGTCACCGACGAAGGCGATCTGCTCCAGGGCGTTGAAAGCGGCAAGTACGACGTCGCGCTCAACCACATAGCACTGACACCTGAACTCAAGGATCGTTTCGACTTCAGCGAGCCTTACGGCAAGGTTGATTCGCAACTGCTGGCGAAAAAGGATGAGCAACCACGGCCGATGGTGCTGGTGCAGGCGTTGACTGAAGAGAAGCCGCCGGTGAGTGCCCCGGTGGAGTTGGCGATTCCGTTTCAGAAGGGTAATCCGGCGTTTCAGGCCAGTCTTGCGAGCGCGATGCAGCGGATCAAGGCAGATGGGCGCCTGGCAGCGCTGTCGGCGAAATGGTTCCCCAAACCCGAGTGAACACAAAACCCTGTAGGAGTGAGCCTGCTCGCGATGGCGTCAGGTCAGTCGACATAATTGTTAACTGACACACCGCTATCGCGAGCAGGCTCACTCCTACATGGGATATGCGATTTGCTTTTAATCGAGCTGTGTCAGGGCTGTTGCAGCCTGCGGGAGTTCCAGTTCGCTGAAAACCTGCACGCCATGGCGCTTGAGCAACGCAGCCGTCACGCCTTCACCGCTGACTTTCACTCCACTAAACGTCCCGTCATAGGTCAGCAGATTGCCGCACGATGGGCTGTTGGCTTTCAACACAGCCACCCGAATACCGTGCTTTTGCACCAAGGCCAGCGCCTGCCGCGCGCCATCCAGAAACTGCGCGCTGACATCCTCGCCCTCGGTGGTGATCACCGCCGCAACGCCATCAAGCACTTCACTACCCTGCCCGCCCGGGATTTCCGCTGCGGCACGAGGTGTCGGCAAACCGCCCGCGACCTCAGGACACAACGGCACCACCCGCCCTTCGGCAATCCACTGTTCGAGCAAATCGAACGGCCCGCTGGCCCCACCGTCGTAACGCACGCGATGGCCCAACAGGCAGCGGCTGACCAGAATCTTTTCCATCATCAGAACGGCTCGTTGCCACGGCGGCGGAACCAACCGGTCAGCGACAGGCGTTCACGGTTCGCCGGCAGCACTTCATGCGGTACTTCGCCGGAGAGAAACACCACCAGACAACCGCCGGTAGGCTGCACGTCATGCACGCGTTCATCGTTCAGGTACATGCGCAACTGACCACCGTCCTCCGGCAGCCAGGCATCATTGAGGTAGACCACCACCGAGACCATGCGCTTGTCATCGTCGCGAAAACGGTCGACATGCCTGCGATAAAACGCACCCGGCGGGTACAGGGCGAAATGGCATTCAAAGTCTTCAAGGCCGAGAAACAAACCGCGGTTGAGTGCCTCGCGCAAGCTGTCCATCAGCTTCAGATATCGGTCGCTGGCCTCGGCCTGACCGGGATCGATCCACTGGATATGGTCGCCGCGAATACCTTCACGAATCTCTGAAAACGGCCCACGGCCAACCGCCGCTGGCGCCAGTTCACCCTCGGCCTCACGTTTGCGGCACTCGGCCGCCAGCTCGCGGGTCAAACCGGCGGGCAGGAAAATGTTCTGCTGCGACCAGCCGTGTTCGGCCAGGTCGTCGACAATGCGTAACAGCAGCGGGTGTTCAGAGGATATTTGCATGGCGCGCATAGTATGTCGGCGGCAAGAAATCCGACAGAGCCACGCGGCGGCTGGATACGAATTCTCGACAAGTACCGGCACCGCACGGAGAATAGTCCGCTGCTGACAGGAGTCCCTATGCGCCGTTTGCTTTTTTCACTGTTGATGTTCTGTGTTTTGCCCGCCTGGGCGGACGGCCACGATCAGCTGTACAAGGTCGCCGGCTGGCCAGATCAACGTGCGCATTTCAATGACGCCCTGAGTGCCGCGCAGCAGCGCTATCAAAGCAGTCTGCCGCCCGCCGTGTTTCAAGCGCTGGTGAACAACAGCAATCAGCGCTTCGCCCCACAGGCCATGGATCAACGTGCCGAAGCCCAACTGCGGCAGAACCTCGCTGATCCGAAGCCGGCCCTGGCGTTCTTTCAATCGCCGCTGGGCAAGAAAATCGTCGCGGCCGAGTTACTCGCGACCCGCCGCGATCAACTGGCAAAAAATGCCAAGGGCCTGCCGAAGATGCCGGCCAGCGACAGCCGCCTGCTGATCATCGGTCACCTCGCCCAGGCTCTGCCGGCACGTGAGGCTGGCGCTGAAGTCAGTCTGGCGATTGCCGGCGTGGCGGCGGACAGTTTGAGTTCGATGATCCCCGGCCTGCTCGGTGGCGGTCAGGCGCAGGGCATGTTGAACGGCCAGCGTCAGCGCTTGATGGACCAGATTGGCGCGGACATGAACAACACCCTGCTCTACGTGTATCGCGACTTGTCGGATGAAGAGCTGGAAGAGTTCGCGACGTTTGCCGAGTCGACTGAGGGCAAGGCTTATTACCAGGCGGCGTTGGCGGCGATTCGCGCAGGCCTGGCGGTCGGGCAATGATCTTCGTCGTTTCTTAGACCGCTATCGCGAGCAGGCTCACTCCTACAGGGGTACGCATTCCAAATGCAGGAGTGAGCCTGCTCGCGATAGGGCCCTCACAGACGCTAGAGATTTCTGCCCCGAATCCGCTTGCTCAGAAACTCGAAATACTCCTCGCGCATCTCCGCCGTCTCATTGGCCAGGTGATGCCGCGCCTCAGGCAGCAGCAAGATCTGCGGCCGATCGAACTTCCACTTCAACACCTGCAAATTGTGCTGCCAGTCGACCGTCATGTCCGCCTGCCCCTGAATAATCAGCGGCCGTCGCGGACTTTTTTTCGCGTATTCCACGCGGTTGATCCAGCGTGACAGCGCCCCGACCCATGCCGTCGGCAGACGCTTGGGCTGCAACGGATCGGCCAGCAGAAACGGCAGGAAATCCGGGTCATTGGAGTTCTCGCTGAAGCGCCGGGCGATGCCCCGCACGAACGGTCTGAGCAGGTAGTAACTCAGCTGCGACCAGCCCCACGCCCGCGGCCGCACCAGCGGCGACAACAAGATCAACTGACCTTGCGCCGGGCTGTTCTCGCCATGATTGAGCACATGATCAACCACGATCGCCCCGCCGGTACTTTGCCCGCACAAGTGCCACGGCTGAGGTAGCGCAATCGAATTCGCTTCAGCGAACAAGGCTTGCAGCGCGTCCTGATATTCGGAGAAGTCGCGGATGCTCGCTCGCGGCCCGCTCGACAGACCATGCCCCGGCAAGTCGCAGGCGATCACGGCAAAATCCTGGTCCAGCGCCCACTCGATCACATGCCGATAGAGCCCGGTGTGATCATAGAATCCGTGCAGCAGAAACAGCGTGCCCTTGACCTTCTCCGGCCACCAGCAATGGCTGACCAGTTCGTAACCGTCCACAGCAAACCGCCCCATGCCCCGCCAGACATCACGCTCGGGGAAGTCGGTTTTATAGAACCGCTGATAGGCCTTGGCCTCCTCCGACAACGCCTGCCACTCCGCCAGAGGTTTGAGGCTGGCGCGGATTTGATCGGGGTCGAAAGTGGCAGGCATGAGGCAATTCCAGAACAGTAAACAGACTTTATCGGCCTGCGATATTCATCTGTCGCGGCAAGCATGGCAAGCTAGCCCACCTCCTCGGGATCGAAAACCATGCGTTCGCCCTACCGCACCGCACTGTTTGCCAGCCTGCTCGCGCTTGTGTGTGCCGGCGTGCTGTGGGCCGCGTATGACTGGTTTCAGGGGCGATACCTGCGGGCCTTCAGCGAACACACTGCGGTGTTTTCCGGTGATCCGTTGCGCCTGCCGGATAACCTCGCCGGCCCCGGCAATATCCGACTCGTCCACTTCTGGGACCCGGCCTGCCCGTGCAACGTCGGCAACCAGCAGCACCTGACCGAGATGGTCGAGCAGTACAGCGGCAAAGGCGTGGAGTTTTTTGCCGTGCAGAGAGCCGGCAGCCACGGCCAGTTGCCTGCCACGTTAAGCAGCCTGAAAACCATCACCTTATTGCCCGGTTCCGAGCAGATCCCGGCCAGTCCGGCTGTGGCGATCTGGGACCGCAGCGGCAAACTGGCGTACTTCGGCCCCTACAGCGAAGGCCTGACCTGCAACTCCAGTAACAGTTTTATCGAACCGATCCTCAATGCCCTGACGGATGATCGCCCGGTGAATGCCACACACACCCTGGCGGTCGGCTGTTACTGCCCGTGGCCGGTAGAAACGAAGTAAGGCATTCCGGACTTTTCAAGGACAGCGCTGCACGGCACAGAAGGTCTGTGCTAATTGTTTGCAGCCCGACGGGCGGCAATCCCGCATGCACAAGGAGTCACCATGAAGCGCGTGTTCATCGTTCTTGCCTTGCTCATCGTTGTCCTGCTCGCCGGCACCGGCTGGTATGTCTACAGCAAGCAGCCATCCCGCCAGGGCCAGGTCGAACTGCGCAACCTGCAGGGTTCGGTGACCGTGCGCTACGACGAGCGCGGCGTGCCGCACATCCGCGCCGAGAATGAAACCGACCTCTACCGTGCCCTCGGCTATGTGCATGCGCAGGATCGGCTGTTCCAGATGGAAGCCATGCGCCGCCTCGCCCGTGGCGAACTGGCCGAAGTGCTCGGGCCGAAGCTGCTCGACACCGACAAACTGTTTCGCAGCCTGCGCATCCGTGAGCGCGCCGCCAGTTATGTCGCCAGTCTCGACAAGCAGTCACCGGCGTGGAAGGGCCTGCAAGCCTATCTGGATGGCATCAACCAATATCAGGACACTCACGCCGCACCGGTCGAGTTCGACGTGCTGGGCATCCCCAAGCGGCCGTTCACTGCCGAAGACAGCATCAGCGTCGCCGGTTACATGGCTTACAGCTTTGCCGCCGCGTTCCGCACCGAGCCGTTGCTGACTTACGTGCGCGATCAACTCGGCGCCGATTACCTCAATGTCTTCGACCTCGACTGGCAGCCCAAAGGCGTGCTGGCGAAGAGTCGCGCAAACCCGACTCCGACTCCGGCACTTGCCGCCGGCGACTGGAAAGACCTCAACGCCCTCGCCCGCCTCAGCGAACAAGCGTTGATCGACAACGGCCTGCCGCAGTTCGAGGGCAGCAACGCCTGGGTCATCGCGGGCAGTCGCAGCCAGAGCGGCAAACCGCTGCTGGCCGGCGATCCGCACATTCGTTTCTCAGTGCCGTCGGTGTGGTACGAGGCACAGTTGTCGGCGCCGGGTTTCGAACTCTACGGCCATCATCAGGCGCTGGTGCCGTTCGCATTTCTGGGGCACAACCTGGATTTCGGCTGGAGCCTGACCATGTTCCAGAACGACGATCTGGATCTGATCGCCGAGAAGGTCAATCCGGACAACCCCAATCAGGTCTGGTATCGCGGCCAGTGGACCGACATGGTCAGCACCGAACAGCAGATCAATGTGAAGGGCCAGGCGCCAGTGACGATCACTTTGCGTCAGTCACCGCATGGGCCGATCGTCAACGATGCGCTCGGCAGCGCCGCCGGCAAGACGCCGATTGCGATGTGGTGGGCGTTCCTCGAAACACCGAACCCGATCCTTGAAGGTTTCTATCAGCTCAACCGTGCCGACACGCTGGCCAAGGCCCGCGCGGCAGCGGCCAAAGTGCAGGCGCCGGGGCTGAACCTGGTTTACGCCAATGCCAAGGGTGATATCGCCTGGTGGGCCTCGGCGTTGCTGCCCAAGCGTCCGTCCGGGGTGAAACCGGGCTTCATTCTCGACGGCAGCACTAATCAGGCGGACAAGGACGGTTATTACCCGTTCAGCGCCAACCCGCAGGAAGAAAACCCGGCACGTGGCTACATCGTCTCGGCCAACTTTCAGCCGGTTTCGCCGACCGGCATGGAGATTCCGGGTTACTACAACCTCGCCGACCGGGGTCAGCAGCTAAATCGCCAACTCAGCGACAAGAGCGTGAAGTGGACCAACGAGGCCAACCAGAAACTGCAACTGGGCACCGCCACCGGTTACGGCCCGCGACTGCTGGCGCCATTGCTGCCGGTGCTGCGTGAAGTGGTCAGTGACCCGGCGCAGCTGAAACTGGTCGAGCAACTGGGTCAGTGGCAAGGCGACTATCCACTGGATTCGGTCAACGCGACGGTATTCAACCAGTTCCTCTACGACCTGGCTGATGCGGCGATGCGTGATGAGTTGGGTAACGATTTTTTCGAGACGCTGTTGTCGACGCGGGTGATCGATTCGGCACTGCCACGGCTGGCGGCGAACGCCGATTCACCGTGGTGGGACAACCGCAACACGCCAGACAAGGAAACCCGCGCCGATGTCGTGCGTACAGCGTGGCAGGCGAGCATCAAGCACCTGAAACTGACCCTTGGCGACGATGTGGCGGGTTGGCAATGGGGCACGGCACACACGCTGACCCACGGGCATCCGCTGGGGCAACAGAAGCCGCTGGACCGGATTTTCAACGTCGGGCCGTTCGCGGCACCCGGCAGTCATGAAGTGCCGAACAACCTCTCGGCAAAAATCGGCCCGGCGCCGTGGCCGGTGACTTACGGGCCTTCCACGCGGCGTCTGGTGGATTTCGCCGACCCGGCGCACAGCTTGACGATCAATCCGGTCGGACAGAGCGGTGTGCCGTTCGACAGCCATTACGACGATCAGGCTGAGGCGTATGTCGACGGGATATATGTGCAGGCGCACTTCAGCGAGGAAGAGGTGACGGCGAATACCCGCAGCACCTTGAAACTGTTGCCAGCGCGGACTGCCCAGTAGTTCTCGATTAGCTGGGCTGACCCTATCGCGAGCAGGCTCACTCCTACAGTCGATCGCATTTCTTCTGAAAGAACGCGGTTAATTGTAGGAGTGAGCCTGCTCGCGATGAGGCCCTGAAGAGCACCACACAACCTCAGAGCAGCACAGCAAAATTCATCCGAAACTGCTGCGGCGTCACGCCCAACCGGCGGTTGAACACACTGCGCATATGCTGCGCATCACGAAACCCGCACTGATACGCCACGGTCTTCAGCGGTGCCTGGGTGCTTTCCAGCATCACCCGCGCCGCATCCACCCGCGCCCGTTCGACGAACTCCGCCGGGGTGACCTTGGCTTCCCGGGCAAACACCCGAGAGAAGTTGCGCGCACTCATGTTCGCCGCACTGGCCAGATCGGCAATGGTCAGATCCCCGGTGAGATTGGCCAACACATACAACTGCACCATTGCCACCGCCGATGTCGGCTCTGCGTGCGGCGTCAGGAACGGGCTGAACTGCGACTGCCCACCGGAACGCTGAGTGAACACCACCAGGCGTTTTGCGACGCTCAGCGCCACCTCGGCACCGTGATCACGCGCCAGCAGATACAACGACAGATCAATCCCCGCCGTGACCCCGGCCGAGGTGTAGAGCGCACCGTCCTCGACGTACAAGCGATCGGCTTCGACCTGCGTTGACGGGCACAACTGCGCCAAGGCCTCGGCATCGTTCCAGTGAGTCGTGACCGTGCGGCCCTCAAGCAGCCCCGCGCGCGCCAGCATGAAAGCGCCGTTGCAGATCGAGCCGAAACGCTTTGCGCGGGCGCAGGCTTCACGCAGCCAAGTGTCGAAGGACTTGCCGAAACTCATGAACGGCAGCTGCGGCCCGCCGGCGACCAGCAACAGGTCAAAGGCGTCCGGCACTTGGCTGAAATGACGATGGGCGTTCAGCACCAGACCGTTGGAACAGGCCATCGCTCCGTGCTCGACGCCGATCACCTCCAGCCGATAGTGATCCTCAGGCGCGAGAAAACGATTGGCCTCGGCGAACACATCCATGGGACCGGTAACGTCCAGCGATTGCACGCCGGGGAATACCACGATGGCGATGGTTTTGTTCATGTCTCTCTCAAACCCCTCTGAACCTGTGGCGAGGGGATTTATCCCCGATCGGCTGCGCAGCAGTCGTAAATCCTGTAATCGCGTTTTAACTGATAAGCCTAATCAGCAGGTTCTGGGGCTGCTGCGCAACCCATCGGGGATAAATCCCCTCACCACAATGAGTATCGCGATATCTCTCCTACTGTTGAGTTGGCACGATTTGCAGGTGGATTGGCAAGGATCGCAGCCATGCGTTGATTGTTCGGTATCTGCGTCGGGAACAGACTTTCCCCATCAGCGCCGACCCGGCGTTTTCGACGAGGAAACCTCCCATGAGCACCACCATCGCCGGTATCAAAATCCCCGACAGCGCCCTCGCCCGGGCTACCACCGAATACATCCGTGACATCGAATCCGACCTGCTCTATCACCACTCGCGCCGGGTGTTTCTGTTCGGTGCGCTGAGCGGCGAGCGTCAGCAACTGACCTACGATCCGGAACTGCTGTACGTCGGCGCGATGTTCCATGACCTTGGTCTGGTTGAAGGTCATCGCAGTGACGACGAGCGTTTTGAAGTAGATGGTGCCAACGCTGCAGCGGCATTTCTGAAACCGTATGGCTTGAGCGATGACGACATCGAACAGGTGTGGTTGTCGATTGCCCTGCACACGACGCCGGGTGTGCCGAAGCATCTGCGCCCGACCGTGGCGCTGGTGACCGCCGGTGTCGAGATGGACGTGCTGGGCATGGATTACGCAGCCTTCAGCACCGTGCAGCGCGAAGCGGTAGTGCATGCGCACCCGCGTGGGGAAGGTTTCAAGGAATGCATTATCTGCGCGTTCGCCGATGGCTTGCGTCATCGTCCGCAGACCACATTCGGCAATGTGAAGACCGATGTGCTGAAGGATCAGGAGCCTGGGTTCAAGCCGATGAACTTCGTCGAAGTCATCCGCCAATCCCCCTGGACTGCCTAAATCCAACTGTGGAATGGGTCCTGTGGCGAGGGGATTTATCCCCGATGGGTTGCGAAGCAACCCCTCTCTTGATCCAAAAAGCAGGGGCCTGCTGCGCAGTCCATCGGGGATAAATCCCCTCGCCACAGAAACCCATTCCAGCATTGGATTCGGGTTGGCCTCGATACTGAGACCAACCCGATTGGCTTACGCCGCTTCCGGTGCCGGTGCGCGACGCACGTCCGGTTGCTTCCACGAATCGGCAGCGCTTTCTTCGATAGCTTGCTGGATGGCTTTCTTGCGGGCTTCTTCGGCACGGCGGCTGAAGAACCAGACCATGAAGGTCACAATCGACACGGCCAGCAGAATCAGACTCGCCACCGCGTTGATCTCAGGCTTCACGCCCAGACGCACCGCCGAGAACACTTCCATCGGCAGGGTCGTCGAACCCGGGCCGGAGACGAAGCTCGCCAGAACCAGGTCATCCAGCGACAGGGCGAACGACATCATGCCGCCCGCCGCCAGCGACGGCGCGATCATCGGGATGGTGATCAGGAAGAACACCTTCCACGGCCGCGCACCAAGGTCCATCGCCGCTTCTTCGATCGACAGGTCCAGTTCACGCAGACGCGCCGACACCACCACCGCCACGTACGCCGCACAGAACGTGGTGTGGGCGATCCAGATGGTGACGATGCCACGCTCCTGCGGCCAGCCGATCATCTGCGCCATGGCCACGAACAGCAGCAACAGCGACAGACCGGTGATCACTTCCGGCATCACCAACGGCGCCGTCACCAGGCCGCCAAACAGCGTGCGGCCCTTGAAGTGGGTGATGCGGGTCAGCACGAATGCCGCCAGCGTGCCCAGCGCCACCGCCGCAACGGCGGTGTAGCAAGCGATTTCCAGCGAACGCACCACCGAGCCCATCAGTTGCGTGTTGTCGAGCAGTCCGACGTACCACTTGATCGACCAGCCGCCCCACACCGTCACCAGCTTCGAGGCGTTGAACGAGTAGATCACCAGGATCAGCATCGGCAGATAAATAAACAACAAACCCAGGACCAGCATCAGGCTGGAGAAACGGATGCGCTTCATTCTTTACCCTCCATTTCCTTGGCCTGACTACGGTTGAACAGGATGATCGGCACAATCAGGATCGCCAGCATCACCACTGCCAGGGCAGACGCCACCGGCCAGTCGCGGTTGTTGAAGAACTCTTGCCAGAGCACTTTACCGATCATCAGGGTTTCCGGACCGCCGAGCAGTTCCGGGATCACGAACTCGCCCACCACCGGAATGAACACCAGCATGCAGCCCGCGATGATGCCGTTCTTGGACAGTGGAATGGTGATTTTCCAGAAGCTGTTGAAGGTACTCGAACCCAGGTCCGACGCGGCTTCCAGCAGACTGTGATCGTGCTTCACCAGGTTGGCGTACAGCGGCAGGATCATGAACGGCAGGTACGAGTAAACGACGCCGATGTACACCGCGAGGTTGGTGTTGAGGATCTGCAGCGGCTCGTCGATGAACCCCATGCTCATCAGGAAACCGTTGAGCAGACCGTTGTTGCTGAGGATGCCCATCCACGCGTAAACGCGGATCAGGATCGCGGTCCAGGTCGGCATCATGATCAGCAGCACCAGTACCGTTTGCAGCTCTTTACGGGCGCTGGCGATGGCGTAGGCCATCGGGTAACCGATCACCAGACAGAGAATGGTGCTGATCAGCGCCATCTTCAGCGAGCCGAGGTAGGCGGCGATGTACAACTCGTCGTCGCCGAGCATCGCGTAGTTGCCCAGATTCAGCAGCAGTTGCAGCTTCTGCTCGGCAAACGTGTAGATCTCGGTGTACGGCGGAATGGCTACGTCGGCTTCGGCGAAGCTGATCTTCAGAACGATGAAGAACGGCAACATGAAGAACAGGAACAGCCAGATGAACGGAACCCCGATGACCAGTTGGCGGCCACCGGGAATTATTCGATTGAGGCGGCGTTTGAATTTGCGCATGTTCATGAGCGAAGTACCACGCCGCTGTCGTCTTCCCACCAGACGTAAACCTGATCGCCCCAGGTCGGACGCGCGCCACGGCGCTCGGCGTTGGCCACGAACGACTGCACCAGTTTGCCGCTCGGCAATTCGACGTAGAACACCGAGTGTCCGCCGAGGTAGGCAATGTCATGCACCTTGCCGCTCGACCAGTTGTATTCGCAGGTCGGTTGATCGGCGGTGACCAGCAACTTCTCCGGACGGATCGCGTAGGTCACGGACTTGTCCTGCACCGAGGTGCTGATGCCGTGGCCAACGTAAATCTGCCGGTCGAGGTCCTTGCAGGTAATGGTCGCGTGGCCTTCGGCGTCGTCGATCACTTCGCCTTCGAAGATGTTCACGTTACCGATGAATTCGCAGACCAGACGGCTGGTCGGGGTTTCGTAGATGTCGATCGGGCTGCCGATCTGGGCGATCCAGCCCAGGTGCATGATCGCGATGCGCTCGGCCATGGTCATGGCCTCTTCCTGGTCGTGCGTCACCATCACGCAGGTCACACCCACGCGCTCGATGATTTCCACCAGTTCCAACTGCATCTGCGAACGCAGTTTCTTGTCCAGTGCACCCATCGGTTCGTCGAGCAGCAGCAGCTTCGGCCGCTTGGCCAGCGAACGGGCCAGCGCCACACGCTGACGCTGACCGCCGGACAGTTGATGCGGCTTGCGCTTGGCGTACTGGCTCATCTGCACCAGCTTGAGCATCTCGGCCACGCGGGCGTCGACTTCGGCCTTGGGAATCTTGTCCTGTTGCAGGCCGAACGCGATGTTCTGCGCCACAGTCATGTGCGGGAACAAGGCGTACGACTGGAACATCATGTTGATCGGTCGCTCGTACGGCGGCATGTCGGTGATGTCGACGCCGTCGAGGAAAATGCGCCCCTCCGTGGGCCGTTCGAACCCTGCCAGCATCCGCAGCAGAGTGGACTTGCCCGATCCCGAACCGCCGAGCAGAGCGAAGATCTCGCCCTTCTTGATTTCCAGGGACACATCGTCCACGGCAATCGTCTCGTCGAACTTCTTCGTGACCCGGTCGATTTTGACCAACACCTGTTTAGGTGTCTGGTCGCCCTCGAGGGCTTTCTTATAGGCGCCGGAGGCAACTGCCATTTACGAAACTCCCAAAACAAAAGAGTGCAGTTCGCCCACGCAAGACGAACCCAGGATAGTTTGTGCCTTATTTGCCCGACTTGACCTTGGTCCAGCTACGGGTCATCAAACGCTGAATATTGGCTGGCAACTCGACCGATACATAAGTCTTGTCGAGGACTGCTTGCGGTGGATAAACCGCTTCGTCGGTGCGAATGGACTGCTCCATCAGCTTGTCCGACCCCGGGTTGGGGTTGGCATAACCGACGTAATCACTGACCTGAGCGATCACCTCAGGTTTCAGCAAATAGTTGATGAAGGCGTGGGCTTCCTTGACGTTGGACGAGTCCTTTGGAATCGCCAACATGTCGAACCACAGTGCGCCGCCTTCTTTTGGAATCGAATAAGCGATGTTCACGCCTTTCTTGGCTTCCTCGGCGCGGTGCTTGGCCTGGAAGATGTCACCGGAGAAACCGATGGCCACGCAGATGTCGCCGTTGGCCAGGTCGCCGATGTATTTGGACGAGTGGAAGTAGGTCACGTAAGGACGCACCGCGAGCAACTTGTCGGTGGCCTTGGCGTAATCCTTGGGATCGGTGCTGTTGGCGTTCAGGCCCATGTAGTTGAGCACGGTCGGCATCATTTCATCGGCCGAATCGAGGAACGCTACGCCGCAGCTGTGCAGCTTCTTGATGTTTTCGGGCTCGAACAGCACGCTCCAGGAATCGATCTTGTCGATACCGAGCACAGCCTTGACCTTGTCGACGTTGTAACCGATGCCATTGGTGCCCCACAGGTACGGCACGGCGTACAGGTTGCCCGGATCGTTCTGTTCCAGACGTTTGAGCAGCACCGGGTCGAGATTGGAATAGTTCGGCAACTGCGACTTGTCGAGCTTCTGGAACGCGCCTGCCTTGATCTGCTTGCCGAGGAAGTGGTTCGACGGCACGACCACGTCGTAACCGGTACGCCCGGCCAGCAGCTTGCCTTCCAGGGTTTCGTTGGAATCGAACACGTCGTAGACCGGTTTGATCCCGGTGGCTTTCTGGAAATCAGCCAGGGTCGTCTCGCCGATGTAGTCCGACCAGTTATAAATATGCACCGTACCGGCGGCCTGGGCACCGACAGCAAACGTCAGGCCGGCAGTGGCCAGCAGGGCATTGCGCAAAGAAGAAAAAATAGGCAAGTGGAGGTCCTCTAAATTAGTTGGGCCCAAGTTGCCCCGCGCTGCATGACAGCCATGGCTGCCCGGCAACAAAACCGGCGCGCAACTTACCCTCGAAAAACCGTTCCAGCAAAACTTTCTGTCATTTAATTATCCCGCTGGCCGCCTTCGCGGGGACGACGGCCAGCGGTTGCTGCTTCAAACCGGCTTATTTACCGGATTTGATTTTGGTCCAGCTGCGGGTCAGTTCACGCTGGGTGGCCGCTGGCAGATCGGCAATTGCGTAGAGCTTGGCCTGCACGTCGGCTGGCGGGTAGATGCCTGGATCGCTGGTGATGTCTTTATCCACCAGCGCGGTGGCGGCCGCGTTACCGTTCGGGAAACGTACAGCGTTGGTGATGCCGGCCATGACTTCAGGCTTCTGCAGGAAGGTCATGAACTTGTAGGCGCCTTCAACGTTTTCGGCATCTTTAGGGATGGCGACCATGTCGAAGAAGCTGCCAGCGCCTTCCTTCGGAATGGCGTAGCTGACTTTGACCTTGTCACCGGCCTCGGCAGCACGCGACTTGGCCTGCTGCACGTCACCCGAGTAGCCGACCGCTACGCAGATGTTGCCGTTGGCCAGGTCCGAGATGTACTTGGAGGAGTGGAAGTAGGTGATCGAAGGACGAATCTTGAGGAACAGTTCCTCGGCTTTCTTGATGTCTTCTTTCTTCTGGCTGTCGGTTGGCAGGCCCAGGTAGTGCAGTGCGACCGGAAGCATTTCGGTCGGCGAATCGAGGAAGCTCACACCGCAGCCCTTGAGCTTGGCGATGTTCTCCGGCTTGAGCAGCACGTCCCACGAATCGATGGTGTCGACGCCCAGCGCAGCCTTGACCTTCTCCGCGTTGTAGCCGATGCCGATCGAGCCCCACATGTACGGGAAGGCGTGTTTGTTGCCCGGGTCGCTGATCGAAACAGCCTTGAGCAGGTCCTGGTTCAGGTTCTTCCAGTTAGGCAGCTTGGACTGGTCCAGTTCCTGATAAACGCCGGCCTTGATCTGCTTGGCCAGGAAGTTGTTCGATGGCACGACCACGTCGTAGCCGGACTTGCCTGCCAGCAGTTTGGCTTCCAGGGTTTCGTTGCTGTCGAATACGTCGTAGACGACCTTGATCCCCGACTCTTTCTCGAAGTTGGCGATGGTGTCCGGAGCGATGTAGTCAGACCAGTTGTAGACGTGCAACACCTTGTCGTCCGCGTGAACCGCACCCGCCATCATGCCCGCGACGGACAGGGCGAGCAGAGTCTTGCCAGCAAGCTTTTTACCTAATGCCTTCATGCGTCATGCTCCAAATTTTTCTTTTTTGAACCACATTGTTCAGCGGCCGAACCCGGACAACTGGAACCGCGGCTAGTCTGGCAAGATCCGAGGCGGTCTTTCAAGGAAAGACCAGCCTTTCTGACAGCTTCGAGCGAGTGCGCCGCAGCGCCCCCGCCCAAAGCCTAGCACTTAGCCCTGCAACGCACTGAGGGTCAGGTCCAGACACTTGCGTGCCTTTGTAACCAGCTCATCGATCTCCGCTTTGCTGATCACCAGCGGCGGCGCGATGATCATGGTGTCGCCCACAGCGCGCATGATCAGCCCGTTGTCGAAGCAGAACTGACGGCAGATCATGCCGACACCCTTGCCTTCGTAACGCTTGCGAGTGGCCTTGTCCTGCACCAGTTCGATCGCGCCCAGCAGACCAACCCCGCGCACTTCCCCCACCAGCGGGTGATCGTTCAGCTCGCGCAGACGTTTCTGCAAATACGGTGCCGTTTCGTTGTGCGCGTTCTCGATAATTTTCTCGTCGCGCAGAATGCGGATGTTTTCCAGACCCACCGCTGCCGCCACCGGGTGACCGGAGTAGGTGAAGCCGTGATTGAAGTCGCCGCCTTCGTTGAGCACCTTCACCACTTCGTCGCGCACGATCAGGCCACCCATCGGGATGTAGCCGGAAGTCAGGCCTTTGGCGATGGTCATCATGTCGGGTTTGAGGTCGTAGAAATCGCTGCCGAACCACTGCCCGGTACGGCCGAAACCGCAGATCACTTCGTCCGCCACGAACAGGATGTCGTACTTGGCAAGGATTTCCTTGATGCGCGGCCAGTAGGTGTCTGGCGGGATGATCACGCCGCCGGCACCCTGAATCGGCTCGGCAATAAAGGCACCAACGTTATCCACGCCGACTTCGAGAATCTTTTCTTCCAGCTGATTGGCTGCCCAGATGCCGAACTCTTCCGGCGACATGTCGCCGCCTTCGGCGAACCAGTACGGCTGGGCGATGTGGACGATGCCCGGGATCGGCAAGTCGCCCTGCTCGTGCATATAGGTCATGCCACCAAGGCTCGCACCGGCCACGGTGGAACCGTGATAACCGTTCTTGCGGCTGATGATGACTTTCTTGTTCGGCTGGCCCTTGATCGCCCAGTAGTGGCGAACCATACGCAGCATGGTGTCGTTGCCTTCGGAACCGGAACCGGTGAAGAACACGTGGTTCATGCCTTCCGGCGCGACATCGGCGATAGCCTTGGCCAGTTCCAGTGCCGGCGGGTGGGCGGTCTGGAAGAACAGGTTGTAATAAGGCAGTTCGCGCATCTGTTTGGCGGCGGCGTCAGCCAGTTCATCACGACCGTAACCGATGGCCACGCACCACAGACCGGCCATGCCGTCGAGGATCTTGTTGCCTTCGCTGTCCCACAGGTAAACGCCCTTGGCGTTGGTGATAATCCGCGGGCCTTTCTCTTTCAGCTGCTTGAAGTCGCTGAACGGGGCCAGGTGATGATCATTGCTGAGTGCTTGCCACTCGCGGGTTTGCGGGTTGTTGCTGGTCATGCCAATTCTCCTTGTTATCGGTGAAGGCGCGGCTTGCGAGGGCCGCGCCCGGCGTATCAGACGGCGAAGAGCAGGTACTCACGCTCCCACGAACTGATCACGCGCTTGAAGTTTTCATGCTCGGCCCGCTTGACCGCGACGTAGCCAGTGATGAAAGTTTTGCCCAGGTATTTCTCGATGGTCGCGCTGTTTTCCATACGCTCCAGCGCATCCTCGATGGTCAGCGGCAGGCGCAGGTTGCGACGCTCGTAACCACGACCGACCACTGGCGCGCTCGGGTTGAGGCCTTCAACCATGCCGATGTAACCGCAGAGCAGGCTCGCGGCAATCGCCAGGTAAGGGTTGGCGTCAGCGCCCGGCAGGCGGTTTTCCACCCGACGGTTCTGCGGGCCGGCATCCGGTACGCGCAGGCCCACGGTGCGGTTTTCTTCGCCCCACTCCACGTTCACTGGTGCCGAGGTGTCCGGCAGGAAGCGGCGGAACGAGTTGACGTTCGGAGCGAACAGCGGCAGCAATTCCGGGATCAGTTTCTGCAGGCCACCGATGTGGTGCAGGAACAACTGGCTCATGGTCCCGTCTTCGTTGGAGAAGACGTTCTTGCCGGTTTCGATATCGATGATGCTCTGGTGCAAGTGCATGGCACTGCCCGGCTCGCCGGTCATTGGCTTGGCCATGAAGGTCGCGGCCACGTCGTGCTTCAGCGCGGCTTCACGCATGGTGCGTTTGAACACCAGGATCTGGTCGGCCAGCGACAGCGCGTCACCGTGACGGAAGTTGATTTCCATCTGCGCCGTGCCGTCTTCGTGGATCAGCGTGTCGAGGTCCAGCTCCTGCAATTCGCACCAGTCGTAGACGTCTTCGAACAGCGGGTCGAATTCGTTCGCCGCTTCGATAGAGAACGACTGACGACCGATTTCCGGACGGCCCGAGCGGCCGATTGGCGGCTGCAACGGATAGTCAGGGTCGTCGCTGCGCTTGGTCAGGTAGAACTCCATCTCCGGCGCCACAATCGGCTGCCAGCCCTTGTCGGCGTAGAGCTTGAGTACCTTCTTGAGGACGTTGCGCGGCGACAGCTCGATCGGGTTGCCTTGCTTGTCGTAGGTGTCGTGGATTACCTGAGCGGTCGGCTCGATGGCCCATGGCACCATGTACACGGCGTTCTGGTCGGGGCGGCAGATCATGTCGATGTCGGCCGGGTCGAGCAGCTCGTAATAGATGTCGTCTTCGACGTAGTCGCCGGTCACGGTCTGCAACAGAACACTCTCTGGCAGGCGCATGCCTTTTTCGGCGATGAACTTGTTGGTCGGCGAGATCTTGCCCCGGGTGATACCGGTCAAGTCGGCGATCATGCATTCGACTTCTGTGATCTTGTGGTCTTTCAACCAATCGGTGAGCTGGTCGAGGTTGTTACTCATAAATGCCTCTGGGCTGAGTCTCCTGACGCAATGTCAGGCAAAGTTTGACGCTTGCGCGTCGCGTTATAAGGGGGCTTGCTCGCGCAGTGCCGGCTTACGCCTGGCACCGCGCATAGACAATGAAAGAGGAGCTTACCTGCCCTTTACGCTGGCGTTGCATTTCCTGTGCACAGTCCAGGCGTGCAGAATCGTGAGCACGAGTGGCCAGGCGGCACAGGCTTTGAGGAAGAAAGAGATCTATATTGGAGGGAAACGCCATAAACAGAATGCTTTGCCGAACGTCCAGAATATCGGACGCCGCCGTTTTAGCTGCCATGGACGAAGGTATCGTCGGCAAGCCGCGAGCCATGCCGGCTGCGCTACGGACGGATCTGTCGCCACTGATGTGATGAGCATGCAGACCGGACTGTTGCGAGCAGTCGGTGATGCCGATTAACGGCAGGCGAGACATGAAGCACCCCGGTATTATTGCTGTTATGGGTTTGATCCGAGCTTAGCCTTGTTCATTTTTTTACACAACACCCCCGTAAAAAATACAACACGGCCTGCTCAAGCCCGCGGGTGCCAAGTGTCCCAAGGACAAAAAACCGCCCGAAAGTGCCCCATAAATGCCCTCACAGCGCTTTTTTAGGGCAAAAAAGGCCTCGCTTGACTTCGGCAGGCCGTTCGGGTTGACTGAAACCAGAAAAGATCAATGATTGATATTTTTAACAACAAAGGTGTTGCATCATGTCGGTACCCCCGCGTGCCGTTCAGCTTAACGAAGCGAACGCGTTCCTTAAGGAACATCCTGAGGTTCTGTACGTTGACCTTCTGATTGCGGATATGAATGGTGTGGTGCGCGGCAAGCGCATTGAACGCACCAGCCTCCACAAGGTTTACGAGAAAGGCATCAACCTGCCGGCCTCTCTATTTGCTCTGGATATCAATGGTTCGACGGTGGAAAGCACCGGCCTGGGCCTGGACATCGGCGACGCCGATCGTATCTGCTATCCAATCCCCGACACCCTGTGCAACGAGCCATGGCAGAAGCGTCCAACCGCGCAATTGCTGATGACCATGCACGAACTCGAAGGTGACCCGTTCTTCGCCGATCCGCGCGAAGTGCTCCGTCAAGT
Organism: Pseudomonas sp. TH06; assembly: GCF_016651305.1. Lineage (GTDB taxonomy): Bacteria > Pseudomonadota > Gammaproteobacteria > Pseudomonadales > Pseudomonadaceae > Aquipseudomonas. The sequence goes on along the minus strand of NZ_JAEKEC010000001.1, from coordinate 1,828,452 downwards.
TGTTGCAAAGTTTGACGAGCTTGGCTTGACCATCTGCGCCGCGTTCGAACTCGAGTTCTACCTGATCGACCAGGAAAACGTGAACGGCCGTCCACAGCCGCCACGCTCGCCGATCTCCGGTAAACGCCCGCACTCGACTCAGGTCTACCTGATCGACGACCTCGATGAATACGTCGACTGCCTCCAGGACATTCTGGAAGGTGCCAAAGAGCAAGGCATCCCGGCCGACGCCATCGTCAAGGAAAGTGCCCCGGCGCAGTTCGAAGTGAACCTGCACCACGTCGCCGACCCGATCAAGGCGTGCGACTACGCGGTACTGCTCAAGCGTCTGATCAAGAACATCGCCTACGACCATGAAATGGACACCACCTTCATGGCCAAGCCGTACCCGGGCCAGGCAGGTAACGGTCTGCACGTACACATTTCGATTCTGGATAAAGATGGCAAAAACATTTTTGCCAGCGAGGATCCCGAGCAGAACGCCGCGCTGCGTCACGCGATCGGCGGTGTGCTCGAGACCCTGCCCGCGCAGATGGCTTTCCTCTGCCCGAACGTCAACTCGTACCGTCGTTTCGGCGCTCAGTTTTACGTGCCGAACTCGCCGTGCTGGGGTCTGGACAACCGCACCGTGGCGATTCGCGTACCGACCGGCTCGTCCGATGCCGTGCGTATCGAACACCGCGTGGCCGGCGCCGACGCCAACCCGTACCTGCTGATGGCTTCAGTCCTGGCCGGTGTGCATCACGGTCTGACCAACAAGATCGAACCGGGCGCGCCTGTCGAAGGCAACAGCTACGAGCAGAACGAACAAAGCCTGCCAAACAACTTGCGCGACGCCCTGCGTGAGCTGGACGACAGCGAGGTCATGGCCAAGTACATCGATCCGAAATACATCGATATCTTCGTTGCCTGTAAGGAAAGTGAGCTGGAGGAGTTCGAACACTCCATCTCCGACCTTGAGTACAACTGGTATCTGCATACCGTTTAAGCGGATTGCAGCTGCAAAAAAACGCCGTTGGCTGATTCAGCCAGCGGCGTTTTTTTATGGCCTCTGTGGCGAGGGGATTTATCCCCGATCGGCTGCACAGCAGCCGTAAACCCTGAAAACCGATTATTCCTGATACACCAAGCTGAATGGTTTGGGGCCGCTTCGCTGCCCACCGGGGATAAATCCCCTCGCCACAGGTCGGCAGACAACATCGAACCCGGCTCGTACAATGCCCGCTGCCCCGCAGGAGACTTTCATGACGCGTCCCGCCCCCGTCCGCAAACCCCGTGCCCGCAGTCAGGCGCGGATCGATTCGATACTCGACGCCGCGCGTACGCTGCTGGCCTCCGAGGGTGTGGCCAGTCTGTCGATCTACAGCGTGGCCGAGCGCGCGCAGATTCCGCCCTCCTCCGTGTATCACTTCTTCGCCAGCGTCCCGGCATTGCTCGAAGCACTGACCGCCGACGTTCACGCCGCGTTTCGCGCCTGCCTGCAAGCACCGATCGATCACGAGGCCTTGCGCGACTGGCGTGATCTGTCGCGTCTGGTCGAACGGCGAATGCTGGAGATCTACGACGAAGACGCCGCCGCCCGCCAGTTGATCCTTGCCCAGCACGGGCTCACCGAGGTGACTCAGGCTGACCGTCAGCACGACATCGAGCTGGGCGACCTGATGCACAAACTGTTCGACCACCATTTCGAATTGCCGCGACTGCCAACCGACGTCGATGTCTTCGCGCTGGCGATGGAGCTGGGCGACCGCGTCTACGCCCGGTCAGTCCAGCAACACGGGCAGATCACCCCGCGCATGGCGGAGGAAGGCATGCGCGTATTCGATGCCTACCTGGGTTTGTACCTGCCGCTTTACCTGCCCAAGCGCACAGCTGTCGTCTGACCGACAACCGACCATTTCAGGGCGACCTGCTCAGATCGCCCGGAGCAGAATCCTGTCGATGGAGTGATCGGCCGACTTGTTGAGAATCAGGCTGGCCTTGTCGCGGGTGGGCAGGATGTTCTCGACGAGATTTTTCAAGTTGACCCGGTCCCAGGTACCGGACGCCACTGACAGCGCCTCGTCATTCGACAGGGTTTTGTACTTGTTGAAGTACGACTCGTCAGACTGGAACGCGGTGTTCTTCAAGTAGACAAAGCGTTCGAGGTACCACTTCTTGATGTCCTCTTGCGCGGCATCGACGTAGATCGAAAAGTCGACGAAATCGAGGACGTTCAAACTGTCGCGCTTGTCCTCTTGCAGCACATTCAGGCCTTCCAGAACGATGATATCGGGCGACTGAATGGTCTGCGTTTCATCGGCAAGAATGTCGTACTGGACGTGCGAGTAGACCGGAATCTGCACCGGTTTTCCTTCGTTGCGCACGGCGTGCAAAAAGTCGAGAAGCAGTGCCCGGTCATAGGACTCGGGAAAACCTTTGCGGTGCAAAAGGTTGTTCTTTTCGAGGGTCGCCAGCGGCAACAGAAACGAGTCGGTGGTCACCAACTGCACATCAGGCGAACCCGGCCACGACGACAGAAGTGCCGACAAGACCCGGGCAAAACTGCTTTTACCCACCGCAACACTGCCAGAGATGCCAATGACAAAGGGTGGTTTGTGCGCCGGTTCGCCCAAAAACTCGCTGTGCACCTGCCCCAGCGACCGCGCCGCGGCTGCGTGCAGGTTCAGCAGGCGCGCCAAAGGCAGCAGAATGGTTTCTACCTCCTCACGCGTCATGGGCTGGGTCGGACTGATCAGCGCATTCATTTGCGCAGACGAAAGGCTCTGCGCCGCATCGTCGCGGAAGGCAGACCATTGCTCGCGAGTGAATTCCCGGTACTCGCGGTGAGCGGGCGAATGCCCTGCGGCATTCTGCTTCGTCGTCATAATCTTCCTGTAGGCGCCCTGACAAAAGCCGGAACATAGCAGATCTGCCCGGCGCCTCCAAACCGACAACCGCCTACCCGAATACCCATTGAAAAGCGCGCATGAAAAAACCCCGGAGGGCTCAAGCCGTCCGGGGCCTTGTGTACAGCATCGATTACAACTTGGCGATCGACACCTCGGTGGATTTCACAAAGGCGATCACTTCGCTGCCGACCACCAGTTCCAGCTCCTTGACCGAACGGGTGGTGATCACCGAAGTGACGATGCCCGAAGCGGTCTGCACGTCGATTTCCGACAGCACGTCGCCGAGGACGATTTCCTTGATCGAGCCTTTGAACTGGTTGCGCACGTTGATGGCTTTGATAGTCATGGCATTGATTCCTGTCGTTGATAGAACTTGAGTTATTGCGCCCAACGCAATTGCGTAGGCAGTGGTGAAACAGGTTCCGGCTCCGGCGGCTCGCCGGGCAGGGACAGAACACGGTTGAGCACTTCGGTTTCCAGCGCCGCCAGCCTGTGCGACCCACGCACTCGCGGGCGTGGCAGCTCCACATGCAGGTCGAGGCCGACTTCGCCGTCCTCGATCAGAATCACCCGGTCGGCAATCGCTACCGCTTCACTGACGTCGTGGGTCACCAGCAGCACGGTGAAACCGTGTTGCTGCCAAAGCCGTTCGATCAGTTGCTGCATTTCAATTCGGGTCAGCGCGTCCAGTGCGCCGAGCGGTTCGTCGAGCAACAACAGACGCGGCTGATGGATCAACGCCCGGGCCAGCGCGACTCGCTGCTTTTGGCCACCGGACAAGGCCGCCGGCCATTCATTGGCGCGATCCGCCAGACCGACCGCGTCCAGCGCTTCAAGTGCTTGCGCACGCCAGTTGCCCTTGAGACCGAGGCCGACGTTGTCGATGATCTTTTTCCATGGCAGCAAGCGTGCTTCCTGGAACATCAATCGGGTGTCTTCCCGCGCATCGCTGAGCGGTGCGGCGCCGGCCAGCAAGTCACCGCCAGTCGGCTGGTCGAGACCGGCGAGCAAGCGCAGCAAAGTGCTTTTGCCGCAACCGCTGCGCCCGACCACGGCGACGAATTGCCCCGCCGGGATGTGCAGGTCGATATCACGCAATACTTGCCGCGCACCGAAAGTCTTTTGCAGATTGCGCACCGCCAGCGGAATCCCGCGCAGCAGGCGTGGAGGTTGTTGAGCGGTCATGCCGCACCTCCTTTGGCAACCTGATAGGCCGGATGCCAGCGCAACCACACACGTTCAAGTCCGCGAGCCGCGAGGTCAGCGAGTTTGCCCAGCACCGCATAAAGCAGGATCGCCAGCACCACCACGTCGGTCTGCAGAAACTCCCGGGCATTCATCGCCAGATAGCCGATGCCCGAACTGGCAGAAATGGTTTCGGCGACGATCAACGTCAGCCACATAAAGCCCAGCGCAAAACGCACGCCGACCAGAATCGAAGGCAGCGCACCCGGCAGAATCACCTGCCAGAACAGGCTGAAACCGCTGAGTCCATAACTGCGAGCCATCTCCACCAGCGCTGGATCAACGTTGCGGATGCCGTGATAAGTGTTGAGGTAGATCGGGAACAACGTCCCCAGCGCCACCAGAAAAATCTTCGCCGACTCGTCGATGCCGAACCACAGGATCACCAGCGGAATCAGCGCCAGGTGTGGCACGTTGCGGATCATTTGCACCGAGCTGTCGAGCAGGCGCTCGCCCCACTTCGACAGGCCGGTGATAAAGCCCAGCGCCAGACCAATGCTGCCGCCGATGGTGAAACCCAGCGCCGCGCGCCAGCCGCTGATCGCCAGGTGCGTCCAGATCTCGCCGCTGCGCACCAGACTGACGCCGGCCTCGATCACCGCCACCGGTGCCGGCAGGATCCGTGTCGACAACCAACCGGCCGACACCGACAACTGCCACACCGCCAGCAACAACACCGGCAACGCCCAGGGCGCGAGGCTGTGGATAATTTTCTTCATGGCGCGCCTCAGCTCTGCGACGCGGCTTTGGGAAGAATATCGTTGGCGACCATTTCACCGAACGGGCTGACGTAGCCGGCGCTTTTCGGCAGTTCCGGACGTTCGATATCGAGGTGCGGGAACAGCAGTTCAGCGACGCGATAGGACTCTTCGAGGTGTGGATAACCGGAGAAGATAAAGGTGTCGATGCCTAGATCGGCGTATTCCTTGACCCGAGCGGCCACGGTCGGGCCATCGCCGACCAGCGCGGTACCGGCGCCGCCACGCACCAGACCAACGCCAGCCCAGAGGTTCGGGCTGACTTCGAGGTTGTCGCGGCTGCCACCGTGCAACGCGGCCATGCGTTGCTGGCCGACCGAATCAAAGCGCGCCAGCGAGGCTTGCGCACGCTTGATGGTGTCGTCATCCAGATGCGAGATCAGGCGGTCCGCCGCTTGCCAGGCTTCGGCGTTGGTTTCACGGACGATCACGTGCAGACGAATGCCGAAGCGTACGGTGCGGCCGAGTTTGGCGGCTTTGGCGCGCACCTGTTCGATCTTCTCGGCCACGGCGGCCGGTGGTTCGCCCCAGGTCAGGACCATTTCCACTTGTTCGGCCGCCAGATCCTGCGCCGCTTCCGACGAGCCACCGAAGTACAGCGGGGGACGTGGTTGCTGGATCGGCGGATAGAGCAATTTTGCACCCTTCACGCTGATGTGCTGACCGTCGTAATCCACGGTTTCGCCTTCCAGCACGCGACGCCAGATGCGGGTGAATTCCACCGAGGCCTGATAGCGCTCTTCGTGGCTGAGGAACAGACCGTCACCGGCCAATTCTTCCGGATCGCCACCGGTCACCAGATTGAACAGCGCACGACCTCCGGACAGACGATCCAGGGTCGCCGCCTGCCGCGCTGCTACCGTCGGGGAAATGATCCCGGGGCGCAGGGCGACGAGGAATTTCAGACGCTGGGTCACCGGGATCAGCGATGCGGCCACCAGCCACGAGTCCTCGCAAGAGCGGCCGGTGGGAATCAGCACACCGCCGAAACCCAGACGATCCGCCGCTTGCGCGACCTGTTGCAGATAACCGTGGTCGACGGCGCGGGCGCCTTCGGCGGTGCCAAGGTAATGGCCGTCGCCGTGGGTAGGCAGGAACCAGAAGATATTGAGGCTCATGGAGTGGTCTCCTTGGGGATTCGAATTACTGCGCTTTAGCCACAGCGGCCGGTGGTGTCCAGATCACATCCTTGATGCTCAGCGGCTTGGGAATCAGCTTGAGCTGGAAGAACGTGTCAGCGATTTTCTGTTGCGCGGCGACCACTTCCGGGGTCAGGAACAGCGCGCCGTAGCCCTGGCGTTTCACCGAGGTCAGGGTGATGTCCGCCGGCAGGCCGAGCAGCGGCGCGACCTGTTGAGTGACGTCTTCGGGGTTGGCTTTCGACCACTCGCCGACTGCGCGCACTTCTTCAACGAGGGTCTTGATCACCTCAGGATTTTTCTGTGCGTAAGGCTTGGTCGCCAGATAGAACTGGTGGTTGTCGACGATGCCTTTGCCATCGCGCAGGGTGTGCGCTTGCAATTGCTGCTCGGCAGCGGCCTGGTACGGGTCCCAGATGACCCAGGCATCGACGCTGCCACGTTCAAACGCGGCGCGGGCATCGGCCGGCGGCAGGAATACAGTCTGGATATCGGTGTATTTGAGGCCGGCGTCTTCTAGTGCGCGCACCAGCAGGTAGTGGACGTTGGAGCCTTTGTTCAAGGCGACTTTCTTGCCTTTGAGATCGGCCACCGATTTGATCGGCGAGTCTTTCGGTACAAGGATCGCTTCGCTGTTCGGCGCCGGCGGTTCATAGGCCACGTAGAGCAGATCGGCACCGGCCGCCTGGGCGAAGACTGGCGGGGTTTCGCCGGTGACACCGAAGTCGATCGAACCGACGTTCAGACCTTCGAGCAGTTGCGGGCCGCCGGGGAATTCAGTCCATTGCACGTCGACGCCTTGGGCGGCCAGACGTTTTTCCAGGGTGCCTTTGGCCTTGAGCAACACCAGCGTGCCGTATTTCTGATAACCGATCCGCAATGTCTCGGCTTGAGCTTGAGTGATGGCGCCGAAGGTGACAGCCGCAGCAAACAGAGCGACCAGACCACGACGCAAAAATACAGTGCGCATAGCGCTCTCCTTTTTGCTGTTGGGTTTTGGCTGCACCTGCTTGCCCGTTGGCGGGCGAGTAAGGCCAGTACTTCAAGTTTTGGTGAGACTTAAATGCTCCAGCGAGCACTCAACAACCGTTCGTTCAACAGGCCCGGCTCCAGCGGTTTCGGCCGACGGGCCATGGCACTGACAAACTGGTCGAGCGCTTCATGCAGGCGTTGCTCGAGTGCCGGCGCCAATTGCGCCGCCGCGCTGCCTTCGCCGTAAGCGATCTGGCTGTCCTCGGCGAAAATCCCCTGGAGCATTTCCTGGGCCTTCAACGCCGACAGCACAGGCTTGAGGGCGTAATCGACCACCAGCATGTGAGCGATACTGCCGCCCGTGGCCATCGGCAGAACAATCTTGTGGCTCAAGGCCCGCTCCGGCAGCAGATCCAGCACGGTTTTCAACGCGCCAGAGAACGAGGCCTTGTACACCGGCGTGGCAATCAACAGGCCATCGGCATTTTCAATCTGCGCCAGCAGGTCGAGCACCTTCGGGCTGTCGAAGCGGGCGTGGAGCAAGTCTTCGGCCGGGAAGTCGCGCACCTGATAACTCACCACTTCCACCCCTTGCTCCTGCAACCAGCGTTGCGAGCGCTCCAGCAGCACCCCGGAACGGGAGCGCAGGCTGGGACTGCCACCGAGTGAGACGACCAGCATTGAGACAATTCCTTTAGCGTTACAGGCGATTCGCGGGTTGCGATCTCGCTTCGATGGGAGTGACCTTACCAGCTGATTTATATATCTATAAATCATATTTATTCATTTGGTTATACGATTAAGAGATATGCAATTCGCATTTTTCCGGACGAAAAAAAGGCCGTCGAAACGGCCTGAAATCCCCTGCTTAGTGGTTCTGTAGTGACTGGACTAATGCCATCGCGAGCAGGCTCACTCCTACAGGGGAATGCATTTCAAATGTAGGAGTGAGCCTGCTCGCGATGGCGGTGGTGGCTACACCGAGAAACTTTACTTGTTCGGCTGCGGCGTCAGGCGCAGGTACGGCTTCACGGCGCGATAGCCTTTCGGGAAGCGTTTCTTGATCTCTTCCTCGTCCTTGAGCGAAGGCACGATCACCACCTCGTCACCGTCCTGCCAGTTGGCCGGCGTGGCCACTTTGTAGTTGTCGGTGAGTTGCAGCGAATCGATCACCCGCAGGATTTCGTGGAAGTTGCGCCCGGTGCTCGCCGGATAGGTGATGGTCAGACGAATCTTCTTGTTCGGATCGATCACAAGCAGCGAACGCACAGTCAGCGTGTCGTTGGCGTTCGGATGGATCAGGTCGTAGAGGTCGGACACCTTGCGATCGGCATCGGCCAGGATCGGGAAGTTGACGAGGGTGCTCTGGGTTTCGTTGATGTCTTCGATCCACTTGTGGTGCGAGTCCACCGGGTCGACCGACAGCGCGATGGCCTTGACGCCGCGCTTGCCGAACTCGTCCTTGAGCTTGGCGGTGAAGCCCAGCTCGGTGGTGCACACCGGGGTGAAGTCCGCCGGGTGGGAGAACAGCACGCCCCAGCTATCGCCCAGCCACTCGTGGAAACGAATCTTGCCGGCGCTGGAATCCTGTTCGAAATCGGGGGCGATGTCGCCGAGTCTGAGGCTCATGGTGCTGCTCCTGATGAGTTGTTGGAGACCTCAACTGTAGCTCGGGTTTTGCCATCATTAAAAAGAATAAATAAATAGATATTTAGATCGATAAAGAATATTAAACATCTGTTCACTGGACGCTCGCCGCCATCGCGACGAACATCGGCCGCAAGGTTCGAGAAGGCCTTGAGTTGCTGCAAAGAGGGAAATTCGGGGAGGACTTACGGGGGTGAGTCTGACTCGGAAACGCAAAAGCCCCGTCCGGCGCGATGCCGGACGGGGCTTTTTTACATCAGGTGCAGGAGCGCGCTATTACAGCAGCGGGATCGAGTAGCTGACGATCAGGCGGTTTTCATCCTGGTCGCGTTGACCCGGGATGTCGTTGCGCCAGGTAGCGTTTTTCCACATCAGGCCCAGGTTTTTCAGCGGGCCTTCAGGTACGACGTAACCAACGGTCAGGTCGCGTTCCCACTCGGAGCGGCCAGTGGCGTTGACGGAAACCTGGCTGTAACCGACTTTGCCAGTGGTGTCGATGTTATCGCCACGCAGGTAAACCATACCGGCGGTCAGGCCAGGAATGCCCACTTTAGCGAAGTCATACGAGTAGCGAGCCTGCCAGGTACGCTCGCCGGCACGGCCGAACTTCTGGATTTGCATGTCGGTAATGGTGTAGTTCGACGAACCGTCACCCTGGTTCAGCCACGGGAAGTCGCTGTTACCGTTGCTGACCTGGTAACCGCCACCGAAGGTGTGACCTTCAACGGTGTACAGGAACAGGCCGCTGTACAGGTTGTTGTCGACTTTGCCTTTGGTGATGCCAGTACCGTAATCACCGGTGGTGAAATAGTTGGCATCGTGACCGTTAGCACCGTCGTCACGGCTGTTGAAATAACGGAAGTCCGACTTCAACACGCCCGGGCCGATTGCCCAGTTGTGAACCAGACCCAGGAAGTGTTGCTTGTAGAACTGATCCAGATTGCCGTAGTAGTACTGAGCGGTCAGATCTTTAGTGATCTTGTAGTCACCACCGGCATAGATGAACTTGTTGCTGTCGCGGCCAGACGCAGTACGGCCGTTGGCACCTGCGATCGACAGTTCTTCGTTGTTGCTGGAGTTACGACCTTTTACGTGCTCGATCTGGCCGCCAACAAGGGTCAGATCCTTGATCTCGCCCGAAGTGATCTGGCCACCCTGGAAGGTTTGCGGCAGCAGACGACCATCGTTGGTGATGATCACAGGGTTCTTCGGCTGCAAAGTACCCAGCTTCAGTTCGGTCTGGGAGATCTTGGCCTTGGCAGTCAGGCCCAGGCTGGAGAAGTTATCAACCGCTTCGCCATTGTGTTTGCTTGGGAAAACAGTACCGCCGTAGGAGCCGTAGTTGGTTGTGGTCGCTGGGGAACCGCCGTTAGTGCCACCACCGGAGTCCAGGCGCACGCCCAACAGGCCGATAGCATCGATACCGAAGCCTACGGTGCCTTGGGTGTAACCAGAGATGAAGCGCAGATCGAAGCCTTGGCCCCATTCTTCTTGCTTGCTCTGAACACCAGCGCGCTTGTTGGCAGGAGCATTGACGTCGCCGTCACGGTTATCAGTGTTGATGTAGAAGTTACGCAGCCCCAAAGTAGCTTTGCTGTCTTCGATGAAACCGGCGGCGCCTGCCTGCTGCGCCAAAACCCCTACGGCCACAGCCAGGGCCAAGGTGGACTTGTTCATGTAAAGCTCCTCTCGTTTCTAATTTTTGTATTCCTGGTCCGGGTCGTATGCCTGGATCCTAAGATGCGCGATTAGCGCCAGTTCGTGACTGACAAGTCAATCGTAACCTTGTATGTCTACGACCAAGGTCTAATCGCAGTTATTTGGTCCGTGCAGAGTAAAGATTTCCTGATAAACCCAAAAAGAATTTATTCATTCTTTTTCATATCATTTCGGAATATGGCCATTATTTAGCCAGCCCCGCCGGATTACAGCGTATCGGCGACTAAGCTCATTCCTAAATGGTATTTGTTAGCCTTTTTTTAGATCGATTAGCTTTGGCGCAACCCCGATTCGTCAAACCCTATCGAAAAGGCGACGCCATGATGGCCAAACGCGCACTATCTAGTCAATTTGTTACAGTTTGTGTGTCAGCTCTGATTTCTTTCTCCGCCCACGCGGCAAACCTTACCGTTGGTTATCAAACCGGTATCGACCCAAGCAAAGTGCCCCAGGCCGACGGCATCTACGAGAAAACCATCGGCGAGAAAATCGACTGGCGCCGTTTCAATAGTGGCCCGGAAGTTGTGACAGCCATCGCTTCCGGTGATGTACAGATCGGCAACCTCGGTTCCAGCCCGTTGGCCGCTGCCGCTTCACGAAACCTGCCAATTGTGGCGTTCATTGTTTCTGCACAGATCAATGCCGCCGAAGCACTGGTGGTGCGCAATGGCAGCGGGATCAACACGCCAGAGGATCTGGTCGGCAAAACCATCGCCACACCATTCGTTTCCACCTCCCACTACAGCCTGCTCGGTGCCCTTAAGCATTGGGGCCTGGATACCTCGAAGGTCAAAGTGGTGAACCTGCAACCGGCGGAAATCGCGGCGGCATGGAAACGTGGCGACATTGACGGAGCGTTTGTCTGGTCACCGGCCCTCGGTGAAATCCGCAAAACCGGCAAGACCCTGACCGATGCCGCACAGGTTGGCCAATGGGGCGCTCCAACCTTCGAAGTCTGGGTCGCACGCAAGGATTTCGCCGAGAAGCATCCGGACGTCGTGGCCAAATTTGCCAAGGTCACTCTAGACGCGTTCGCCGATTACGCCAGCCATAAAGACAGCTGGACCGCCGATTCCGAGCCTGTGCAAAAAATCGCCAAATTGACCGGTGCCAATGCAGCCGATGTGCCGGAATTACTGGCCGGTTCGGCATTCCCGGACGCCAAGGCGCAACAGACCAGCGCACTGCTGGATGGCGGCACGGCGAAAGCAATTGGGGAGACGGCGAAGTTTTTGAAGGAACAGGGCAAGGTTGAAACGGTGCTGCCGGATTATTCGCCGTACGTCAGCGCGAAATTCATCACCGAATAATTGCGAAATCCATCACTGGCTGAATGAAACCTGTGGCGAGGGGATTTATCCCCGATGGGGCGCGCAGCAGTCCCAAAAGCGGGGCCGCTGCGCGCCCCATCATCGGGGATAAATCCCCTCGCCACAAAAGCGCCTCACCTGTCTTCAGAGGGTTTTTTCGAAGATTTTCGAGTTGCGCTGATAGTTGTACAGCGACGCCCGTGCCGCTGGCAGGCGCTCTACGCTGCTTGGCTCGAAACCGCGCTCGCGGAACCAATGCGCGGTGCGGGTGGTGAGGACGAATAGCGTCTTCAAGCCCTGCGCGCGGGCGCGGGTCTCGATGCGTTCCAGCAGTTCATCGCCGCGACCGCCATGGCGGTACTCCGGGTTCACCGCCAGACACGCCAGTTCACCGGCATCCGAATCGGCAATCTGATACAAAGCCGCACAGGCGATGATCATCCCCTCACGCTCGACCACGCTGAATTGCTCGATCTCACGCTCCAGCACCTCACGCGAACGACGCACCAGAATCCCCTGCTCTTCCAGCGGACTGATCAGGTCGAGCAAGCCGCCGACGTCTTCAATCGCCGCCTCGCGCACCAGTTCGAATTGCTCTTGGGCCACCAGCGTACCGCCACCGTCACGGGTGAACAGTTCAGTCAGCAGCGCGCCATCCTCGGCATAACTGACGATGTGGCTACGCGCCACACCACCACGGCAGGCTTCAGCCGCCGCATCCAGCAATTCCGCTTGGTAGTTGCTGCTGCCCAGACGCTGCAAATGCGCCGGCACTTGTTGCGGACGCAGTTCGCGCACCAGTCTGCCGTTTTCATCGATCAGGCCGAGGTCGGCACCGAACAGCAGCAGTTTGTCGGCGCCCAGATCGATGGCGGCGCGGGTGGCGACGTCTTCACAGGCGAGGTTGAAGATTTCACCGGTCGGCGAGTAGCCCAGCGGCGACAGCAGCACAATCGAGCGCTCGTCGAGCAGACGGTTGATGCCTTTGCGATCGACCCGGCGCACTTCGCCGGTATGGTGATAGTCGACACCTTCGAGCACGCCAATCGGCCGCGCAGTGACAAGGTTGCCGCTGGCCACCCGCAAACGCGAGCCCTGCATCGGCGACGAGGCCATGTCCATCGACAGCCGTGCCTCGATGGCAATGCGCAACTGGCCGACTGCGTCGATCACACACTCAAGGGTCGCAGCATCGGTGATGCGCATACCGTGGTGGTAATGCGGAGTCAGGCCACGGGCAGCGAGGCGAGTTTCAATCTGTGGGCGCGAACCGTGCACCAGCACCAGGCGCACGCCGAGGCTGTGCAGCAAGACGATGTCGTGGACGATGTTGCCGAAATTCGGATGCTCCACGCCGTCGCCGGGCAGCATGACGACGAAGGTGCAGTCGCGGTGGGCATTGATATAAGGAGACGCGTGACGAAGCCAGTTAACGTATTCGGGCATGAACCTGGGCCTGTAATAAATAGCAGCCTAAAAAGGGGCGAAACGGAAAACGCACAGCGGGCTGATGGTTATCGTCGGAACAGGCTTGGCGACACGCGCGCTCTCCTCATGAATACGGGTTGGAATGCTGGCAATTTACAGCGTTTGATCGGATAAAACACAGTCCCTGTAGGGGTGAGCCTGCTCGCGATAGCGGTGTGTCAGTCAATATCTTCGGTGACTGTTTCAGCGCTATCGCGAGCAGGCTCACTCCTACAGGGATTCACATCGAAGTCACTGACGTTGGGGCACTTGTCAGGCAGTAATGTTCAATCAACTGTCGCAATAGATGCACGGTAGGCTGCAAACGTGACATTTCAAGGTACTCGCCCGGCTGATGCGCACAGGCAATGTCGCCGGGGCCGAGCACAATGGTTTCGCAGCCAAGGCGCTGAAGATAAGGCGCTTCGGTGCCGAACGCTACTGCTTCGGCCGCATGACCGGTGAGCTTTTCGGCGATGCGCACCAGTTCGGTGTCTTCAGACTGTTCGAACGGCGGCACTTCCGGGAACAACGGTTTGTAGTCGATCTTCACCTGATGCCGCTCGGCAACCGGGTTGAGCTTGCGCAGAATTTCCGCGCGCAGGACTTTCGGGTCCATACCCGGCAACGGCCGCAAGTCGAACTCCAGCGAACACTGGCCGCAGATGCGGTTGGGGTTATCGCCGCCATGGATGCAACCAAAGTTCATCGTCGGTTGCGGCACGCTGAATTGTGGATTGTTGAACTCGCGCTGCCATAACAGACGCAAGCCACGCAGCTCGCCGATGGCGTCGTGCATGGCTTCGAGAGCGCTGTGGCCCAGGCGCGGATCCGACGAATGGCCGCTCTGCCCGAGGATGTCGATGCGCTCCATCATGATGCCTTTGTGCATACGAATCGGCTTGAGCCCGGTCGGCTCGCCGATTACCGCCGCACGGCCCAGCGGGCGCCCGGCCTCGGCCAGCGCGCGGGCGCCGGACATCGAGCTTTCTTCGTCGCAGGTGGCGAGGATCAGCAGCGGTTGCTTGAACGGCTGGTCAAGCAGCGGTTGCACGGCTTCGATGATCAGGGCAAAAAAGCCCTTCATGTCGCAACTGCCGAGCCCGACCCAGCGGCCATCGACTTCAGTGAGTTTCAGCGGATCGGTCTGCCACAACGCATCGTCGTACGGCACCGTATCGCTATGCCCGGCCAGCACCAGCCCGCCGGGGCCGCTGCCGAAACTGGCGAGCAGATTGAATTTGCCGGGACTGACCTGCTGGATGTCGCATTTGAAACCCAGATCACCGAGCCATTCGGCGAGCAGATCGATCACCGCCCGGTTGGACTGATCCAGGCTCGGTTGCGTACAGCTGACCGACGGCGCGGCAATCAGCGCAGCGAACTGGTCTTTCATGGACGGCAAAGGCATCGCTGACTCCCACTCCCGATTTGAAGTCCATCATAGAGCCATCCGGCGTCAGGAATAAACCGCCGCAGGGCGTAGGAAGTTTGAGTCCTGTACACTGCACGACCTTGGCAGCCACACATTCCCCCGGCTGCGCTCCCGATCCTGGATTTTCCGGCCATGCAGAAAGAAACCGAAATCAAACTCCGCGTCAGCCGCGAAACCCTCGCCGCCCTGCGCGAGCACCCGCTCCTGAAAAAACGCAACAAAAATGGCTGGGAACGCCGTGAGTTGATGAACCAGTACTTCGACACCCCTGAGCGCGATCTGGCCCAGGCCAAAGTTGCCCTGCGCCTGCGCAAGGATGGCGACGAAGTGATTCAGACCCTCAAGACTCGCGGCCAGAGCGTCGCCGGTCTGTCCGAGCGTAACGAGTACGACTGGAAACTGCCGAAAGCCAAGCTCGACGTGAAGAAACTCGACGGCGAATGCTGGCCCGAGTCGCTGGCCGAGCTGGACAAGAAAACCCTGAAGCCGATCTTCACCACCGATTTCGTCCGCGAGCGCGCCGAAATCGCTTGGGGCCGTGGCAAGGCCAAAGTGGTCATCGAAGCCGCGCTGGACCTGGGCCACGTAGTGGTCGGCAAGCAGAAAGAAGAAATCTGCGAGCTGGAACTGGAACTGCGCGAAGGCGAGCCTGCCGCGCTGCTGGAACTGGCCGCTGAACTGGCCGAAACCCTGGCGCTGATGCCGTGTGACATCAGCAAGGCCGAGCGCGGTTATCGTCTGTACGACGCCAACAGCTACTCGCTGAGCCTGCCGGCACCCGAGCTGACGCCGGAAACTCAACTGGACGACGCCTTCGCCGCACTGTGCTGGCACTTGCTCGGCAGCAGCCAGCGCCTGGCCGAACAGTACCGTTTCAACGGCCACTGGCGCCTGTTGCTGGACTGGGTCGAGAACCTCGCCGAAATGCGCGCCCTGCTCAGCAGCCTCGGCCAGGCCGCGCCGCGTCCGTCGACCCACGACCTGCGCGTAGCGCTGGATGCATTGCTGGAAGACTGGCGCCCGCTGGTGCAGGTCGGCATCGAAGACGAAGACGTGCGCAAAGCCGCGCCGGAGCAGTTCCTCGAAGAACTGGAAGACCCGCGCTGGGGCCTGTTCTCACTGAACGCCTCACGCTGGTTGCTGGCTCGCAGCTGGACCGCCGAGCGCAACGTTCGTGGCAACCGTCAGGGTGGCGCGCAGTTGCACAGCTGGTTGCCGCGCCTGCTGGGCGAAGAGGCCACGGCCCTGCAATTGCAGCGTTACCAGCAGCAGCCGGAGGATCTGGCAGAACAACTGCCGCGTATCGAGCGTATTCAGGTCTGGTTGCACCACGCGCGCAACGTGCTGGAGATCCCGGAAATGGATCGCCTGTACGGCGAGCTGAACAAACTGGCGCAACTGGCCAACGAACCGACGATCACTGACGAACTGCTCGATGCCCGCAAGCAGCAGGCGATTGCGGTTTATCAGAACCGTGCCTGGAAAATGCTCCTGCGTATGTAATACCCCTGTGGTGAGGGGATTTATCCCCGATGGACTGCGCAGCAGTCCCTGCTTTTGAAGGAAGCGGGGCCGCTTCGCGACCCATCGGGGATAAATCCCCTCGCCACAAAAGCGAATCAGCGCTATACGGGCAGGCTGGTTGTCGACTTGATCTCCGACAACGCCACGATCGAGTTCACTTCCTGAATCCCCGGCACCAGCGACAGCTTCTCGAAGAAGAACCGCTCATACGCCTCGATGTCCGCCGCGACAATGCGCAACAGAAAATCCACCGCGCCCATCAGCACATAACACTCCAGCACTTCCGGAAAGCCGCGAATCGCCTCGGTAAATTCGGTGAAGTTCGAACGTCCGTGCGCGTTGAGTTTGATCTCGGCAAAAATCTGCGTGTTCAGGCCGATCTTCTTGCGATCCAGCAACGTCACCTGCCCGCGAATGATGCCCTCCTCCTTCATCCGCTGAATCCGCCGCCAGCACGGCGATTGCGACAGGCCAACCTGCTCGGCGATCTGTGCGCTTGATAACGACGCATCCTCTTGCAGCAGGGCGAGAATCTTGCGGTCGTAGCTGTCCAGCTCGCTATGCATAGAAAAACCTCAAATAGACAAATCAGCGAATTGATCTATTCGCCAACCCTTGAATAACGCCGATCATAGCCAAGAAATACCCGCCAGCGAATGTAAAAATTCCTCCAGTGATTTTGGAGACTCGCCATGCCGCACCTTGAAGCCGTGAACACCTCGCCCGCCCGCGCCGATGTCTGGAACGTCAGCAATGCCCATTGCCTGGCGCAGTACCAGATTCTCGCCGAGGCCGAGCCGGATTTGCTGGTGCGGGTGCTGAACCTGTTTGCGTTGCAGTTCCTGACGCCCGAGCAGGTCAATGTGCAGCGAATGAATGATCTGCTGTCCATCGACCTTGTCATGGGCGGCCTGAGCTGGCATCGCGCGCAAGTGATTGCGGAAAAACTTCGTAACCTGATCAGCGTCTGCTCGGTGCATCTGCAAAACGCCGACTCGGCTTGGGATGCACAGGCGCAAGCGGCCGGCTGACAAATCCGGCAACGGCTTCGTCGGGTAGTGGCCCAACAGTCTGCGGGGCCACGACTATCCTTTGCGCACAGTCGTTCAAAAGGAGCCCGCATGTCCGTTCAACTCGCCACTCAGGACCGCTGGCTGGAACTCAACGATGTGTTGCGTGAACTGGTCGCCCAAGGCTTTATCTGCCAGGACTCGGCGGAACAGGCGCTGAACGCGCGTCGTCGCCACGCCGCCCATGGCCAGATGCATCCACTGGAATTCATCGCCAGCCAACAGCTCGACGACCTCAGCCGTCCGGGCAAACACCTCGACCTGGAAAGTCTGACGTTATGGCTGGCACAGCAGGCCGGGCAGCCGTATTTGCGCATCGACCCGCTGAAGATCAACGTCGCTGCCATCACCCCGCTGATGTCCTACGCCTTTGCCCAACGGCACAAAATCCTTGCGGTTGCGGTCGACCGCGACTCGGTGACAGTGGCCAGTGCCCAACCCTATGTGAATGGCTGGGAAGCCGATCTGACCCACGTCTTGAAGCTGCCGATCAAGCGAGTGGTGGCCAACCCGGCGGATATCCAGCGTTTCAGCGTCGAGTTTTTCCGCCTGGCCAAGTCGGTCAGCGGTGCCAGCAATGCCGATCAGCAAGGTGGCAACCTCGGCAACTTCGAACAACTGCTCAATCTCGGCGCCAGCGATCAGGAACCGGACGCCAACGATGCGCACATCGTCAACATCGTCGATTGGCTGTTCCAGTACGCCTTTCAGCAGCGTGCCAGTGATATCCACATCGAGCCGCGCCGCGAGCAAGGCACCGTGCGTTTTCGCATCGACGGCGTGCTGCACAACGTCTATCAATTCCCGCCGCAGGTGACCATGGCGATTGTCAGTCGCCTGAAAAGCCTCGGCCGGATGAATGTCGCCGAGAAACGCAAACCTCAGGATGGTCGGGTCAAGACCAAGACCCCGGACGGCGGCGAAGTCGAGTTGCGGCTGTCGACCTTGCCCACTGCGTTCGGCGAAAAAATGGTCATGCGGATTTTTGACCCGGAAGTGCTGCTCAAGGATTTCGATCAGCTCGGCTTTTCCGCTGATGATCTGCGCCGCTGGCAGGACATGACCCGCCAGCCCAACGGCATCATTCTGGTCACCGGGCCGACCGGTTCGGGCAAGACCACTACGCTCTACACCACGCTGAAAAAAATGGCGACGCCGGAGGTCAACCTCTGCACCATCGAGGATCCGATCGAAATGGTCGAACCAGCCTTCAACCAGATGCAGGTGCAGCACAACATCGACCTGAGCTTCGCCGCCGGGGTGCGTGCGTTGATGCGGCAAGACCCGGACATCATCATGATCGGCGAGATCCGCGACCTCGAAACCGCCGAAATGGCGATTCAGGCAGCGCTCACAGGGCATCTGGTGCTGTCGACGCTACACACCAACGATGCGCCCAGCGCGATCAGCCGTTTGCTCGAACTTGGCGTGCCGCATTACCTGATCAAGGCCACCGTGCTCGGCGTCATGGCTCAGCGTTTGGTGCGTACCCTGTGCCCACATTGCAAGGCGCCGCTGACACTGGAAGAGCAAGACTGGCAAACCCTGACCCGCCCCTGGCAAGCACCGTTGCCGACTAATGCGCAACGCGCGATTGGCTGTCTGGAATGCCGCGATACCGGTTATCGCGGTCGCGCCGGGGTCTACGAAATCATGCAACTGACCGACAGCCTCAAGGCTTCCATTACCCCCGACACCGACCTCACGGCCATCCGCCGCCAGGCGTTCAAGGAAGGCATGCGCAGCTTGCGCCTGTCCGGTGCGCAGAAAGTCGCGGCGGGGCTGACCACCGTTGAAGAAGTGCTGCGCGTAACGCCGCAGAGCGAGCAGAAATGAGCAAATTGCCATCAATCAGTTCTTAACCCCGGGCCACGCCGTTACACTTGCACCACTGATCTATCCAACAAGGAATCGTTATGCAGACCGGAAGTGTACTTTTACTGTTTGTGGCCCTGGCCGTCGCCATCCTGTTCATGGGCTTCAAAGTCGTGCCGCAAGGGTTCGAGTGGACGGTCGAGCGCTTCGGTCGCTACACCAACACCCTCAAGCCTGGGCTGAACATCATCATTCCGGTGATGGACCGGATCGGGCGCAAGATCAACGTGATGGAAAGCGTGCTGGATATCCCGCCGCAGGAAGTCATCACCGCCGACAACGCTACGGTGCAGATCGATGCGGTGTGCTTTTTCCAGGTAGTGAACACCGCCCAGGCAGCGTACGAGGTGAACAACCTTGAGCACGCCATTCGTAATCTGCTGCAAACCAACATCCGCACCGTGCTCGGCTCGATGGAACTCGATGCGATGCTCAGCCAGCGTGACAACATCAACGAACGTCTGCTGCGCACCGTCGACGAAGCCACCGCGCCGTGGGGCATCAAGATCACCCGGATCGAAATCAAGGACATCAGCCCGCCTGCCGATCTGATGGCGGCGATGTCCGGGCAGATGAAAGCCGAGCGGATCAAACGCGCGCAAATCCTCGAAGCCGAAGGCCTGCGCGCCTCGGCGATCCTCACCGCCGAGGGCAAGAAGCAGGCACAGATTCTCGAAGCCGAAGGTAGTCGTCAGGCCGCATTCCTCGAGTCGGAAGCCCGTGAGCGTCAGGCCGAAGCCGAAGCTCAGGCGACCAAAGTGGTGTCCGAGGCCATCGCTGGCGGTAACGTTCAGGCGGTCAACTATTTCGTTGCACAGAAATACATCGACGCGCTGGGCAAACTGGCGTCGGCCAACAACAGCAAAGTGATCCTGATGCCGCTGGAAGCCAGTTCGATGATCGGCGCCGTGGGCGGGATCGGCGAAATCGTCAAGGCGACCTTCGACGGCAAGAAGGCCTGAGTCATGCCAACCGAACTGTTCACCTTCTGGAGTTGGCTGGGGCTGGGCACCATGTTGCTGATCCTCGAAGTGTTCGGGGCGGGCGGCTACCTGTTGTGGATCGGCATGGCAGCGGCCGCTGTGGGCGTCACTACGTTCGTGTTGCCAACCCTGCCGTGGGAGATTCAACTGCTGCTGTTTGCCGTGTTTTCAATTCTCACGGCGCTGTATTGGTGGCGCCGTCAGCGCACGGCAGTGCGCAGCAGCGATCAACCACTGCTGAACCTGCGCGGTCAGGAATTGATCGGCAAAGTGTTCGTGGTCAGTGAGGCGATTGTCGACGGTCGCGGCAAGATCAAGGTGGCCGATGGCGTGTGGATCGCTCGCGGGCCGGACACAGCGCTCGGCGAACGCGTGCGCGTGACCGGGCAGCAGGGCGCGGTTTTGCTAGTGGAACACGCCGAATAGCCCGGTACGGAACCGGATCGTGGAAATGACGATCCAACGCCGTAGTTAACCCCCAGGAGTCATCTCATCATGCGTCTCAAACTTGCTGTCGCCACCCTTGCCCTGCTGTCCCTCCCTGTTGGTTCAGCGATGGCCGACAGCTTTTGGCGTAACGTCATTTCGTCCGGCGCTACCACCGGCTCGACTTACCTGACCTTCAAGGATCACAAACTGATCGTCGCCGCACAGGACGACGCCGGCAGTTTCGTTGCCAGTGATGGCGGTATTCGTGGCCCGTACCTGGAAGCGGCGATGCAGAAAGTCCGCGCCGACAATCCGGGCCTGCAAGCGACGGACATGGAACTGGCCAACGCGATTCTGGCGAAGAACGCGGTGGAATCCGAATAAGCCTTGCACCGACAAAAATGCCGCTCATATGAGCGGCATTTTTATGCTCGTTTTTTGATCGCACCGCGCTCCCTTGTAGGAGTGAGCCTGCTCGCGATAGCGGTGTGTCAGGCAATATCTGCGGTGACTTATCGACCGCTATCGCGAGCAGGCTCACTCCTACAAGGGTTCTGTGGAACCTGAAGATCAGCGGTAATCGTCCACCGGGACACACGCGCAAAACAGATTGCGATCGCCATAGACGTTATCCACCCGATTCACCGCCGGCCAATACTTGTGTGCCTTGGTGTGCGCATCCGGGGTGATGCCCTGCTCGATGCTGTAAGGCCGCTCCCACACCCCGGTGACATCCGACAACGTATGTGGCGCACGCTTGAGCGGGTTGTCTTCGGCCGGCCAGTTGCCGTTCTGCACCTCGGTGATTTCCGCGCGGATGCTCAGCATCGCGCCGATAAAGCGGTCCAGTTCTGCCTTGGATTCGCTCTCGGTCGGCTCGACCATCAATGTCCCCGGCACCGGGAATGACATGGTCGGGGCATGGAAGCCGTAGTCCATCAGACGCTTGGCGACGTCTTCCTCACTGATCCCGGTCTGCGCCTTCAGCGGCCGCAGATCAAGAATGCATTCATGCGCCACTCGCCCATTGCGCCCGGTGTACAGCACCGGAAACGCGCCGGATAAATGTTGTGCCAGATAGTTAGCCGCCAGAATCGCCACCTCGCTGGCATCCGCCAGCTGCGGGCCCATCATCGCGATGTACATCCAGCTGATCGGCAGAATACTTGCGCTGCCCCACGGCGCCGCGCTGACCGCACCGTTCTGCGCCAACGGCCCGTCAATCGGCACCACCGGATGGTTGGCGACAAATGGCGCCAGATGCGCGCGAATGCCGATCGGCCCCATGCCCGGCCCGCCACCACCGTGAGGAATGCAAAAAGTCTTGTGCAGGTTCATGTGCGAGACGTCGGCGCCGATGTCCGCCGGCCGCGCCAGCCCGACCTGCGCGTTGAGGTTGGCGCCGTCCATGTACACCTGACCGCCGTGCTTGTGGATAACTTCACAGATCTCGCTGATGCCTTCCTCATAGACGCCATGAGTCGACGGATAGGTCGCCATCAGGCACGACAACTTATCCCCCGCCTCGGCGGCTTTGCTTTTCAGGTCATCGAGATCGACGTTGCCGGCCTCGTCGCACTCGACGATCACCACGCGCATCCCGGCCATCTGCGCCGAGGCCGGGTTAGTGCCGTGGGCCGAGGACGGAATCAGGCAGATATCCCGCGCACCCTGCTGGCGGCTCTCGTGATATTTGCGGATCGCCAGCAGCCCGGCGTACTCACCCTGGGCGCCGGAGTTGGGCTGCATGCAGATCGCGTCGAACCCGGTGATCGCGCAGAGCCAGCGCTCAAGCTCTTCGATCATCAAGGTGTAGCCGACTGCCTGCTCTCGGGGCACAAACGGATGCAGATTGGCGAATTGCGGCCAGGTGATCGGGATCATTTCGCTGGTGGCGTTGAGTTTCATGGTGCAGGAACCCAGCGGGATCATCGATTGGTTCAGCGCCAGGTCCTTGTTCTCCAGTTGCTTGAGATAACGCAGCATCTCGGTTTCGCTGTGATGAGCGTTGAACACCGGATGGCGCAGGTAAGGCGTCTTGCGCTGGAGGCTGTCGGGAATGCCCGAAACCAGCGATTCAGCATCGAGATCGTCGACGCTCAAACCATGATCGGCGCCGAGCAGGACATCGAACAGCTTCGCCACGGTATTTTCATCACTCGTCTCATCAAGGCTCAGACCGACACGACCACGGCCGAGAATCCGCAGGTTGATCTGTGCGGCCTGGGCGCTTTCGATGATCGCCGTTTGCGCGCCGCCGACATCCAGCGTGAGGGTGTCGAAAAACTGTGCGTTGACCCGTTTGATCCCGTGGCGCTCAAGACCCGCCGCCAGAATGCAAGTCAGTCGATGCACCCGTTGGGCGATCCGTTTCAAGCCTTCCGGCCCGTGATACACCGCGTAGAAACTGGCGATATTGGCCAGCAGCACCTGCGCGGTGCAGATGTTCGAGTTGGCCTTCTCGCGGCGGATATGTTGCTCGCGGGTTTGCAGGGCCATGCGCAACGCGACGTTGCCCCGAGCGTCTTTCGACACGCCGATGATCCGCCCGGGAATCGCCCGTTTGTATTCCTCGCGACTGGCGAAAAACGCTGCGTGCGGGCCGCCGTAGCCCATGGGCACGCCGAAACGCTGGGAGGAGCCGAACACTACATCGGCGCCCAATTCCCCCGGTGGCGTCAGCAACAACAGACTCAACAGATCAGTGGCGACGCAGGCCAGCGCTTGCTGCGCATGCAGATGATCAATCAACGGCTGCAAATCACGGATTTCGCCGTGGGTGTCCGGATATTGCAGCAGCGCGCCGAACACCTGGTGCTGCTTCAAGTTATCCACAGCATCGATAATCAACTCGAAACCGAAGCCTTCGGCACGGGTCTGCACCACGGAAATGGTCTGCGGGTGGCAGTTCTCGTCGACGAAAAACAAATTGCTCTTCGACTTGGCGACGCGCTTGGCCAATGCCATGGCTTCGGCAGCGGCGGTGGCTTCATCGAGCAACGAAGCGTTGGCCAGTTCGAGGCCAGTGAGGTCGATGGTCATTTGCTGGAAATTCAGCAAGGCTTCGAGCCGGCCCTGGGCGATCTCCGGTTGATAGGGCGTATACGCGGTGTACCAACCGGGGTTTTCCAGGACGTTGCGCAAGATGACGGTCGGTGTGAGGGTGCCGTGATAGCCCATGCCGATCAGGCTGGTCCAGACCTGATTCTGCTCGGCGTACCCGCGCAGTCTGGCCAGTGCGGCTTGTTCGTCCAGCGCTGGCGGCAGATCGAGCGCGCGATTGAAGCGAATGCCCGGCGGCACGGTCTGCTCGATCAGTTCGACCCGGCTGCCGAGGCCGAGGCTGTCGAGCATGGCTTGTTGCTCGGCGGCATCGGGGCCGAGGTGGCGGCGCAGGAAGGCATCGGGATCGCGTAACTGGCTCAGGGACGGCAACTGGGACATGACGGGCTCTCTCTTGGCTGGCGCTCGGCGTCAATGCAACACGGTCAAACCAGCATAGCAGCCGATGCCGGCGCGCACGGCTTGGCGGCGGAGGCTGTTCCGGGCCATGCTGTAGCGCCTGCTTCAGGCGTCCAACGCACGGATGATTGAAATTCATGAGCCAACTGCCATTCCTGCCTTTTTCCAAACCTGTTATCGATGAAGCCACGATTGCCGCTGTGGGCGACGTGCTGCGCTCCGGCTGGATCACCAGTGGGCCGAAGGTGCAGGCCTTTGAAGCGCAGCTGTCGGAATACTTCGGCGGCCGTCCGGTGCGCACGTTCAATTCCGGCACTTGCACCATGGAAATCGCCTTGCGCATCGCCGGCGTCGGCCCGGGCGACGAGGTCATCACTACGCCGATTTCCTGGGTGGCCACCGCCAATGTGATCCTTGAGGTCGGCGCGACGCCGGTGTTTGCCGATATCAATCCGGTCACCCGCAACATCGACTTGAACACGCTGGAAGCGGCAATCACACCGCGCACCAAAGCGCTGATTCCGGTGTATCTCGCCGGATTACCGGTGGACATGGATCGGCTGTACGCCATTGCCCGCAAACACAATCTGCGCATTGTCGAAGACGCCGCCCAGGCCTTGGGGTCGAGCTGGAACGGCCAGCGTATTGGCGCTACCGGCGACTTCGTGTCGTTCAGTTTTCAGGCGAACAAGAATGTCACCTGTTCCGAAGGCGGATGCCTGGTATTGAACACGCCTGAGGAGGCACGGCTGGCCGAGAAGTACCGTCTGCAAGGCGTTACCCGCAACGGTTTTGATGGTCTGGACGTCGATGTGTTGGGTGGCAAGTTCAACATGACCGATGTCGCAGCCACCATCGGCCTCGGGCAATTCGCTCACATTGAAACGCTGACCGCTTATCGCCGTGAACTGGCCCGGCATTACTTCAAATGCTTTGGCGAGGATTTCGAAGCGGTTTATGGCGCACAACTGCCGCCGGCGGATTTCACCAACAGCAACTGGCATCTGTTCCAACTGGTGCTGCCGGAGCGCAAGGACGGTCGGCCCGCACGGGCGACATTCATGGAGCAGATGCAGGCGCAGGGTATCGGCATCGGCTATCACTACCCGCCGATCCATTTGCTGAGTTTGTACCGCGAGCGCGGTTTCAAAGAAGGGATGTTGCCGGTGGCCGAGCGTGTCGGTCGGCTGATCGTGTCACTGCCGATGTTCACCGCGATGAACAATGACGACGTCGAGCGTTCGGTGGCGGCGGTGAAAGCCGTATTGCGCGAAGCCTGACAGGCAGGCACACCCAACTGTGGCGAGGGGATTTATCCCCGATCGGCGGCGTAGCCGTCGTATTCCACCGCGTTGGGTCTGCTGGATAATCCGCGAAGCAGCATTTGGGGGCGGCTTCGCCCCCCATCGGGGATAAATCCCCTCGCCACAGGGTTATTCGCCGATAGCGGCTTTGTAGGCAGCGGCGTCGAGCAGCTGGTTCAGCTCAGCCTTGTCGCTTGGCTTGAGCTTGAAGATCCACGCGCCGTACGGGTCGGAGTTCAGCTGCTCTGGCGAAGCGCTCAGTTCTTCGTTGACTGCAATCACTTCACCGCTGATCGGCGAATAGATGTCGGAAGCGGCTTTCACCGACTCAACCACACCGGCCTGATCTTCGGCGGCGAATACCTTGCCGACTTCGGTCAACTCGACGAACACCACATCACCCAGCGCTTCTTGCGCGTGATCGCTGATGCCCACAGTGACGGTGCCGTCGGCTTCCAGACGTGCCCATTCATGACTTTTGGCAAAACGCAGTTCAGCGGGGATATTGCTCATGTTCGGTGTCCTCAGGAAATAGGTCAGCGGTCGAGCCCGCCGAAAAAGGTTAGATCAAAGTTTTGCCATGGCGTACGAAGGTCGGTTTGACCACACGTACCGGATACCACTTGCCACGGATTTCCACTTCGGCGCGGTCGGCGGTTGCCATCGGAACACGCGCCAGGGCAATCGATTTGCTTAGCGTAGGAGAGAAACTACCACTGGTGATCTCTCCTTCGCCAACATCGGCGATGCGAACCACCTGATGAGCACGCAAAACACCGCGTTCTTCCAGCACCAGACCGACCAGTTTGTGCGCAACCCCGGCGGTTTTTTCCGCCTCCAGCGCGGCGCGACCGATGAACTGGCGCGTGGCCGGTTCCCAGGCAATGCTCCAGGCCATGTTCGAGGCGAGCGGCGAAACGTCCTGATGAATGTCCTGACCGTAGAGGTTCATCCCGGCCTCGACGCGCAGGGTGTCGCGGGCACCGAGGCCGATCGGCGAAATGCCGGCACCGACCAGATCGTTGAAGAACGCCGGAGCCTGATCCGCCGGCAAGGCGATTTCCAGACCGTCCTCACCGGTGTAACCGGTACGGGCAATGAACCAGTCGCCGTCGACGTGCGCTTCGAAAGGTTTGAGGTGCTGGATCAGCGAGGCGCGGGACTGGGTAACCAGTTCAGCAATCTTGTGCCGGGCCTGCGGCCCCTGAATGGCGAGCATGGCCAGCTCGGAGCGCTCGTGCAGTTGCACGTCGTAACCGGCGAGTTGCGCGTTCATCCAGGCCAGGTCCTGATCGCGGGTGGAGGCGTTGACCACCAGCCGATAACCGTCCTCGAGACGGTAGACGATCATGTCGTCGACGATACCGCCGCGCTCGTTGAGCATGGTGCTGTACAACGCACGGCCGGGGCGGTGCAGGCGCTCGACGTCATTGGCCAGCAAATGCTGAAGCCAGGCTTTGGCCTGAACACCGGTGACATCAATTACGGTCATGTGGGAAACATCGAACACCCCGCAATCGCGGCGCACTTCGTGGTGCTCCTCGACCTGCGAGCCGTAATGCAGTGGCATGTCCCAACCGCCAAAATCGACCATCTTCGCGCCGAGGGCGAGATGCAGGTCATACAGAGGCGTACGCTGTCCCATGGGTTTCTCCTTCCGGGCGTGGCGAAGGTGCGGACAGCCGCTGCACGGGTGAAAGCCTTGAAATAGAAGGCTCTCAGCCGATTCCAGCGAACGGATCTGTCAGACGAACCGCACCGAATGCCGCGCATTGTAGCCGCATGATTCAGGACTGACGACTAAGTGTTTCGATGCGCCGAGCGGCGGATCAGGCCAATGACCGGCAATAACCCGACCAATACCAGCGTCAATGCCGGCAGCGACGCCCGCGCCCATTCACCTTCGCTGGTCATTTCGAAGATGCGTACTGCCAGCGTGTCCCAGCCAAACGGGCGCATCAGCAGGGTCGCGGGCATTTCCTTGAGGACATCGACGAACACCAGCAACGCAGCGCTCAACGTGCCGGGCAGCAAAAGTGGCAGATACACTTTGAAAAACAGTCGCGGCCCACTGACACCCAGGCTACGTGCCGCTTCGGGCAAAGACGGCGGTATACGCGCCAGACTGTTTTCCAGCGGCCCGTAGGCGACAGCGATGAATCGCACCAGATAAGCCATCAGCAGCGCCGCCAGACTGCCCAGCAGCAGGGGTTTGCCGGCGCCACCGAGCCAGCCCGAGAGCGGGATCACCAGTTCGCGATCCAGATAACTGAACGCCAGCATGATCGACACCGCCAGCACCGAGCCCGGCAAGGCATAACCGAGGTTGGCCAGACTGACCCCGGACCGGATCGCCCGTGTCGGCGCCAACCGTCGGGCAAACGCCAGCAACAACGCGACGCTGACCGTGATCAGCGCCGCCATGCCGCCCAGATACAGGGTGTGCAGAATCAGCCCGGCGTAGCGTTCATCCAGATCGAAGCGCCCACGCTGCCAGAACCAGACAATCAGTTGCAGCAGCGGAATCACGAAGGCGCAGGCGAAGATCAGGCCGCACCAGCTCATCGCCGCAAACGCCTTGAACCCGCGCAAGTGGTACAGGGCCATGACCCGTGGCCGCTCGTTGCTCGCCCGGTTGGCCCCGCGCGCTCGGCGCTCGCCGTACAGCACCAGCATCACCACCAGCAACAACAGGCTGGCCAGTTGCGCCGCGCTCGGCAGGCTGAAGAAGCCGTACCAGGTTTTGTAGATCGCGGTGGTGAAGGTGTCGAAGTTGAACACCGAGACTGCACCGAAGTCCGCCAGGGTTTCCATCAGTGCCAGCGCCACGCCGGCACCGATGGCCGGACGCGCCATCGGCAACGCCACGCGCCAGAACGCTTGCCACGGCGATTGCCCAAGCACTCGTGCGGCTTCCATCAGGCCTTTGCCCTGCGCAAGGAACGCGGTGCGCGCCAGCAGATAAACGTAGGGATAGAAGACCAGCACCAACACCACAATCACCCCGCCAGTGGAACGCACTCGCGGTAGGCGCAGGCCTGTGCCGAACCATTCGCGCAGCAGCGTTTGCACCGGGCCGGCGAAATCCAGCAAGCCGACGAAGACGAAGGCCAGCACGTAGGCCGGGATGGCGAACGGCAGCATCAGCGCCCAGTCGAGCCAGCGCCGCCCGGGAAATTCACAGAGGCTGGTGAGCCAAGCAAGGCTGACGCCCAGCAGCGTCACGCCAACACCGACACCGAGTACAAGGGTCAGCGTGTTGCCGAGCAGGCGCGGCATCTGGGTTTCCCACAGGTGCGACCAGATCTGCTGATCGATGGTCTGCCAGGAGAGCAGCAGGACGCTCAGGGGTAACAGCACCAACGCGGCGATGGCGAAGACGATGGGGTACCAGCGGCGTTGGGCGGGGTGGGCCACTTCGAAGGTCTCGCGGGAAAATCGTGGAGTTTAGGGAAAAAAGCAAAAAGATCGCAGCCTCCGGCAGCTCCTACAGGTGATCTCATGTAGGAGCTGCCGAAGGCTGCGATCTTTTGATCTTTACAACAGCAGACTCAGTTCCAGCCCGCCCGATCCATCATGCGGATTGCCTCGGCCTGACGCTTGCCCGCCACTTCCACCGGCAAAGTATCCGCCACGAACTGGCCCCACGCTGCCACTTCTTCCGAAGGTTTCACCGCAGGGTTGGCCGGGAATTCCTGGTTTACGTCAGCAAAAATCTTTTGCGCCTCAGGCGTGGTCATCCACTCGACCAGGGCTTTGGCGGCCTCCGGGTGCGGCGCGTGTTTGGTCAGGCCGATCCCCGACAGGTTGACGTGAACGCCGCGATCCGCCTGATTGGGCCAGAACAGTTTCACCGGCAGATCCGGCTTCTGCTTGTGCAGACGGCCGTAGTAGTAAGTGTTGACGATGCCGACGTCGCACTGACCAGCGTTGATCGCTTCGAGCACCGCGACGTCATCGGAGAACACGTCGGTGGACAGGTTGTTGACCCAGCCCTTGAGGATCTTCTCGGTTTTCTCGGCGCCGTGGACTTCGATCATGGTCGCGGTCAGCGACTGGTTGTAGACCTTCTTCGCCGTGCGCAGGCACAGGCGCCCTTCCCAGTTCTTGTCGGCCAGCGCTTCGTAGGTGGTCAGTTCGCCCAGTTTCACCCGATCAGTGGAATAGGCGATGGTCCGCGCGCGCAGGCTCAGGCCGGTCCAGGCATGGCTCGACGAGCGGTATTGAGCGGGAATGTTGGTGTCGATGGTCTTCGAGGTGAACGGCTGGAGGATGCCCATCTGCTCGGCCTGCCAGAGGTTGCCGGCATCGACGGTCAGCAGCAGGTCGGCGGTGGCGTTCTCGCCTTCGGCCTTGATGCGCTGCATCAGCGGCGCTTCCTTGTCGGTGATGAACTTGATCTTCACCCCGGTCTTGGCGGTGTAGGCATCGAACACCGGTTTGATCAGCTCATCGATGCGCGACGAGTAAACCACCACCTCATCAGCGGCCTGGGCCGTGGTGCTGCCGATCAGGGTCAAGGCCAGTGCGGTCAGAAGACGCTTGGGTGCCAACATGGGAGTGGTCTCTCGGTCGGGAAATGTGGGCCAAATGATAAGGACTCACATTTACCATCTCAATCGAACACTTTTTGAAGGAGTTACCAGATGTTGCACAACCTGAAATGTGCTGTGGCTGGACTGGCGCCATCGCGAGCAGGCTCACTCCTACAGGGGGAATGCATTCCAAATATAGGAGTGAGCCTGCTCGCGATGAAGCCGTCAGCAGCAACGCAAAGATCAGGCTTTGGCCAAGGCCGGAAGATCACCCGTCAACCCGAGGGCTTCGCGCACGAACAAGGCCTTGGCCTCGGGCATCTGCTCGACCAGTTTCAAACCAGTGTTGCGCAACCAGCGCAGCGGCAACGGATCAGCCTGGAACAACCGCTCAAACCCTTCCATCGCCGCCATCAGCGCCAGATTGTGCGGCATGCGCCGACGCTCGTAGCGGCTCAGCACCTTCACATCCGCCAGCCGCTCACCGCGTTCAGCAGCTTGCACCAGCACTTCGGCCAGCACGGCGGCGTCAAGGAAACCGAGGTTCACACCCTGCCCCGCCAACGGGTGAATGGTGTGCGCCGCGTCGCCGATCAGTGCCAGCCCTTCGGCGACATAACGCTTGGCGTGGCGCTGGCGCAGCGGCACACACAGGCGCGGATCAGCGCTGATCACTTCGCCGAGACGCCCCTCGAAGGCGCGCTCCAGTTCACGGCAGAAATCCGCTTCATCCAGCGCCATCAAACGCTCGGCCTCGCTCGGCGTGGTTGACCAGACGATCGAGCACCAATCCTGCTGGCCGTCACGCTCCAGTGGCAGAAACGCCAACGGGCCGTGATCGGTGAAGCGCTGCCACGCGGTCATCTGGTGCGGTTTGCTGCTGCGCACACTGGTGACGATGGCGTGATGCAGATAATCCCATTCGCGGGTCGCCACGCCGGTCAGACGGCGTACGGCCGAATTGGCGCCATCCGCTGCAATCACCAGCGGCGCACGCAATTGCCGACCATCGGCCAGGGTCAGCAGCCAGTCATCGCCGGAACGACGCATCTGTTCCAGCCGCGCATTGGCCAGCATGCCCAGATCGCAGTCGTGCAAGCGGTCGAGCAAAGCATCCTGGACCACGCGGTTCTCGACGATATGGCCGAGGACATCGGCGTGCACGCTGCTTGCTGAAAAGTGAATCTGCCCGGTGCCGCTGCCGTCCCACACGTGCATGTCGGTGTACGGACTGCTGCGGCGTTTAGCGATGCCTTCCCAGACGCCAAGGCGTTCGAGGATCCGCTGGCTGGCCGCCGACAGCGCACTGACACGCGGTTCAAACGCCGCATCGGCATCGAACGGTTTGACGCTCAACGGGCTGCCATCGAGCAGCAACACTTCCAGCCCGCTGTCCTGCAACGCCAGCGCCAGGGCGCTGCCGACCATTCCGGCTCCGACAATCAGCAGATCTGCGCGCATTTCCATGCTTTAAGCCTGTCTCGCTTGCGGCTTGAGCCGCACGTAAAGGGTTTTACCGACCCGCGCCACAAGATTGCCGGCGCCGTCATGAATGTCGACCTGCAACTGCGGCAGGTATTTCTCGCCACCGGCAGTCTGCCGGCGGACCTCGTCGAGCAAGGTGTCGTCGATGGTGAAGCGAGCGAATACCGGGCCTTTGCCCGGTGCAATAAAGTCGATATCGGCGGCCTTGTCCCAGACGATGTAACGCGAGCCGAGGTTTTCCATGAGCATCAGCATGAAAAACGGATCGACCATCGAATACAGACTGCCGCCGAACTGCGTACCGACGTAATTGCGGTTGTACCAGCCCAGACCCATCGACACCTGAATGTCGCGGAAGTCATCACTGATGTGCCGCACCCGCACACTGGCGCCAAGGTATGGCGGATAGAAAGTCATCACCCAGCGCATCAGCCGCGCCTTGCCGAACGAACGCATCAACCAGTTACGCATCCGGACGTGTTCCCAAGCCCATGGCCTGACGCGCAAACCAGCGCTTGGCCGGTGGCAGCAGATCGAGGCCGAGCAAACCGATGTTGCGACCCAGCGAGACCAGCGGCTGCGTGCTGCCGAACAGGCGCGTGACCTGATCGGAGAAGCCGACGGTGAGGTCCTGATCGAGACGCTGACGCTCGCGATACGCCTGCAAGGTGGCGAAATCGCCGAGCGGTTTGTCGCTGGTCAACAGAGCGGCAGCCAAGGCGTCGGCATCGCGCAGAGACAAGTTGAAACCCTGCCCGGCAATCGGATGCAGGCTATGTGCTGCGTTGCCGAGCACGGCCAGATGCGAGCGCACTTGTTCTTCAGCTTCGACCAGCGACAACGGATACAAATGTCGCGCACCGACCTGTTTCAAGGTGCCGAGACGATAGCCGAACACGCCCTGCAATTCGCTGAGAAAATCACGCTCGCTCAAGTCCGCCAGACGCTGCGCGTCCATGCCCAGACGCGTCCAGACCAGAGCGCAGCGATTTTCCGGCAGCGGCAGCAGCGCCATCGGACCTTCGTCGGTGAAGCGCTCGAAGGCCATGCCGTTGTGCGCTTCGCTCGGGGTGATGTTGGCGATCAGCGCACTCTGGTTATACGGACGCTTGCGCACGTTGATGCCCAATTGCTCGCGCAGGCGGGAGCGCCCGCCATCGGCGAGCACCGCGAGGTCGCATTCAAGTGTGGTTTCATCGTTGAGGGTCAGGCGGTAGCCATCCGGCAGCGGCTCCATGCGCGTGACTTCCGCCGGGCAACGCCAACTGATCACGTCTTTATCGATGTGCTGCCACAGGCACTGGCCGAGCCAGGCGTTTTCCACCACGTAACCGAGCGCCGGCACGCCCTCTTCCATCGCCGACAAACGCGCGGTGGAGAAGCGGCCACGGTCGGAGACGTGAATCTGTTTGATCGGTTCGGCGCGGCGGGAGATCTCCTGCCACACGCCCAACCGTTGATAGATCTGCCGCGAGCCAAAGGAAAGCGCCGACGACCGTGCGTCGTAGCTCGGCTGCCAGCTGTCGCCGGGAGCGAACGGTTCGATCAGCACGATCTTCCAGCCGCGAGCCTTGGCCCCGGCCTGCAAGGCCAACGCCAGACTGGCGCCTACCAGGCCGCCACCGATGATTGCCAGATTGACTCGACTCATGCTGCGTGTGTCCGTGCTTGCGCCATCAGCGCTTCGATCTCGGCGACGGTTTTGGGTACGCCGTTGGTGAGGATTTCACAACCGCTTTTAGTCACTACCACGTCGTCCTCGATGCGCACGCCAATGCCGCGCCATTTCTTCGCTACGTTCTGGTTGTCCGGGGCAATATAGATACCCGGCTCCACGGTCAGCGCCATGCCGACCTCCAGCACGCGCCATTCGCCGCCGACCTTGTACTCGCCGACGTCATGCACATCCATGCCCAGCCAGTGGCCAGCACGGTGCATGTAAAACGCTTTATAGGCTTCGGTCGCAATCAACTCGTCGACGTCACCTTCCAGCAGCCCCAACTTCAGCAACCCGCTGGTAATCACTCGAACAGTGGCTTCATGGGCCTGGTTCCAGTGTTTGTTCGGCGCAATTTCGGCGAATGCGGCTTCCTGCGAAGCCAATACCAATTCGTAGATCGCTTTCTGCTCGGGCGAAAACTTGCCATTGACCGGCCAGGTGCGGGTGATGTCGCTGGCGTAGCAGTCGATCTCGCAACCGGCGTCGATCAGCACCAGATCGCCGTCCTTGAGCAACGCGTCATTCTGCTGGTAATGCAGGATGCAGCTGTTGCGCCCGGCGGCGACGATCGAGCCGTAGG
This sequence comes from Pseudomonas sp. TH06, assembly GCF_016651305.1. Lineage (GTDB taxonomy): Bacteria > Pseudomonadota > Gammaproteobacteria > Pseudomonadales > Pseudomonadaceae > Aquipseudomonas. The sequence goes on along the minus strand of NZ_JAEKEC010000001.1, from coordinate 1,794,902 downwards.
CCGGCATCTTCGCCCCGCCCTTGCGGAATTCGTAGTCGAGTTCGGCTTCGAGACTGTACTCGTAAAGCCCGGCTCGACTGGCCTGCATCGCGCGGATATGAGCTTGCGCCGAGATCCGGGCGGCTTCGCGCATCACCTTCACTTCTGCCGCCGATTTATACAGGCGCATGTCGTGCAGCAGATGATCCAGCGCAACGAATTCGTTCGGTGGCTGGGCGCCGAGGTGCGCTTTAGAGCGGATCACGTTGATCCAGTCCATCAGGTGACGGTCGAATTCGGGGTTGCTGCCCATCGCCGAATACACCCGGTCACGACCTTCGATCAGGCCCGGGAGAATGTCGTCGATGTCGGTGATGGGAAACGCGTCGTCGGCGCCGAAGTCGCGGATCGCGCCTTCTTGCCCTGCGCGCAGACCGTCCCACAATTCGCGTTCGGCGTTGCGCTCACGGCAGAACAGCACGTATTCGCCGTGCTCCCGGCCGGGCATCAAGACGATGACGGCCTGTGGCTCGGGAAACCCGCTGAGGTACTGGAAGTCGCTGTCCTGGCGGTAGACGTGCTCGACGTCGCGGTTGCGAATCGCCACCGCGGCGGCGGGCAAAATCGCGATGCTGTTGGGTTCCATCTGCGCCATCAGGGCCTTGCGGCGACGGCTGTATTCCGCTTTCGGGATATGGGTCATGGGCAGATGGCTTTCCCTGGCACGCGATTAATGCAGCGACGGCTTGGCGGCTGGCGGCACGTCGGCTTTTTTGGTTTCCGAGAACAGCAGCAGCGGCGCGACGCGCAGGTACTCCATGACTTCCATGTAGTCGGTTTCGCCGTCTTCGGACTCTTCCAGGGCGTCTTGCACCTGGGAAATGGCGGCCAGATCCTGCAGCACTTCGGTGGCTTCAGTGCTGAGCATGCTGCTGTCGCGGCAGTTCAGGCCGAAACCGCTGAGAAAGCCCTGGCACCACTCGCCCAATGCAGCGGCGCGGTCAGCCAGCGGTGCGTCATCGGTCGGCAGCAGCAGAACAACAGTGACGTCGTCGCCGGTCAGCTCACCTTTGACCATCTCTTGCAGGCCGATCAGGGCGTTGCGGACGTTGTCCTGGATGTCGCCTTCGAGCAGTTCGGCGGCGTCGATCAGCCAGCCTTCGTTATCGAAGCCGGCACCGGCGCAACTGCGTCCGAGCAGCACGCCATGCAGTTCGGCAGGCGAGACGTTGTGGCCGCTGGAAGTCAGCAGGGTGGCAAAGGCTTGGTATGGGGAATTCTGAATGGGCATGGGCAGCTAGGCGCCAGACGGCGCTATGTCTAGAATGAAGGCCTTGTATCCTACATCGACAGACTCGCCAAGACTATTAAAGGCTGTCCGCCAGCTAACCCATCAGACAGTGAACACAATGGAAGACAACGACCTGCAAGCGCTGATGGCCAGACTCGAACTGCTGATTGGCCGAGTCGAGCAACTAAAGAGCCAAAACGGACTCTTACTAGCTCAGGAAAAGACCTGGCGCGAGGAACGCGCGCACCTCATTGAAAAAAACGAAATCGCCCGGCGTAAGGTCGAATCGATGATTTCGCGCCTCAAGGCCCTGGAGCAAGACTCATGAGTTCAAGCAATAGCGTTACCGTGCAGATCCTCGACAAAGAGTATTCGATCATCTGCCCGCAGGAAGAACGCAGCAATCTGGTCAGCGCCGCACGCTACCTGGACGGCAAGATGCGCGAGATCCGCAGCAGCGGCAAAGTCATCGGTGCCGACCGCATTGCCGTGATGGCCGCGCTGAACATCACCCACGACCTCTTGCACAAAGAAGAGCGCCCGGACATCCAGGCCAGTGGCTCGACCCGTGAACAGGTGCGCGACTTGCTCGATCGTGTCGATCTGGTGCTGGCCGACGATCCGGACATCAGCAAGGGCTGATTCGCCAGGCCGCTTGAGGTATACTCGCGGCACTCCCTGGGGTGCTTGCCAGTTGACGATGTCCCTGAGCCGATTCGCACTACCCTGGAAGTTGCACGTTGGGCTGGTGTGCATGTCCGCCAGACGGAAAGCCTTAAAGTCTACTGCATCTTCCACCTTGAACTTTCGGGTTCAAGGGCTAAGTTGACAGCGGTTCATCCGGGGAGCCTGATTCGAATCCGATGTCGGTGAAAACCGCCATCGGATTTTTTATGCGTACGTTTTCGTCCAACCTGCCGAAGCCGAACCATGACCGAACCCGCGCTACTGCCCCGTCCGCAACTCCGTCGCCTGCTGCGCAAGGCGCGCCGTTCACTGACTCCCGGTGAACAACGGCAGGCTGCCAAAGGCCTGTTCCGGCAACTGGCCCAAGACCCGCATTTTCGCCGGGCAAAACATATCTCCCTGTACCTGCCCACCGACGGTGAAATCGACCCGCGACTGCTGCTGCGCGAAGCACAGCGCCGAGGCAAGGCCACATATTTGCCGGTACTTAGCGCCTGGCCACGAACCAAAATGGTTTTCCAGCGCATCCGCCCCGGCGAGAAACTCAAACCCAATCGCTTCCGTATCCTAGAACCGCGTGCGCAATTGGCGCGCCAGCGGAAAATCTGGACACTGGACCTGGTGTTGTTACCACTGGTGGGGTTTGACGACGTCGGTGGACGGTTGGGGATGGGCGGCGGCTTTTATGATCGCAGCCTGGCGTACCTGGCACGGCGCCAGAACTGGCGCAAGCCGACGCTGCTGGGGCTGGCCCATGAATGTCAGAAAGTCGAACGACTGGCGCAGGCGAGTTGGGATGTACCGTTACAAGGCACGGTCACCGACAAGGCATGGTATTTCGCAGGATAGGACGCCGCGCAGATCAGCAGCGTCGGGAAGTCAGTTTCAGCGCTTGAAGGCGGTCGACTGTTGAACCTGTTGCGCCACTTCAATCGGAGCATCGGCCTTGTTGGCCCACAGGCTTTGCGCATAACCGGTGGTCACGACACCGAGGCCGAACAAAATCACCAAAGTCCACAGCAAATCCGGTTTGCGTTTCATCGATTGCCCCCCTCAAGGCACATCATCACGATGACAGCAGCGGTTTCCATTCGTAGGCCGTGCAGCAGCGTCAAGCTTTAAAGGCCGGCATTTTGCGGCAACGTGAACCTGCACGCAAACGCTGACGTCAACCGACCGTCGGTTTGTCATAAAATTGCCCGACAACTTGCCCAATCAACGCTCCAGGAGCAAAAAAGATGGCCTATTGGCTGATGAAATCCGAGCCGGACGAACTCTCGATCAAAGGTCTGGAAAAACTCGGCAAAGCGCGCTGGGACGGGGTTCGCAACTATCAGGCGCGCAACTTCCTGCGGGCCATGGCGGTGGGAGATGAGTTCTTTTTCTACCATTCCAGCTGCCCGGAGCCCGGGATTGCCGGGATCGGAAAAATAATCGAGGCGGCGTACCCGGATCCCACCGCACTGGAGCCGGAAAGTCATTACTTCGATCCGAAGGCCACACCCGAGAAAAACGCCTGGAGTGCGATCGATGTGGCGCATGTCGAGACGTTTGCGCGGGTGTTGAAGCTCGATTATCTGAAGCAGCAGACGGCGTTGGCCGAGATGCCGTTGGTGCAGAAGGGTTCGCGGTTGTCGGTGATGCCGGTGACGGCAGAGCAATGGGCGGCGGTGATCGCCCTGAAACCCTGAAGAATATGTTGCCTGAAACATCGCCATCGCGAGCAGGCTCACTCCTACAGGGGAACGCATTCCAATTGTAAGAGTGAGCCTGCTCGCGATAGGGCCAGCCCGGACAACAAATGACTTATTGAATGATCAGGTTGTTGAACAACAGATCCTCAACCACCGGTTTGCCGGTCTCGTCATTCATTACTTGCTGTGTCTGCTTCAGCGCTTCCTGACGCAGCTTTTCCTTACCCTCGATGCTGCCCATCGCCTCGGTGGTCTGCTGGGTGAACAGCGCCACGAGTTGATTGCGGATCAGCGGCTCGTTGGCCTTGACCAGTTTGGTCGACTCTTCGCCCGTCACCCGCAACGCCACGTCGGCCTTGTAGACCTTCAGCTTCGGCGTGCCGTCCAGCCCGTAGTTGCCCACAAACGGCGGGCTCAGGGTGATGTAGTTGACCTTCGGCGCCTCGCCTTCTTTGGCTTCTTCGGCCAGCGCTGCCACAGGCAGAGACAGGGCCAGCAACAACATGATCCACGCTTTCACAATTCGCTCCTTATCCGGTTTGCGGCCTAGCATAACGACCCGCCGCGCAAGCACAAGCTTATGGCTGACTATCAGGGTCGGGCATGCTCGTTGACCCGTTGACTGACACACCTACACTTATCGGCCATCACTCCCAAAGGAATAGCCCTGATGAAAGCCGTGCTGTGCAAAGCCTTCGGCCCTGCCGAATCGCTGGTGCTGGAAGACGTCGCCAGCCCTGTCGCGAAAAAGAACGAAATCCTGCTGGACGTGCACGCCGCCGGGGTCAACTTCCCGGACACGCTGATCATCGAGGGTAAGTACCAGTTCAAACCGCCCTTCCCGTTCTCCCCGGGCGGTGAAGCCGCTGGCGTGGTTCGCGAAGTCGGCGAAAAGGTCAGTCATCTCAAGGTCGGCGATCGGGTCATGGCCCTGACCGGCTGGGGCAGTTTCGCCGAACAGGTCGCGGTGCCGGGCTATAACGTCCTGCCGATTCCGCCGTCGATGGACTTCAACACCGCCGCCGCTTTCAGCATGACCTACGGCACCTCGATGCACGCGCTCAAGCAGCGCGCCCATCTGCAACCGGGCGAAACCCTGCTGGTACTCGGTGCGTCCGGCGGTGTCGGCCTCGCTGCCGTGGAAATCGGCAAAGCCATGGGCGCGCGCGTGATCGCCGCCGCCAGCAGCGCCGAGAAACTGGCAGTCGCCAAAGCTGCCGGCGCCGATGAACTGATCAACTACAGCGAAACCAGCCTCAAGGACGAAATCAAACGCCTCACCGACGGCCAGGGCGCCGACGTGATTTACGATCCGGTCGGTGGCGACCTGTTCGATCAAGCCATCCGCGCCATCGCCTGGAACGGCCGTCTGCTGGTGGTCGGCTTCGCCAGCGGGCGCATTCCCGAACTGCCGGTCAACCTTGCGCTGCTCAAGGGCGCGGCAGTGCTCGGGGTGTTCTGGGGCTCGTTCGCCCAACGCCAGCCACAGGACAACGCGGCGAACTTCCAGCAATTGTTCGGCTGGTTTGCCGAGGGCAAGTTGAAACCGCTGGTATCGCAGGTTTATCCGCTAAGCAATGCGGCGCAGGCGATCAATGATCTTGGCCAGCGCAAGGCTGTGGGCAAGGTGGTGGTGCAGGTGCGCTGAGAAACTCTCGACGAAGGCCAGAGTTGCCTGTCCGGTAATTCTGGCTTTCCGTTTATTGCTCAGGCCTCAACTCAAAGCAACTCCCGAATCTCCACAGGCAGCAGACTCATAAACTTGCGCGTTGGGCTCTCTCGACAACCTCTTACAATCATCGAAACCCGTTTGTTCATCTTCGCAATCATCGCCAGACGCTGTTCATCCGACAATTGATGCCGGGTGAGTGAATTTGAAAGATAAGCTCGCGTATACGCAAAAATGTTCGAGTCAACCCAATCGAACTCACTCATATTCCCAAGGTTTTCGTTAACCGCCCGGCATTTAACTGTTTTCAGCCATTGGTTGATATGAAGCGGCTGGTCTTCGAGGCGAAAGATCATGGGTGCGACGATTTCCTGCTCTTCAGGTTTCTCCCCTTCAACCACCCAGGGTTTGAACCGCCACTGCGCTATCGCGACTCGAACCGCTTCGGACAAGTCAGGGTGAGTGCTTTCCCGAATCTTGATCTCACCGACCGAGCCATCCGCCCTGGCGATAAAACTGACCCTCACCTCCCCCGTGATGCCCGCACGTTGCAGCATTCGGGGATAAACAGGTTTGGGATTGTTTTCCGGTATCAAAAACATCTCTGAGGCCAGAGCAGAACCTCCGAACGCCAACAAAAGCCAAACAAAAAACCAGCGCATGATCCCGCCCCTTCCTTAGTGATTCGCCCTTCCCGGCAACAGCACAAAGGTTACGGAACAATGACTGATCAATGAATGGCGCAGCTTCTCCGTTGGACGCAGGACATTTCCTAAACCCCAAGCATAAAAAGGGCAAAAACACCGGGCAAAGTGTCTCGGGTAACTTTTCTGACGGACTGTTAGCCTCCGCTAGGGTCAGCAATGTCGCCCGGCATCAGATGTTCCTGAACCTTCTCGCTACGCGACTCAACCAACTGCCCCTTGTCATCAAAGCGCAGAACAATCAGCCAGTCGTAAACATCTACCGGCCATTTCGGTTGGCCGATCAACGCTGGACCATCGCCACCGAACGCCGCGATCAGCTTATTGATGTGCCCGTGATGCCAGGCGATCAGCACTGTTTGCGCCTGATTACTCATGCGCAACTGGGCGACCAGTTTGTCGTAGTCGCCATTGGCATAAGGTTGTTCGATCGGCAGTTGCAGGCGCTGGGACAACGGGATCAGCGTCTGCCGGGGCCGAATGCTTTCGGCACTGTCGGCGGTAGCGATCAGACGCTGCGGCGTAAGCGTCTGGCCATCCAGGTTCAATGGATTGAAATAGTCGGCATAGGCCGCAGCGCGCTGTTCGCCACGAGCATTGAGCTCCCTGCCAACCTCTGGTTTTTCCGCATGACGCACGATCAACACCGTGACATTGCGCAAACCCGGTGCCGCAGAATCCTGGGCGTAACTCAGCGCCAGCACAGAAACGGTGAGTGCTACCGCCACCAACAATCGCGGCAACAACATACGAACCTTCAGGGCCATCATATTTCTCGGTTGAATCAGTCGGAATCACTGATCAGGAGTCTATGACAGCCATCGTCGACCGCGACAAAAACGCCCTGTTCTTACAGCTGAGCGACAGGTTCGTAAAGGAACACGCGAATTCCACTATTTCCGCTGTTTGGTCAATGCGAACCGGTGCTATTTTCGGTAACGAAACTGTAACATTCGCATCCGCAGTCAAAGCAAGAAATTTGGAGCTCTTGAATGTTTGCTTTCTTTCGTCCTGCCGCACATCAGGCTCCTTTGCCTGAAGAAAAAATAGACAGCACTTACCGACGCCTGCGTTGGCAGATCTTCGCCGGTATCTTCTTTGGCTACGCGGGTTATTACCTGCTGCGCAAAAACTTCTCCCTGGCCATGCCGTACCTGATCGACGAAGGCTACAGCCGCGGTGATCTGGGCCTGGCGATGTCGGCGATTGCAATCGCCTATGGCCTGTCCAAGTTCCTCATGGGCCTGGTGTCCGACCGCTCCAACCCGCGTTACTTCCTGCCGTTTGGCTTGCTGGTCTCGGCCGGGGTGATGTTCATTTTCGGTTTCGCGCCTTGGGCGACGTCCAGCGTGACCATGATGTTCATTCTGTTGTTTATCAATGGCTGGGCGCAGGGCATGGGCTGGCCGCCGAGCGGACGGACCATGGTGCACTGGTGGTCGCAGAAGGAACGCGGCGGCGTGGTGTCGGTGTGGAACGTGGCGCATAACGTCGGCGGCGGCCTGATCGGCCCGCTGTTCCTGATCGGCATGGGCTTGTTCAACGACTGGCACGCGGCGTTCTACGTACCGGCCGCTGTGGCACTGGGCGTGGCGGTGTTTGCGTTCATCACCATGCGCGACACCCCGCAATCGGTGGGCCTGCCGCCAATCGAGAAGTACAAGAACGACTACCCGGAAGGCTACGACGCCAGCCACGAAGACGAATTCAGCGCGAAAGAGATCTTCGTCAAATACGTGCTGCGTAACAAAATGCTCTGGTACATCGCCATGGCCAACGTCTTCGTCTACCTGCTGCGCTACGGCGTGCTGGACTGGGCACCGACTTACCTCAAGGAAGCCAAGGGTTTCACCGTGGATAAAACCTCGTGGGCCTATTTCTTCTACGAGTGGGCGGGGATTCCGGGCACGCTGCTATGCGGCTGGATGTCGGACAAGATCTTCCGTGGCAACCGTGGCCTGACCGGCATGGTGTTCATGGCCTTGGTGACCGTGGCGACGCTGGTTTACTGGCTGAACCCGGCCGGCAATCCGACCGTCGACATGATCGCGCTGTTCTCGATCGGCTTCCTGATCTATGGTCCGGTGATGCTGATTGGCCTGCAAGCGCTGGAACTGGCACCGAAGAAAGCCGCGGGTACCGCTGCCGGTTTCACTGGTCTGTTCGGTTATCTGGGTGGTTCGGTCGCGGCCAGCGCAGCGATGGGCTACACCGTGGACCATTTCGGCTGGGATGGCGGTTTCGTCCTGCTGGTGGGCGCTTGCCTGCTGTCGATGGCCTTCCTGGCCCCGACCCTATGGCACAAGCAAATCGCCAGTCAGAGCCGCGAAGCAGTCGCCTGATCGGCTTTTGATTTGCAGCGCTTGAGTCGCGCCTCCAGATTTCGGTCTGGCATGGCGTGACTGCGCAGGGCGTGGGCGGTCTGCTCGACATAATCGCGAGTAGTGCCGTAACGCCCGCAAGCGCTTTCGAACACCTGGCTCAGCACGTGATCCGGCAGGTTGCCGGCATAGCTGGGCAGGTGTCGCTCCAATACAAATCCCAACGCCTGCACCTGACTGCCATCTTCGAGGCGGCAGTTGAGCCAGTGTGGGCGATAAGAAGGGAACGGCATCTCGCGTTTCCACAGCGCATAAAGCGCAGCGTCAAGATTGTCTTCCGGGAGGCGATAGGCGAAGCCACTGCACGAACCGCCACGATCCAGACCGAATACCAGACCCGGCATTTCCGGTGTGCCGCGATGCTCGTGCGACCACAGGTACAAGCCGCGATGGTAGCCATGCACGCGCCCACGCACCCGCTCAACCGCCAAACATTCCGGGCGCCAGATCAGCGAACCGTAAGCGAACAGCCACACGGGACCGCCCTTGTGGCGCGCCATGGTCGACTGCATCGAGACGAGAAGTTGTTCGTGGGTCAACTGCGGCCCCAGATCGAGCCGCGGAGGGTAAGCCAGATTCACAAAAGCAGATTCAATGGCTGTCATGACGGAAGTATTCGGCCCCGCAAGTATTACAAGATGTAAGCACAATTCGCTTGATAGAACATATAGCAGTAACTCTAAAACGAAAAGTGCTAAAGGATGTATGACATGCCCGATAGCGCTAATTCGGGATAATCAGCCCCGGTTATCAGGTTTTATATAGCCTAATACCATTGCAGAAATATCTTAAATACCCGAATGAAATATGCATAAGCCTTCGCTTGTTCAGGTTTCGTTCATGAAGGCGCAGGAAACTTCCTACTAAAATATCGGACTTTCTCTCTTTTCCGTCGCTGAACGCCTACGTATAACGGCCTTCCTCTGGCGCAAGCCATCCCGTTTAACCGAGGCTGCACAATGAAAATCCCAAGACTGCTGAGCGCACTATTGATGACTCAGGCCGGCCAGGCATTGGCAGTGGAAGATGCGCAAGACAAGGGCTTCTGGTATGCCCAGACCAGTGTCTACACCCGGCACTACTCGCCTGACCGCGAACACAATAATCATCAGGATTTGATCGGCATCGAACGCAACCAGGCTTCCGGCTGGGTATTTGGCGGAGCAACTTTTCGCAACTCGTTCCGCCAGCGCTCGAACTACGCCTATGTCGGCAAGCGCTATGACAGCAGCGAGTATCCGATCTATCTGAAAGTCACGGGTGGGTTGTTGCAGGGCTATCGCGGAGATTACAAGGACAAGATTCCGCTGAACCGCTACGGCGTTGCGCCGGTAATCATTCCGTCCGTCGGTACTCACTATGGCCCATTGGCCGCCGAGCTGGTGTTTCTCGGCGCCAATGCGGCGATGGTGACTACCGGCCTGCGTTTCTAGGAACGAGGCTCAAGAGCGCGGCTCAAGAGCGCGGCGCGTAGGCAAAGACGTCGGCGCGCATCTGATGCGCATCCATCCCCGCTTCGACCAAGGCGTCCAGCGTGCCGTAGACCATGGCCGGCGAGCCGCTGGCGTAGACGTGCAGAGGTTTCAGATCGGGGAAATCCTCGCACACGGCTTCGTGCAGCATTCCGCAGCGCCCTTCCCAGCCGCACTGGTCGCTGACGACTTTGTGCAGAAACAGATTCGGCAGCTTCAGCCATTCGTCCCAATGTTCGATCTGATAGAAGTCTTCCGGACGACGCACGCCCCAATACAGATGCACCGGGTGTTTGAAGCCGTGGGCGCGGCAATGCTCGATCAGGCTGTGGATCTGGCCCATGCCAGTACCCGCGGCGATCAGCACCAGCGGCCCGTCGGGCAATTCGGCCAGATGGGTGTCGCCGAACGGCAGCTCGACGCGCACCATCGCGTTGCGTTGCAACTGCTCAATCAAGCTCAACGCACTGGCTTCGCGCGCCAGCACGTGAATTTCCAGATCACGCCCGCCGTGCGGTGCCGACGCCATGGAGAACGCCGACTTCTCGCCGCTCTCGCGCTCGATCATCAAATACTGCCCAGCGTGATAACGCGGCGGCTTGCCCGCCGGCGCACGCAGACGCACGCGCCAGGTGTCGCCGCCTACGTCCCGGCATTCGATGACCTGACAGGACAGGCTGCGCACCGGCAGTTCTCCCAACGCGAGCACACCATCCCACAGCAGGATGCAGTCTTCCAGCGGCTCGGCTATGCAAGTGTAGAACTCGCCGTGATCATGCACCTTGCCGGCCTGCTCGACGCGGCCTTCGACCAGCAGCGCCGCACACACATGACAATTGCCGTTGCGGCAGCTCTGCGGGCATTCGTAGCCCAGGCGCCGCGCACCATCAAGAATCCGCTCGCCGGGCCGTATCTCAAGCACCGCTCCGGAGGGCTGCAGGGTTACACGCATCAATCTATTCCTAACTGATTCCAGATGGCATCGATCCGTTGGGTGACGGCGTCGTCCTTGACGATCACGCGGCCCCACTCGCGAGTGGTTTCGCCCGGCCACTTGTGGGTGGCATCGAGGCCCATTTTCGAACCCAGGCCGGAGATCGGCGAGGCGAAGTCGAGGTAGTCGATCGGCGTGTTATCGATCATCACCGTGTCACGCTTGGGGTCCATGCGCGTGGTGATGGCCCAGATCACGTCGTTCCAGTCCCGGGCGTTGATATCGTCGTCGGTGACGATAACGAACTTGGTGTACATGAACTGTCGCAAAAACGACCAGACACCGAGCATCACGCGCTTGGCATGCCCTGGATACGACTTCTTCATGGTCACGATGGCCATGCGGTACGAGCAGCCTTCCGGCGGCAGGTAAAAGTCGGTGATCTCCGGGAACTGCTTCTGCAGGATCGGCACAAAGACTTCGTTGAGTGCCACGCCGAGGATCGCCGGCTCATCCGGCGGACGGCCGGTGTAAGTGCTGTGGTAGATCGGCTTGATCCGGTGAGTGATGCGCTCGACGGTAAACACCGGGAAGCTGTCGACTTCGTTGTAGTAACCGGTGTGGTCGCCGTACGGGCCTTCGTCGGCCATTTCGCCCGGATGAATCACGCCTTCGAGGATGATCTCGGCGGTGGCCGGCACTTGCAGGTCGTTGCCTCGGCACTTGACCAGCTCGGTGCGGTTACCGCGCAGCAGGCCGGCGAAGGCATATTCGGAAAGGCTGTCCGGCACCGGGGTCACGGCGCCGAGGATAGTTGCCGGATCCGCGCCAAGGGCCACGGACACTGGGAACGGCTGGCCCGGATGCTTCTCGCACCATTCGCGATAGTCCAGCGCGCCGCCACGGTGGCTGAGCCAGCGCATGATCACCTTATTACGGCCGATCACTTGCTGACGGTAGATGCCGAGGTTCTGGCGTTCCTTGTTCGGGCCTTTGGTGACGGTCAGGCCCCAGGTGATCAGCGGGCCGACATCGCCAGGCCAGCAGGTCTGCACCGGCAGCATCGCCAGGTCGACGTCGTCGCCTTCGATGACCACTTCCTGGCACACCGCGTCTTTGACGACTTTTGGCGCCATCGAGATGATCTTGCGGAAGATCGGCAGCTTCGACCACGCGTCTTTCAAGCCCTTCGGCGGCTCCGGCTCCTTGAGGAAGGCCAGCAGCTTGCCGATTTCGCGCAGCTCGCTGACCGACTCGGCGCCCATGCCCATCGCGACCCGCTCGGGGGTGCCGAACAGGTTGCCGAGCACCGGAATGTCGTAGCCGGTCGGTTTTTCGAACAGCAGCGCCGGGCCCTTGGCCCGCAGCGTGCGGTCGCACACCTCGGTCATTTCCAGCACCGGCGAGACGGGAATCTGGATGCGTTTCAACTCTCCGCGCTGCTCAAGCTGCTGCACGAAATCCCGAAGATCCTTGAATTTCATTGACGATGGCACCCTCAAAATAGGCGTACATCCTACCTGCTCTGACGGGCAAACAGCAGCCCGTCAGCGCCCGGCATCGCTCAATTGTGGCTCACACCCAGCAGCAACGGCGCAAACAGCGGGCTCAGTCGGGCGCTGCCGGCGTCCGACAAGTGATCTTCGTCCCGGTACTGCGAATGACCGTTGACCTCGATACTGCAGACCTCGCCCGCGCACATCATCGGTGTCGGATCAATCACATGAACGCCAGGATCGGCAGCGCTCATGGACTCGAACAAAACGCTGATAAAGCGCTGCCGCGCCAGATGCTCCTCAAGGGGACGGCCAAGACCTTCGGCCGAGCGCCCGATCCGCGCAAGGCTGGTCAGGCGATTGATGATGCCTTTGCGTTGCAACGGCACTTCCTTGAACAGCCAGACTTGCACACCCGCTTGCCTCAGCGCTGCCACTCGCGCCTTGAGCGCCACAGCCATGCGCTGTTCGGCCTGGGCAGTATCGTCATGGGGATTGAGCAGAACCTTTTTGTCGCCGTCTTCGCGGCCATACATGTACAGACTCCAGTTGGACGCCAGCACCACATCCTTGATCCCCAGGCTGCGCACGCGCTCCATGGTCTGCTCGTTGAAATCCTTGCAGCGCTGGCGCGGATCATCACTGAGAATCGGCGGACAGGCGCTCATGCTGTACAGCCAGACCGGGCGCCCTTCGCGACGCGCATTGCTCTCGATGGCCGGGAGCAACGCGGCGGTGTGGCTGTCGCCCCAGATCAGTTGAGTGGCCGGGACATCTTCATTGCCACCGACCAGACAGGCCTTGTCCAGGGACTTGTCCTGGGTGACCAACATGCATTTCATCTGCCCGGCCCGCCATTCACGGGACTGTGCGTATTCCAGTGCCTTGCCGGTCAGACGCTGAGGTACACCATCGGCCGAACGGATCGCCGACCCTGTCGCCACCAACACGGCGATGGTCGCCACCGCACCAGCCAACACTGCATTGCGCGAAGCCAGCAGGCGCTTTTCCCGGAACGGCAACTCGACATAGCGCAGGCTCAGCCACGCAAGGCTCAACGCCAGAGCGATCCAGCCGATGGCCTCCACAGGCTGAATGCCGTCGATCGAAATGGCATTGGCGTAGACATAGACCGGCCAGTGCCACAGGTACAGCGAGTAAGAGAGCAAACCGACCCAGACCAGCACGCGCAGACTCAACAGTCGCGCCGTCCAGCTCGCACCTTGTGCACCCGACCAGATCAGCGCCGTCGTCCCCAACACCGGCAGCAGGGCCGCCCAGCCGGGGAATACGGTGGACTTGTCAAAAGTGAACACCGCGACCAGCACCGCTGTCAGCCCGGCGAGGCCGACAACCTGGTACAGCCAAGGGCGCATGGGCTGTTTCGGCGCCGGCGTCACCGCGAGCATTGCGCCGCACAACAGCTCCCAGGCTCGGGTTGGCAGCGAGAAGAAGGTGAATTCCGGCTTGTGTTCGATGTAATGAATGTTCAAGCCGAACGACACCAGCAGTACCGCAAACAGCATCCAGCGCCAATGACGGACATAACGGACCAGCACGGCCATCAGCAACGGGAAGAAAATGTAGTACTGCTCTTCCACCGCCAGCGACCAGGTGTGCAGCAGCGGTTTCAGGTCCGAAGCCGGCTGGAAGTAGCCGTCTTCGCGCATGAACAGAATGTTGGAGATGAACAGCGACTGATAGCGCACCGTTCGTCCCAGTTCGGAATAGTCCTTGGCTGTCAGCAACAACCAGCCCAACGCCAGCGTGACTACCATGACCACTGTCAGTGCCGGGATGATGCGACGTGCCCGACGGGCCCAGAAATCAATGAAGCTGAAACGTTGCGCGCTGATTTCCCGAAACAGAATACCGGTGATCAGGAAACCGGAAATGACGAAGAACACGTCAACGCCGACAAAGCCGCCGCTGAATGTACTGAATCCGAAATGAAACAGTACGACGGGTAAAACCGCCAATGCCCGTAATCCGTCGATATCACGGCGATTGCCAAACGTGTGCATAACCTTTCTTGTCCTTGTAGGTACAAACCGATCCAAACAAGGACACTAGCGCGTATCGAAAGTTATGCAGTGCGCACGCAAAAAAAACGCCCCCTTTCGGGAGCGTTCTTTTTTTACAGCGTGTGTATTACTTGCGCTTCATCGACAAGAAGAACTCGTCGTTGGTCTTGGTCGTTTTCAGCTTGTCGACCAGGAACTCGATGGCAGCCACTTCGTCCATCGGGTGCAACAGCTTACGCAGAATCCACATGCGCTGCAGTTCGTCGTCGGCGGTCAACAACTCTTCGCGGCGGGTGCCGGAACGGTTGATGTTGATGGCCGGGAAGACGCGCTTCTCGGCGATCTTGCGATCCAGAGGCAGCTCCATGTTGCCGGTACCCTTGAACTCTTCGTAGATCACTTCGTCCATCTTCGAGCCGGTTTCAACCAGCGCGGTGGCGATAATGGTCAGCGAGCCGCCTTCTTCGATGTTCCGCGCAGCACCGAAGAAACGTTTTGGTTTCTCCAGGGCGTGAGCATCGACACCACCGGTCAATACCTTGCCGGAGCTCGGGATCACGGTGTTGTAGGCACGGGCCAGACGGGTGATGGAGTCGAGCAGGATCACCACGTCTTTCTTGTGTTCGACCAGGCGCTTGGCCTTCTCGATCACCATTTCGGCAACCTGTACGTGACGGGTCGGCGGCTCGTCGAAGGTCGAGGCAACCACTTCGCCGCGCACGGTGCGCTGCATTTCGGTTACTTCTTCCGGACGCTCGTCGATCAGCAGCACGATCAGATGAACTTCAGGGTTGTTACGGGCGATGTTCGCTGCGATGTTTTGCAGCATGATCGTTTTACCGGCTTTCGGCGGTGCCACGATCAGACCACGCTGGCCTTTGCCAATCGGGGCGCACAGGTCGATCACACGACCGGTCAAGTCTTCGGTGGAACCGTTACCGGCTTCCATCTTCATGCGCACGGTCGGGAACAGCGGAGTCAGGTTCTCGAAGAGAATCTTGTTTTTCGCGTTCTCCGGACGATCGAAGTTGATCGTGTCGACCTTGAGCAGGGCGAAATAACGCTCGCCTTCCTTCGGAGGGCGGATCTTGCCAACGATGGTGTCACCGGTGCGCAAGTTGAAACGGCGGATCTGGCTTGGCGAAACGTAGATATCGTCAGGGCCGGCCAGGTAGGAAGCGTCAGCGGAGCGCAGGAAGCCGAAGCCGTCCTGGAGAATCTCCAGCACGCCATCACCGGAGATTTCCTCGCCGCTTTTAGCGTGCTTTTTCAGCAGGGAGAAAATCACGTCCTGCTTGCGCGAACGGGCCATATTTTCTATGCCCATCTGTTCGGCCAATTCGAGCAGTTCGGTAATCGGCTTTTGCTTGAGTTCAGTCAGATTCATATAGGAATGACGTAATCATTTATGGAGGGGGGAAATTAAGCTTTTGGCTTAATGAGGCCGCGCCGCAGAGAAGGCGACAGGATCGCGTACTTATTCGAAAAGGAGTGCGTCGGCGACGGCTAGCAGGGGGCAGTGGAGAAACCAGTGCGGGGCCGAATGTACCACCTGAGTTTCGGAGCGTCTAGCCCTGAATACGCAAAAAGCCCCGCTAATTGCGGGGCTTTTTTTCAGGCACTTTACAGCGACGCTTAGATGTTGGCGTCGAGGAAAGCAGCCAGTTGCGACTTCGACAGGGCGCCGACTTTGGTCGCTTCAACGTTGCCGTTCTTGAACAGCATCAGCGTCGGGATACCACGCACGCCGTGCTTGGCCGGGGTTTCCTGGTTCTCGTCGATGTTCAGTTTGGCAACGGTCAGCTTGCCTTTGTAAGTCTCGGCAATCTCGTCCAGAACCGGAGCGATCATTTTGCAAGGGCCGCACCATTCAGCCCAGTAGTCGACCAGGACAGCGCCTTCGGCCTTGAGTACGTCGGCTTCGAAGCTAGCGTCGCTAACGTGTTTGATAAGATCGCTGCTCATGGAATTCTCCAGGTTGTAAGCAAAAAAACGTGGCCCATCATATCCGCCCTGCCCCGGTTCAGGAAGCCGCAGATGATTGAGTCTTGCTATGGTGCCCCATGAGTTTGGGTATAGCTCTGGTCACGCCGTGGCGGGGGCGATGAAGGCGATTCCGGTGCGCAGTGCGGCGTTGCGCACGTGCTCCTGCATGGCTTTTTGTGCAGCGCCCGAGGCCCGACGGGCCAGTGCGCGAAGGATCTTGCGGTGCTCCTGCCAGGTTTCCATGGCCCGTTCGGCGCGGATGAACGGTAGTTTCTGGCTCTCCAGAAAGATCTCGGCGCTGGCGGTGAGAATGCTCAGCATCGCCTGATTGCCGCTGGCCAGCAGGATTCGTCGATGGAATTCGAAGTCCAGTTTCGCCGCTGCTTCGAAGTCGCCAGCCTTCAATTGCTCGCGCATCGCCGCCACGTTGTCCTCCAGCGCGTCCAGATCGAACGTGCTCAGCGTCATCGCCGCCAGTCCGGCGGCAAAGCCTTCCAGCGCATAGCGAAGTTGAAAGATATCCAGCGGCGAGGCCTGCGCCGCGAAGGACCAGCCCGGAGCGTTGTCACCGCGCGACAATTCCACCGGAGACTGCACGAAAACTCCTTTTCCCGGCTGAATGCTGACCACGCCGAGGGCACTCAGCGACGACAGCGCCTCACGTAACGAAGCCCGACTGACGCCCAACTGCAACGCCAGATCCCGTTGCGACGGCAAGGAATCGCCCGCGCCAAAACCCTGTTCGGTGATCAGTTTGCGGATCGCTTGCAGTGCCACTTCGGGGACCGCACGGGAAATCGAATTCATGTTTTTCAGACGCGCCAGGCCAATGTGCGGCTAGTTGTAAAGCTATTCGTCGAGTCCGGCAAGTCGTGCCCCAGCGGGGTTCGGTGCGGCGGGCCGATGCGCCATGGCAGTGCGAAAAACAACCTGACTGTTCAGACCAGTAAGACCGAACAAACCCGCTAAAACTGCGGCCTGCCGGGACAAAACCCGCGCATTGGCACGGCGCATGCTCTGTTCGATCGCAGATTTAACTACCCGCCGATCCGGAGATTGTCCATGACCAAGCGTTACAGCGCCCTCCTCGCCGCCCTGTTTTCTTCTCTGTTGCTAAGTCAGGCCCCCGCTCACGCCGACGGTCTGGACGATGTGGTCAAACGCGGCACGCTGAAAGTTGCGGTGCCCCAGGATTTCCCGCCGTTCGGCTCCGTCGGCCCGGACATGAAACCCCGTGGCTTGGACATCGACACGGCCAAACTGCTGGCCGATCAACTCAAGGTCAAACTTGAACTGACCCCGGTCAACAGCACCAACCGCATACCGTTCCTGACCACCGGCAAGGTCGATCTGGTGATCTCCAGCCTCGGTAAAAACGCCGAGCGCGAGAAAGTCATCGATTTCTCCCGCGCCTACGCACCGTTCTACCTCGCCGTGTTCGGCCCGCCAGATGCCGCCATTGCCAGCCTCGACGACCTCAAAGGCAAAACCATCAGCGTCACCCGTGGCGCCATCGAAGACATCGAGCTGACCAAGGTTGCCCCCGAAGGCGTGACCATCAAGCGCTTCGAAGACAACAACTCGACCATCGCCGCTTACCTCGCCGGGCAAGTCGACCTGATTGCCAGCGGCAACGTGGTGATGGTCGCGATCAGCGAAAAGAACCCGAAACGCGTGCCGGCGCTGAAAGTGAAGCTCAAGGATTCGCCGGTCTACGTTGGCGTGAACAAGAACGAAGCGGCGCTGCTGGCCAAGGTCAACGACATCCTGACCACCGCCAAGGCTGACGGCGCACTGGAAAAGAACTCGCAGACCTGGCTGAAAGAGCCGCTGCCGGCCGATCTCTGATCGACTGCGCAGGAGACCCTCATGGCTTATCAGTTCGATTTCTTGCCGGTGCTGGAAAACACCGACCTGCTGCTGCGCGGGGCGCTGTTCACCCTTGAGCTGACGGCCATTGGCGCGCTGCTCGGGGTTGGCGTGGGCATTGTCGGGGCGCTGGTGCGGGCGTGGAACATTCGCCCGTTCTCGGCGATCTTCGGCGTCTACGTCGAGTTGATCCGCAACACGCCGTTTCTGGTGCAACTGTTCTTCATCTTCTTTGGCCTGCCGTCGCTGGGCGTGCAGATCTCCGAGTGGCAGGCGGCGGTGTTGGCGATGGTGATCAACCTCGGCGCGTACTCGACCGAGATCATTCGCGCCGGTATTCAGGCGATCCCGCGCGGGCAACTTGAAGCCGCAGCGGCGCTGGCGATGACGCGCTTCGAAGCGTTCCGCCATGTAGTGCTGCTGCCGGCGCTGGGCAAGGTCTGGCCGGCGCTGAGCAGCCAGATCATCATCGTCATGCTCGGTTCGGCGGTGTGTTCGCAGATCGCTACCGAAGAGCTGAGCTTCGCCGCCAACTTCATTCAGTCGCGCAACTTCCGCGCCTTCGAAACCTACGCGCTGACCACGCTGATCTATCTGTGCATGGCGCTGCTGATTCGCCAGTTGCTCAATTGGATCGGTCGCCGCTACATAAGCAGGAGCCGCGCATGAGCGATTTCACCTTCTGGGACATTCTGCGCAACCTGCTCACCGGCCTGCAATGGACGCTGGCGTTGTCGCTGGTGGCGTTTATTGGCGGTGGCCTCGTCGGGCTGCTGATTCTGGTCATGCGCATCTCGAAAAACACTGCGACAAGCAGCATCGCTCGCACCTGGATCGAGTTGTTTCAAGGCACACCGCTGTTGATGCAGCTGTTTCTGGTGTTTTTCGGCGTGGCCCTGGCCGGGCTCGAGATTTCCCCGTGGATGGCGGCGGCGATTGCGCTGACCTTGTTCACCAGCGCTTATCTGGCAGAGATCTGGCGCGGTTGCGTCGAATCGATCCCGAATGGCCAGTGGGAAGCCTCGTCGAGTCTGGCACTGAGTCCGCTGGAACAACTGCGCTACGTGATCCTGCCGCAAGCCTTGCGCATTGCCGTGGCGCCGACCGTGGGCTTTTCGGTGCAAGTGGTCAAAGGCACGGCCGTGACCTCGATCATCGGCTTCACCGAGCTGACCAAGACCGGCGGCATGCTCGCCAACGCCACGTTTGAACCGTTCATGGTTTACGGCCTCGTCGCCCTCGGCTACTTCCTGCTCTGCTACCCCCTGTCCCTCAGTGCGCGCTACCTGGAAAGGAGACTGCATGCCTCTGCTTAGAATTTCCGCTCTGCATAAATACTACGGCGATCACCACGTGCTCAAAGGCATCGACCTCAGCGTTGAGGAAGGCCAGGTCGTGGCGATCATCGGCCGCAGCGGCTCGGGCAAATCGACCCTGCTGCGCACGCTCAATGGCCTGGAGTCGATCAACGACGGCGTTATCGAAGTCGACGGCGAGTACCTCGACGCCGCCCGCGCCGACCTGCGCAGCCTGCGACAGAAGGTCGGCATGGTGTTTCAGCAGTTCAACCTGTTCCCGCACCTGACCGTGGGGGAAAACGTGATGCTCGCGCCGCAAGTGGTGCAGAAAGTTCCGAAAGCCAAGGCTGCGGAACTGGCGCGCAAGATGCTCGAACGGGTCGGTCTGGGGGAAAAATTTGACGCCTTCCCGGATCGGTTGTCCGGCGGGCAACAGCAACGGGTGGCGATCGCCCGGGCACTGGCGATGTCGCCCAAGGTTTTGCTGTGTGACGAGATCACCTCGGCGCTGGACCCGGAACTGGTCAATGAAGTGCTCGCCGTGGTACGCCAATTGGCCAAGGAAGGCATGACGCTGATCATGGTTACCCACGAAATGCGCTTTGCCCGTGAGGTAGGGGACAAACTGGTGTTCATGCACCATGGCAAGGTGCATGAGGTGGGGGATCCGAAGGTGTTGTTTGCCAATCCGCAGACGGCGGAGCTGGCGAACTTTATTGGCACGGTTGAAGCGACCGCCTGAAGGAAATACAGGGGCTTTTAGGTCCTCATCGCGAGCAGGCTCACTCCTACATTGGAATGCGGTCACCTGTAGGAGTGAGCTTGCCCGCGATTGACCGCGCAGCGGTCACAGACTTTATGCGCTGAATCAAGGGTTTGAACCATGCGCGTTGGCGCCAGCGTTTGATCGTGGCACGATGTCGGGGTTATCGACCGAGACCCCCTGACCATGCCGCAATCCCAAGCCAAGAATCTGTCCCTGATCGCCGCAATCGACCTGGGCTCCAACAGCTTTCACATGGTCGTGGCCAAGGCCCAGAACGGCGAAATCCGTATTCTCGAACGTCTCGGGGAGAAGGTTCAGCTGGCCGCCGGCATCAACGATGAGCGTCAACTCAACGAAGAATCGATGCAACGCGGCCTCGATTGCCTTAAGCGTTTTGCCCAACTGATCAACGGTATGCCGTTGGGCGCCGTGCGGATCGTCGGCACCAACGCCCTGCGCGAAGCGCGCAACCGCCTGGAATTCATCCACCGCGCCGAAGAAATCCTCGGCCACCCGGTGGAAGTCATCTCCGGCCGTGAAGAAGCGCGTCTGATCTACCTCGGTGTATCGCACACCCTCGCTGACACCCCGGGCAAACGCCTGGTCGCCGACATCGGTGGCGGCAGTACCGAATTCATCATTGGTCAGCGCTTCGAGCCTTTGCTGCGCGAAAGCCTGCAAATGGGTTGCGTCAGCTTCACCCAGCGCTATTTCAAGGACGGCAAGATCACCCCGGCCCGCTATGCCCAGGCCTACACGGCGGCGCGGCTGGAAATCATGAGCATCGAACACGCTCTGCATCGCCTGACCTGGGATGAAGCCATCGGCTCCTCAGGCACCATCCGCGCCATCGGCCTGGCACTGAAGGCCGGCGGTCACGGTACTGGCGAAGTGAACGCCGAAGGTCTGGCGTGGCTCAAGCGTCGACTGTTCAAACTCGGCGATGTCGACAAGATCGATTTCGAAGGCATCAAACCTGATCGCCGGGCGATTTTCCCGGCAGGTTTAGCGATTCTCGAAGCGATCTTCGACGCCCTCGAACTGCAACGCATGGATCACTGTGAAGGCGCGCTGCGTGAAGGCGTGCTCTACGACCTGCTCGGCCGCCATCATCACGAAGATGTGCGCGAACGCACCCTGACCTCGCTGATGGAGCGCTACCACGTCGATCTGGAACAAGCGGCACGGGTTGAGCGCAAGGCCTTGCACGCCTTCGATCAGGTCGCGGCAGACTGGGAACTGGACGACGGTATCTGGCGCGAACTCCTGGGCTGGGCTGCGAAAGTGCACGAAGTCGGCCTCGACATCGCCCACTACCATTACCACAAGCACGGCGCGTACCTGATCGAACACTCCGACCTTGCCGGCTTCTCCCGCGAAGACCAGCAAATGCTCGCCCTGCTGGTGCGCGGCCATCGCCGCAATATTCCCAAGGACAAGTTCGCCGATTTCGGTGACGACGGCGACAAGCTGATCCGCCTCTGTGTGCTGCTGCGATTTGCGATCCTGTTCCACCACATTCGCGGTACACAGACGATGCCGCAGGTGGTGTTGCACGCCAAGGGCAATAACCTTGACGTGGAATTCCCGGAAAACTGGCTGGATGAGAATCAGCTGACTCAGGCGGATTTCGGGCTTGAGGCTGAGTGGCTGACGCGGGTGGGGATTGTCCTCACCGTCCACTGATAACCACTGTGGCGAGGGGATTTATCCCCGATGGACTGCGGAGCAGTCCCAGCTTTTTTGGGGAAAAAGACCGGGGCCGCTTCGCGCCCCATCGGGGATAAATCCCCTCGCCACTGGTGAGTGAACGGCAGGTACAAAAAAGGCGATCCCGTGGGATCGCCTTTTTTATGGGCTGAAGGTCAGCTGCTTACCGGCAGAATCGGGCTGCCCAGTCGTTCCAGCAGCGTCGCCTGCGCACTGCGCGGGTTCTGGTTGCCGGTTGGCGTGTTGCGGATGTAGCGACCATCCGACTGCAAGCTCCAGCTGTGGGTGTTGTCGGTCAGGTATAGCTCCAGCTCTTTCTTCACGCGGGTCAGCAGCTTCTTGCCTTCCACCGGGAAGCAAGTCTCGACGCGCTTGTCGAGGTTGCGCTCCATCCAGTCAGCACTGGAAAGGAACATTTGCTCCTCACCACCGTTGAGGAAGTAGAACACCCGGGTGTGCTCAAGGAAGCGGCCGATGATCGAGCGCACATGGATGTTGTGCGAAACCCCGGCAATGCCCGGTCGCAGGCAGCACATGCCGCGTACCACCAGATCGATGCGCACGCCGGACTGGCTGGCCTTGTACAGCGCGCGGATGATCTTCGGATCGGTCAGCGAGTTGAACTTGGCGATGATGTGCGCCGGTTTGCCCTCAACGGCGAACTGGGTCTCGCGGGCAATCATGTCGAGCATGCCCTTCTTCAGGGTAAACGGCGCGTGCAACAGCTTCTTCATGCGCAGCGTCTTGCCCATGCCGATCAACTGGCTGAACAGTTTGCCGACGTCTTCGCACAAGGCATCGTCGGAGGTCAGCAGGCTGTAGTCGGTGTAGAGCTTGGCGTTGCCGGCGTGGTAGTTACCGGTGCCGAGGTGCGCGTAACGCACGATCTCGCCGGCCTCGCGACGCAGGATCAGCATCATCTTGGCGTGAGTCTTGAAGCCGACTACGCCGTAGATCACCACCGCACCCGCCGCTTGCAGACGGCTGGCCAGTTGCAGGTTGGATTCTTCGTCAAAACGCGCACGCAGTTCGATGACCGCCGTGACTTCCTTGCCATTCCGCGCAGCATCCACCAGCGCATCGACGATTTCCGAGTTGGCGCCGGAGCGGTAAAGCGTCTGGCGCACGGCCAGAACGTGCGGGTCTTTCGCTGCCTGACGCAGCAGGTCGACCACCGGGGTGAACGACTCGAACGGGTGCAGCAGCAGGATGTCTTGCTTGCTGACCACGCTGAAAATGTTTTCGCTGTTCTGCAGCAGTTTCGGGATCTGCGGGGTGAACGGTGTGTATTGCAGCTCCGGATGGCTGTCGAGACCGGTGATGCTGAACAGTCGGGTCAGGTTGACCGGGCCGTTGACCTGATACAGCTCGGTCTCGCTCAGGTTGAACTGCTTGAGCAGGTAGTCCGACAGGTGTTTCGGGCAGGTGTCGGCGACTTCCAGACGCACCGCGTCACCGTAACGACGCGAGAACAACTCGCCACGCAGGGCGCGGGCGAGGTCTTCGACGTCTTCGGAGTCGAGCGCCAGGTCGGCGTTTCGGGTCAGACGGAACTGATAGCAGCCTTTTACCTTCATGCCCTGGAACAGGTCATCGGCGTGGGCATGGATCATCGACGACAGGAACACGTAGTTGTCGCCGGCGCCGCCGACTTCTTCCGGCACTTTGATGATCCGTGGCAACAGGCGCGGTGCCGGGATGATCGCCAGACCGGAGTCGCGACCGAAGGCGTCGATGCCTTCGAGTTCGACGATGAAGTTCAGGCTCTTGTTCACCAGCAACGGAAACGGGTGCGTCGGGTCGAGGCCGATCGGGGTGATGATCGGCGCGATCTCGTCACGGAAATAGCGGCGAACCCAGGTCTTGAGCTTGGTCGTCCAGTTGCGGCGACGGATAAAGCGCACCTGGTGCTTTTCCAGCTCCGGCAACAGGATGTCGTTGAGGATCGCGTACTGACGGTCAACATGGCCGTGAACCAGCTCGCTGATCCGCGCCAGCGCTTGATGCGGTTGCAGGCCGTCGGCACCGGCCTGCTCACGGGCGAAGGTGATCTGCTTCTTCAGGCCGGCAACACGGATTTCAAAGAATTCGTCGAGGTTGCTGGAGAAGATCAGCAGAAACTTCAGACGCTCCAGCAACGGATAGGACTCGTCCAGCGCCTGTTCCAGCACGCGGATGTTGAATTGCAGTTGCGAAAGCTCGCGGTGGATATACAGGCTGCTGTCATCCAGGCCGGGAATCGCAATCACCGGTGCCGCCGCGGCGGCTTCGGTGACCGGCGCGGGCGGCGCAGGCTCCAATTCCGGCGGGGTTTCGGTGATTTGCTCCACCACCGGTTGAGCTTCTTTTACTGCAACTTCAGTGAGTCCTTCGGTATTCATCGAATGTTCCTGGGAGGGCTATTTCTGCTCTCGTAACAATTGAGCGGCGCGGACAGCAAAGTAAGTCAGGATGCCATCAGCGCCGGCACGTTTAAAGGCGGTCAGTGATTCAAGAATCACCGCCTCGCTCAACCAGCCATTCTGGATCGCCGCCATGTGCATGGCGTATTCGCCGCTAACCTGATAGACGAAGGTCGGCACTTTGAAGGCATCTTTTACCCGGAAAAGAATGTCCAGATACGGCATGCCAGGCTTGACCATGACCATGTCCGCGCCTTCAGACAAGTCCGCACCGACTTCGTGCAACGCTTCGTCACTGTTGGCCGGGTCCATCTGATAAGAAGCCTTGTTCGCCTTGCCGAGGTTCGACGCCGAACCCACCGCATCGCGGAACGGCCCGTAATAGGCGCTGGCGTACTTGGCCGAGTAGGCCATGATCCGCACGTTGACGTGACCGGCGATTTCCAGCGCTTCACGGATGGCCTGGATGCGACCGTCCATCATGTCCGACGGTGCAACCACCTGCGCGCCGGCTTCGGCGTGGGACAGGGCCTGACGGACCAGTGCGTCGACAGTGATGTCGTTCTGCACGTAGCCTTCTTCGTCGAGAATACCGTCCTGACCATGGGTGGTGAACGGATCGAGGGCGACGTCGGTGATCACTCCCAGTTCCGGGAAGCGATCACGCAAGGCGCGGGTTGCACGCTGGGCAATGCCTTCGGGATTCCAGGCTTCGGCAGCGTCGAGGGATTTCAGTTCAGGAGGCGTCACCGGGAACAGCGCCAGCGCCGGAATTCCCAGTTCGACCCATTTCGCCGCTTCTTCAAGCAGCAGGTCGATGGTCAAGCGCTCTACACCCGGCATCGACGCCACGGCTTCGCGGCGGTTTTCACCGTCGAGCACGAACACCGGCAGGATCAGGTCATCGACCGTCAGCACATTTTCCCGCACCAGCCGCCGCGAAAAATCATCACGGCGATTGCGGCGCAGGCGAGTGGCTGGGAACAAACGGTTGGCAGGGGTAAAGCTCACGGCAGACTCCTGAGCCCGCGTAAACGGGCGAGCGTGACAGTTATAGACGGCCATTATGACTAACAGATGACAGTTGTGTGAGACCCGTGACATGTAGCCGCATTCCATTCTCAGTGTAGGAATTGTTCACGTCGAGACACATTTGGACACTTTCATGAATGTGTCCGAAGGGTTAGGCTGCGCGTTCATTTCGCCAGCACCCAGACAATGCTCCAACAATTTCTGCATGACTTTGGCTACTTTGCCTTGTTTCTTGGCACATTCTTCGAAGGCGAAACCATCCTGGTGCTCGCGGGCTTCCTCGCGTTCCGTGGATACATGGACATTAACCTGGTGGTGGTCGTGGCGTTCTTCGGCAGCTATGCCGGGGATCAGCTGTGGTACTTCCTCGGCCGCAAACACGGGCGCAAGTTGCTGGCGCGCAAACCGCGCTGGCAGATGATGGGCGACCGCGCGCTGGAGCACATCCGCAAGCATCCGGACATCTGGGTCCTGAGCTTCCGCTTCGTTTACGGCTTGCGCACGGTGATGCCGGTGGCCATCGGCCTATCAGGTTATCCACCGGGACGTTATCTGCTGCTCAACGGCATTGGCGCCGCCATCTGGGCCACTGCGCTGGCCGCCGCGGCTTACCACTTCGGCGCGGTGCTGGAAGGCATGCTCGGCAGTATCAAGAAGTACGAGTTGTGGGTACTCGGCGCCCTGCTGATACTCGGCGTTGGCCTGTGGCTGCGTCGCCGCTTCAAGAATGCCCGTCTGGCGAAACAGGTTTATCAGGACGAGCAAATTGCCAAAGCGGCCAAGGCTGAGCAGTTGAAAGCCGAACAGGCCAACCCGGCCGAACCTAAGACGCCAGCCGAGTAACTCGCTGGCGACTGACATACAGCGCGCCCACACTGAGCAGGCTGTAACCGAGTAAACCAGCCCATATCACCGGGCTGGCCGGCCATAGCCCGACCAGCGGCGCCAGCCACACCAACGGCAGGTTCAACGCCAATCGCAGCAGTTCTACCTTCAGCGCCCACGGGCGATTCTCCAGGGCCACGCCCAACGCAAACACGCCAAATGCCACTGCGCCCCAACCGAGCACCAGCGCAGCGGTCGGAAGGCTTCGTTCCAGATTCATCAGATAACTGCCCAGCGCGATATACACGCAGAACTGCAGCGCCACGTACCACTGCTGTCGACGCTCAAGCGGCACGTCAAATTTACGGAACCGGGTCAGATCCGGCTTGCTCATCGGATACTTCGCCGCGACGTCCGCCGGCCGCCACCCAGTGCGCATGAACCAGATCCGCAGCTTGTCCCGGCGGCTCTCAGTCCGCCGCGCGTCATCCCACAACTGCGCATAAAACTGCAGATTGGCCCACAGCGGATTCCAGCTCGCCAGCGGCGTGGTCACGCCGAAAATCACCGGTTCGTTATCGTCCTCTTCCTGAAACGTGCCGAACAGCCGATCCCAAAGAATGAACACCCCGCCGTAGTTGCGATCCATGTAGAGAGCGTTCTGTGCATGGTGAGCCCGGTGATTGGATGGCGTGACAAAGCACCACTCGAACCAGCCGAGCTTGGGAATGTGTTTGGTGTGCACCCAGAACTGATAGAGCAGGTTCAGCGCCGCGACACTGACGAACACCAGCAGCGGCACGCCGAGCACAGCCATCGGCAGATAGAAAATCCAGCCCAGCAGAAACCCGCTGCTGGTCTGGCGCAAGGCGGTGGAGAGGTTGTACTCCTCGCTCTGGTGATGCACCGAATGCGCCGCCCAGAGGATGTTGCGCTCATGGCCCAGACGGTGCAGCCAGTAGTAACAGAAGTCGTAGAGGACGAAAGCAAATGCCCAGACCCAGAAGCTGTCCGCCGACAATCTGAACAGCGCCAGATGCTCAAGGGTAAAGGCATAGGTCACCAGGCCAACGCCCTTGGTCAGCAAGCCCGTGGTGGTCGACAACACACCGGTGCTGATGCTGTTCACCGCGTCGGCCAGGCGATAGTTGCTCACCCCGCGCCAGCGGTCGGCTAACAGCTCGAACGCAATCAACACGAGGAAAAACGGCACTGCATACAGAATGAAGTCCATGACGCGCCCCGCTCACAATCGTATGGAACAGATCCTAGGCTCAGCGCCCGATTAACCCTATGGCAACGCGCGACAAATTAGTGGACATTTAGCGCCATGAATCTGGAGAGAAACCCATGAGCAAAAAAGTTGCAGTGATCCTGTCCGGCAGTGGCGTATACGACGGCGCCGAGATCCATGAAAGCGTCATCACCTTGCTGCGCCTCGATCAACGCGGCGCGCAGGTGCAGTGCTTCGCGCCGAACATCGCGCAATTGCACGTGATCAATCACCTGACCGGTGAAGAGATGCCCGAGTCGCGCAACGTGCTGGTGGAATCGGCACGCATCGCTCGCGGCAACATCAAGGACATCCGCGACGCCGATGTCGACGACTTCGATGCGCTGATCGTGCCGGGTGGTTTTGGCGCAGCGAAAAACCTCTCGAACTTCGCCGTCGAAGGTGCTGGTTGCAGCGTGCAGCCTGAGGTTCTGGCGTTGGCCGAAGCGTTCGCCGAAGCGGGCAAACCGGTCGGCCTGATGTGCATCTCGCCGGCACTCGCGGCAAAAATCTACGGCCCTGGCGTGACCTGCACCATCGGCAACGATGCCGACACCGCCACGGCGATGAACAAGATGGGCGCGACCCACGAAGACTGCGCCGTCAGCGACATCATCGAAGACAAGGCCCGCAAACTGGTGACCACGCCTGCCTACATGCTGGCGCAGAACATCAGCGAAGCGGCGTCGGGGATCAATAAACTGGTCGACCGCGTCCTCGAACTGACCCACGAAAACGACGCCTGAGCGAAATTGCTGAAATCCTTTGTGGCGAGGGGATTTATCCCCGATGGCCTGCGCAGCAGGCCCCCATCTTTTCAAGATCAAGAGGGGCCTGCTGCGCAAGCCAACGGGGATAAATCCCCTCGCCACAGGGATCCGGTTGAATCAGGGTTTGCGGGTCAGACGCGTCAGAATCCGGTCCAGCGCATTGGCGAACGCCTGCTTCTCGCGATCGCCGAACGGCGCAGGCCCGCCGCTCATCTGGCCCTGCTCCCGCAGGTCGGTGAACAGGTTGCGTACCGCCAACCGTTCGCCCATGTTCTGCGCATCAAACTCCTTGCCGCGCGGATCCAGCGCCGCCACGCCCTTCTTCACCAGCCGATCCGCCAGCGGGATATCGCTGCAAATCACCAGCTCACCGGGCACCGCGTGTTCGACCAGATAATCGTCCGCCGCATCCGGGCCGCTCGGCACCACGATCAGTTTGACGATGGCCAGCCCCGGTTTGGTCTGCGGTTGCCCGGCCACCAGCACCACTTCGAACTGACGCTTGAGGGCGAACTTCACCACCAGATCCTTCGCCTGCCGAGGGCAGGCGTCAGCATCGATCCATACACGCATAGTCTTTCCTCTTCCCAAAAAGCATCGCGGGCAAGCCCGCTCCCACAGGTTACGCGCAAATCCTGAGGGTGCGGGCTCGCCCGCGATTGTGAGCGCAGCGAATGCTGTTAAGCGGCTACCCGCTTCTTCTCGGCCACCCAACTACGCCCGTACAGCACAACAATCGCCAGAATCGCCACCGCCTGCGCCGTCAGCGAATACGCATCGGCGTGAATCCCCAGCCAATCGAACTCGAAGAATGCCACCGGCCGCGTGCCGAAGATCCCGGCTTCCTGCAACGCCTTCACGCCATGCCCGGCAAACACCACCGATAGCGCGCACAGCAGCGCAGCATTGATGCTGAAGAACAGCGTCAGCGGCAGTTTCGCCGAACCGCGCAGAATCACCCACGCCAGACCGACCAGCAGCACCAGCGCCGTCGCACCACCGGCGAGCACTGCGTCATGCCCGGCAGGACCGGCCTGCAACCACAGGGTTTCGTAGAACAGGATCACTTCGAACAGTTCGCGGTAGACCGAGAAGAACGCCAGAATCGCAAAGCCGAAACGTCCGCCGCCGCCCACCAGGCTGCTCTTGATGTAATCCTGCCAGGCCGCGGCGTGGCGACGGTCGTGCATCCACACGCCGAGCCACAACACCATGACACTGGCGAACAGCGCCGTAGCACCTTCAAGCAATTCGCGCTGCGAACCGCTGACATCGATCACATACGCCGCCAGCGCCCAGGTGCCCAGGCCGGCCAGCAACGCCAGGCCCCAACCAACGTTGACGCTGCGCACTGCCGATTGCTGACCGGTGTTGCGCAGGAACGCGAGGATCGCCGCCAGCACCAGAATCGCTTCCAGACCTTCACGCAGCAGAATCAGCAGACCGGAAATGTAGCTCAGCGACCAGCTCAGGCCATCGCTGCCGAGCAGGCCGGCGGACTCTTTGAGCTTGGCTTTCGCCGCGTCCAGACGTTGCTCGGCTTGCTCGACCGGCAGGCCGTCCTGCAACGACTGCCGGTAAGCCATCAGCGACTTCTCGGTGTCCTTGCGCACGTTGGCATCAACGTTATCCAGCGAACTTTCAACCAGTTCGAAACCTTCCAGATACGCCGCCACCGACAGGTCGTAGGCCTGATCGTGCTCACCGGCACGGTAAGCAGCGAGGCTCTTGTCCAGGGTCGCGGCGGTGTAGTCGAGCAGTTGCGCCGGGCCGCGTTTGACCTGCGGCGGCTGTGCACGCTGGGCGCGGAAGGTCGCAGCGGCTTGCGCGCCGTCGGCGGCCTGGACTTCGGCCGGCGTCTGGCGGGCCAGATCGGCAATGTTATAGGTTTTCTCGGAGGTGGCCGCCGCGGCGTCGGCGCTGAAGCCGGCGATGTAAGTGGCCAGATCCCAACGCTGACGATCATCGAGCTGATCGGCAAACGCCGGCATGTCGGTGCCTTCAACGCCTTGGCCGAGGGTGTTATAGATCGCGTACAGACTCAGATGATCGAGACGCGCCGCGTCACGCAGATTGGCCGGTGCCGGCGTCATGCCCAGACCTGCCGGACCATCACCGGCGCCACTGTCGCCGTGGCACACCGAGCAGTTTTGCGCATACAGCGGCGCGCCACGGGTCGGGTCCGGGGTGATGATCGGCGCCTGGCTGACTTCATACGCCACCGCCAGTTGTGCGCCCAGTTGCCGGGCCTGACGGGCAACGTCAGCGCCGTCCTGCTTCGCCGTGATCGCCGCGTGCAGCGCTTCGATGCCCTGCTCCAGCGCCGCTTTCTCGGGCTTGGCCGGCATGTCGGCAATCAAGCCTTGCAGCGCCTGCGTGAACTCGAGCTGTTCGCGATATTCGGAGTCGTCGACGACTTTGCCCGCCGCGACCGTCTGCGGGTAATCGGCGCTGATGTAATCAAGCAGGTGCAGCGCTTGCGGTGCGCCTTCCACGGTATCGGCCAGCAGGTTGAAGCTGCTCAGGGCACACAACGGGAACACCAGCCAGGCCAGGAATCGGGACGAGGCAGTCATGAAGGGGTCTCAAGTGGAAATGCGAAGTTACATATTGTTCACTTCGAACACGTTTCCCTCAAGCTTTGTCGGCGTTTCGCGGTGTTTAACGCGTAGACGCCGTCAGGTTCCGGTAATGCTCGGCCATGAAATCAACCAACACTTTGACCTTCAGCGCGACATGTCGGGCATGCGGATACAGCGCGTAATAATGCCGCTGGCCGAGGGTGCAGTTGGGCAGTATCTGCACCAGCCGCCCGCTCAGCAGGTCGTCCTGCACCGTGGCCCGGGTGAATGAGGCGATGCCGACACCCGCCAGCGCGGCTGCATGCAGCGAACTGATCGAGTCCGCCCTGAAGTGACCTTGTGCCCTGACCGCCGTGATCGCTCCGCGCGCATCGGTCAACGACCAGTCGCTGCCGCCGGTAAATGCCAACAGTTGATGCTCGGCCAACTCCCGCACCTGACGCACCAGGCCATGCCGGGCCACATACGCAGGCGACGCCACCAGCAACATGTCCGAGACCGTCAGCAATCGCGCCACCAATGACGAGTCCGCCAGCGGCCCGCAGATACGCAGCGCGACATCAAAGCCTTCGGCGATCAGGTCGACAAAGCGGTCTTCGCAGGACAGATCGACTTCAATCTCGGGATAACGTTGTTGAAATGCCGGGAGCCAGTTCGCCAGCTCCAGCGTGCCGATCACCATCGGCGCGCTGATACGCAGGACGCCGCTGGGGCTTTCATGGGCCTGCCCGACTGCGATGGCGGCTTGGTCCAGTCGATCAAGAATGTCCACGCAGGCGGTGTAATACTGCTGTCCCGCCGTGGTCAGGCTGAAGCGTCGGGTATTGCGATTGATCAGCCGTGTGCCGAGTTCGGCTTCCAGTTGCTGCAGCTGCCGGGAAATGGTCGAGTGCGTGGTGTCGAGTCGCTCGGCGGCGGCGCTGAAACCGTGACACTCGACGATGCAACGAAACGCACGCATGGCCAGCAGTTGATTCATTGAAATACCGGGATTCAATTGATCGGTGAGCACGCAAGCCTAGCGCAATCCATGGTGCACCGACATCCGCAAACCGCCCCTATAATGCGCCATCTGCCCGCCCTTGCCGTTCAAGGAAGAACCCGCCTCCATGCGCCTTTGCCTGCCGACTTTTCTGCTGTTCAGTGTCCTCGTGCATCTGAGTGGCTGCGCCGCTTTTCGCAATTACGATCTGGAGATGCAGCAGACTACCGATCAGATGACCCAAGGCAATCTCTACGGTGCGCTGGCGTTGATGGAAAGGCATAACCCGTGGGAAGACAAGGATCTGCTTTATTACCTGGAAAGAGGCGCCATTCTCAGCGCCGGCAGTGCATTGCCCGAAAGCCAAGAAGACTGGCGCACCGCCGATCGCATGATTTTCCAGCGCGAAGAGGCCAATCCTTCCGGTGCCATGAAGTTGCTGACGCGGTTCGGTAATGAAATGGGCACCATGCTCGTCAACGACAAACTGCTGCGCTACGAAGGCTATGACTATGAAAAGGTCATGCTGACCACGCAAATGGCCCTCAACCAGTTATCCGTCAATGATTTCGACGGTGCCCGCGCAGATATCAAGAAGACCCATGAACGCGAAGTCCTGATTGCCCGCCAGCGCGAAGTGCAATACGAAGAGGCGGAGGCACAGGCCAAGACCCAGGGCATAACCCTGCGTTACAAAGATCTGGAAGGTTATCCGGTGGCCATACTCGATGCGCCGCAAGTGGTCGAACTGAAGAACGGCTATCAGAGTGCGTTCAGCCACTATCTGGCCGGTTTCACCTACGAAGCCCTGGGTGAGCGTGACCTCGCTGCGCCGGGTTATCGCCAGGCCATCGAATTGCGCCCGGACATGCCGTTTCTCCAGAAAGCGCTGCGTAATCTCGACAAGCCTGCAGCGAAGGCCGATGAAAGTGACGTTCTGATCATTGTGCAAAGCGGGCTGGCACCGGCTCGCAGTTCGGTGCAAGTGCCGATTCCGGTGCGACTGAATGAAAACCTGGTGATCATTGCGCCGATATCCTTCCCGGTGATGATTGCGGACGCTGTCACCCCCACCTTCAATCACCTGAACATTGATGGCCATAAACAGCCGCTGACGGTCATCAACAGCGTGACCGACATGGCCATGCGAACACTGCGTGATGACATGCCGCAAATCATCTCGCGCGCCATGTTCCGCGCCAATCTGGCCGCCATCGGCCAAGCACAGGAAAACGATCGCAATCCAGCCAAGGCCTCATTGGTGGTAACACAGAAGGATCCTCTCGAGGAGGCCGACACGCGCACCTGGCGCGCCCTGCCCGACAAGACGCTCGTCACTCGTTTGCGTCTGAAAAAGGGGCTGCACACGGTCGACGTCCCCATTTACCCCCCGGGCCATCCCCTTACCTTGCGCGTCGATAAGGATCATCAAATACTCAATCTGCGCGTGTTCCGGGATCAGACCTATTACGTGGGGTCGGCTTTCGTTGCACCTGCGACGCCTTTGCCAGAGAAAGTAACAAGCTCGAAATAAGTAGTGGCACCTAACTAGCCTGTGAAATTAAAAAGCTATTACATAGCCAGCAGCGCCCGACTATAATGCCGCGCCCTCGCTATTGCGAAACGGCATTAAAGCTCCTCTGGTTATGAGGAATTGGCAGGAGGCCAACGCCACTGTCGATGGGTCACACCAGCCCGACCAGCATCCGCGGCTGTAGTTACTCCAGGGAAGAAGTACCCCCATGGCATTCCGCGCTCCCACTCTGATCGCGCTCAGCGCCGTCACTCTGCTGTCCGGCTGTTCGGCGTTTCGCAACTACGACTCCGAACTGGCACAGACCAACCAGCAACTGGCTTCCGGCAACGTCGACGCTGCGCTGACCTTGCTGGAAAAGAACAACACCGGCCCAGACAAAGACCTGCTCTATTACTTCGAGAAAGGTGAACTGCTGCGTGCCAAGGGCGACCTGTCCGGCAGCCAGAACGCCTGGACCAGCGCCGATGTAGTGGTCGGTCAGTGGGAAGATTCGGTCAAACTCGACACCGGCAAATACCTCGCTCAGTTCGGCAGTTTCATCGTCAACGACAAAGTCCGTCGCTACGAAGGCTACGACTACGAAAAAGTCATGCTGACCACGCAGATGGCCCTGAACCTGCTGGCGGTCAATGACTTCGACGGCGCGCGTACCGCGATCAAGAAGACTCACGAACGCGAAGCGGTGATCGCCGACCTGCGTGACAAGGAATACCTCAAGAGCGAGGAAGAAGCCGAGAAAGAAGGCATCAAGACTCAATACAAGGACCTGCAGGGTTATCCGGTCGCCAGCCTCGACGCGCCGGAAGTGGTCAGCCTGAAAAACAGCTACCAGAGTGCGTTCAGCCATTACCTGGCCGGTTACGTCTATGAAGCCCTCGGTGAAAAAGACCTGGCTGCGCCGGGCTACCGCAAGGCAGCCGAACTGCGCCCGAACACGCCGCTGCTGGAACAGGCGTTGGTCAACCTCGACAAGCCAAGCAAAAGCGATGACAGCGACATTCTGATCGTCGTGCAAAGCGGTCTGGCGCCGTCCCGCGATTCGATTCGGGTGCCGTTGCCATTGCCGATCTCCAACAACGTGGTGATCACCCCACTGTCGTTCCCGATCATCAAGGCCGATACCTCCACCGCGCCATTCGCGCAGATCGGTGTCGATGGCCAGCAAGTCAACCTGACCGCCCTCAACAGCACCACCGCCATGTCCCGCCGCGCCCTGCGCGATGACATGCCGGGGATCATCGTGCGCACCACCGTGCGCGCGATCACCAAAGGCGTGGCACAGAAGAAGATCAACGAAACCAACCCGCTGGCCGGTCTCGCGGTCGGTATTTCTTCAGCCGTGCTCGAAGGTGCCGATACCCGTACGTGGCGCACCCTGCCGGACAACACCCAAGTGGTGCGTCTGCGCTTGAAGAAAGGTGAACACCAGGTCACCTTGCCGAGCGCTGTAGGTGGTTCGGTGGTCAAGGTCACCGTTGACCAGCGCTATCAAGTGATCAGCCTGCGTGCCGTCGGCAATCAGGTATTCGCTGGCGGTCTCGCCGCCCACGTCATCCCGAGCGCCGGCGCGACCAACGTCGCCAGCCTCAAACAACCTTAAGAACGGAGTCTTTGCATGCGCTTCAAACTCATCGCCGTCGCCGCCCTCGCCTTGCTGGCGAGCGGCTGCGCCACCCCGCCGCCGCCTGAACCGGGCAGCGCCGCGAGCAAAGTCGTGGCCATGGGGCCACAGAAACACATCGTCGTCGGCGCCATGCGCGTCGCCCGCGAAAACGGTTTCATGACCGTCAACGTGCAGTTGAGCAACACCCTCAACAGCAACAAGACGTTCTACTACCGCTTCGCCTGGCTCGGCCCGGAAGGTTTCCCGATCGCCGAAGAAGAAGTCTGGAAAAGCCAGATGATGTACGGCGCGCAAACCAGCTTCATCCAGGGCATCGCCCCGACGCCGAAAGCCGTGGACTTCCGTCTGGAACTCAAGACGCCTTAAGCCCGCCACCCTATTCCTGATTTAGAGAACATTGCCATGTTTGTACGCTTTTCCTGCATCGCCGTAATCGCCCTGCTGGCCTCCGGTTGCGCCAATACCTCGCCGACCCTGGGCAGCAAGAACATTAGCTACGGCGACACCAAAGCGGTTGAAACCGTGACCAACGAATTCGGTTCGACCGATCTGCAAATGATCGCCGAGTCGATGACCCGCTCGCTGGCTCAGTCCGGCATTCTGCAAAACCGTCCTGTGGTTCAGGTCTACGACGTGAAGAACAAGACCAGCGAGTACATCGATACCCGCGAAATCACCACCAGCATCAAGACTCAGCTGATGAAAACCGGCGTTGCCCGTTTCGCCAGCGACAACAATGCGATGCAGAGCCAGGTTGACCAGTTGAAGCTGCAGAACCAGAGCGGTCTGTACAAGAAGAGCACCGTGGCCAAGACCGGCAACATGGTGGCTGCCAAGTACCGCATCGAAGGTTCGATCAGCTCGATCGTCAAGCGCAGCAGCGATTACAAGGACGTCTTCTACAAATTCAGCCTGCAATTGATCGACGTGGAAAGCGGTCTGGCCGAGTGGATGGACGAAAAAGAGATCCGCAAAACCACGGAGCGTTAATCGATGCGCGCATGGATTGGCATGATGGCCCTGGCTTGTGCGTTTGGCGCGCAAGCGGCCCCGAAAGTCGCGGTGACGGATCTGGCGTATCAGGAGCGTGTGGAGCAATACATCCACATCGTTTCGGCCCAGAGCAATCACCGCGAGAGTTACTACAGCGCCAGCGGTTCTTCGAGCTACAACGAGATCGAAGCGACCACCAGCTACATCGAACAGGGCGAGCTGCGCAAATTCACCGGCGACATCAAGGGTGAAATTCTGCGTACCGGCATGTTCCAGCTGGTGCAGGGCACGCCGTACACCGCATCGTCCAAGGGTGACGTCTACGACGTGATCAAACGGATCAAGGCCGGCAACTTCAAAGGCGCCGATTACGTATTGTTTGGCACCGTATCGGACATCGACTTCACGCAGGACGTGAACGATCTGGCGCACACCGACAGCTATTCGGCGGTACTGGGCCTGACGTTGGTGGCGGATTTCAGCCTGATCAACACCAAGACCTTCGAAATCACCTCGGCCTTCACGGCGATGGGTGAAGCGCAGGACACCAAACTGGTGAACGGCCGCGACATCAAGATCTCGCTGAATCGCCCACGGGTGGTGCGTGAGGTGTCGAAGGCGCTGGGCGAGGACGTTGCCGGGCAACTGAGCCAACAGCTCGGTGGTGGTGGTTACGAGCAGCCGCGTGAAGCACCACAGCGCAACAATCTGCCGCGTGATACGGCGCCGGTGATCTTGCGCTGATCTTGGACTGAGGGCTTCCTGTGGCGAGGGGATTCATCCCCGTTGGCTCGCGCAGCGGGCCCTATTGATCTTGAAAGAGGGGGCCGCTGCGCAGCCCAACGGGGATAAATCCCCTCGCCACAAAAGCTCCCTCGCCACAGTTGATCTTCAACCGGCAGAAATGAAAAAGGCGACCTCATCAGGTCGCCTTTTTTGTGGCCGGGAGTTTTATACCGCCGCTTTACGCAACGTCGCCATAAACGCCGCCGCGCCAATGAACAGCCCGGCAAACGTGCGGTTCATACGCTTCTGCTGCGTCGGCGTGCGCAGCAGGCGCAGCACTTTCGACGCCAGTCCGGTGTAGCCGGCCATGACGACCAGGTCAACGGCAATCATGGTCACGCCGATCACCACGTACTGGATCAACAGCGGTGCATGTGGATTGATGAACTGCGGCAGTACCGCGAGCATGAACACCAGTGCCTTGGGATTGCTGATGTTCACCAGAAAACCACGGAACACCAGCGCCAGCGGCTTGCCGATCGGCCGCACTGCCGCGTCATCGCTCATGTCCATCGGCAGCGCACGCCATTGCTTGATCGCCAGATAAACCAGATAAGCGACACCGAACCATTTGATCGCATGGAACGCGGTGGCCGAAGCAGTGAGGATCGCGCCGACACCGGCACCGACAATCGCAATCTGCACAGCGAGGCCGATTTGCAGGCCCAGGGCGTTCCAGTAACCACGCCAGAAGCCGTATTGCAGACCGCTGGACATCGACGCAATCGCGCCGGCGCCCGGAGAAAGACTGATCACCCAGCAGGCGGCGAAAAACGCCAGCCATGTTTGAAGCTCCATCGCACACCTCGATTCTGAATCGTCACAGACGTCCAAGCTAATGCGGTTTGGGCCTAAAAGCAAAAGATCGCAGCCTGCGGCAACTCCTGCA
Source organism: Pseudomonas sp. TH06 (assembly GCF_016651305.1). GTDB lineage: Bacteria > Pseudomonadota > Gammaproteobacteria > Pseudomonadales > Pseudomonadaceae > Aquipseudomonas. The sequence continues at coordinate 1,757,247 of NZ_JAEKEC010000001.1, read as the reverse complement.
CAGGATTGACGTTTACCCTGTAGGAGTTGCCGCAGGCTGCGATCTTTTGATCTTGCTTCAAGACTTACTTCTCAAACCCGCTCGACGGAAACACATCAGTCCCGCGCCAGCGTCGCACCGAACGCTGGAAGAACAAACTGTTCGGCACCTGCACCATCGCACTGCCGGTGCCCAATTCCTCGGCCTCGATCAGCGTGGTGTAGAGCAGATTGATCGCCACCACCCGGCCTTTGACGCCCGGCTTGTCGGTGGTGTCCACCAGTTCGACGATATCCCCCAGGCGAAACGGCCCGACGGTGAAGATCAGAATCGCGCAGAGCAGGTTCGACAGCACACTCCACATCGCGAAGAACGCTACCGCAGCCACGGCAACAAAACCCGACAACGCCGTCCACAACACTGTGGCCGAGACGCCGAGGCGTTCCAGTACAAAGATCACCGCACTGCCCATGATCAGCCAGCGCAGCACGCCACGCAGCGGCATCAGCAGTTGCGGCGGGAACGGATAGCGTTCGCCCAACCGGGTCAGGCCTTTGGCAACGAAGCGCTGGGCGAGATAACCGGCCAGCAGGATCAGCAAAATCTGCACGCCGAGCCAGATCGGCTCGACCCACATGGCCGGCAGCGGCAGCTTGAACGCATCCATCAGGACAGCGCCTCCAGCTCCGCCTGCATGCTTTCCAACGTTTCCAGGGCTTGCATCCACGCCTCTTCCAGCTCGCCTTCGCGCACTTTCAGCTTGGCTTGCTCGGCCAGCAGATCACGCAACTCGTTCTTGCGCGCCGGCTCGTAGATGTCGCTGTCACCGAGGCTGGCATCGACCTTGGCGAGTTTTTCGTGGAGCTTGCCCAACTCGGCTTCAAGCTTGTCGGCTTCGCGCTTGTGCGGTGCCAGTTGCTGACGCAAGGCAGCAGCGGCCTGACGTTGAGCCTTCTTGTCGGTCTTGTCCGGGTTGACCGGAGTGTTGCTGACCGGCGCGTTGCGTTGACGGTATTCCACCAGCCAGCGCGCATAGTCTTCAAGATCGCCATCGAACTCTTCGACCTTGCCGTCAGCGACCAGGTAGAAGTTGTCGGTGGTGCTCTTGAGCAAATGCCGATCGTGAGAAACCACCAGTACCGCGCCGCTGAATTCCTGCAAGGCCATGGTCAGCGCCAGGCGCATTTCCAGATCGAGGTGGTTGGTCGGCTCGTCGAGCAGCAGCAGGTTCGGCCGCTCCCAGGCGATCAGTGCCAGAGCCAGACGGGCCTTTTCGCCACCGGAGAAATTCAGCACCGGCTCATCGATACGCGCACCACGGAAGTCGAAACCACCAAGGAAGTCACGCAGGGTCTGCTCACGCTCGGTGGGCGCCAGACGCTGCATATGCAGCAAAGGGCTGGCCTTGGAATCCAGCGAGTCGAGCTGATGCTGGGCGAAGTAGCCGACCACGGTGTTCTCGCCCCGGGTCAGGCGCCCGCCCAGCGGTGACAGCTCGCCGGCGAGGTTCTTGATCAGCGTCGATTTACCCGCGCCGTTCGGCCCGAGCAGGCCGATCCGCGCACCCGGGGTCAGTTGCAGCTTGACCTTTTCGAGGATGGTTTTGTCGCCATAACCCAGACGCGCATCGGACAGGTCGATCAACGGGCTGGAAATCTTGGTCGACTCGCGGAAGACGAAGTCGAACGGCGAATCGACGTGGGCCGCCGACAGCTCTTCCATCCGCTCCAGTGCCTTGATCCGGCTCTGCGCCTGACGGGCCTTGGTGGCTTGGGCCTTGAAACGGGCGATGTAGCTTTCCATGTGCGCACGTTGCGCCTGCTGCTTCTCGTAGGCCTGTTGCTGCTGGGCCAGACGTTCGGCACGGGCGCGTTCGAACGCGGTGTAGCCGCCGCGATACAAAGTAATTTTGCGCTGATCGACATGGGCGACGTGGTCAACGACTTCGTCGAGGAAATCACGGTCGTGGGAAATCAGCAGCAAGGTGCCCGGGTAGCTTTTCAGCCACTCTTCGAGCCAGATGATTGCGTCGAGGTCCAAGTGGTTGGTTGGCTCATCGAGCAGCAGCAAGTCTGACGGGCACATCAAGGCCTGCGCCAGGTTCAGGCGCATCCGCCAGCCACCGGAGAAATCCCCGACCTGACGATCCATCTGTTCGTTGGTGAACCCGAGACCGGCAAGCAGCTTGCGCGCTCGCGCATCAGCGGTGTAGCCATCGGCGCTGTCGAGTTCGGCATGCAGGCGGGCCTGAGCGGCACCGTCATGCGCCGCTTCGGCGGCCGCGAGGTCACGTTGCACCTCGCGTAGACGCAGGTCACCATCGAGCACATAGTCGACGGCAAGACGCTCGAGCGTCTCGATCTCCTGACGCATGTGGGCGATGCGCCAGTCGGCCGGCAAGTAGCAATCACCCGAGTCCGGGTGCAGCTCACCCCGAATCAAGGCGAACAGGCTGGATTTGCCGGCGCCGTTGGCACCGATGAGACCGGCTTTGTGGCCGGCGTGCAGGGTCAGCTCGGCGTCTTCTAGCAGACGTTGCGGGCCACGCTGTAAAGTCAGGTTCTGAAGTCGGATCATAATGGCGGCGGAGTCTACCAGCTTCGCTCACAACTGGCGCGAGTAGCACGATGTCCTCTGACCTGTGGAGCTTTTCCCTTGCCACCTACGCCCGCCCGGGTGTGGAAGACGCCTGCCTGCAACTGCAGACTGCGGGGGCTAATGTGTGCCTGCTGTTGTGTGGTTTATGGCTGGAGCAACGCGGGGTGAGGTGCGATGACCAACGCGTACGACTGCTTCAGGCGCTGACCGAACCTTGGGATGTCGAGGTGGTGCAGCCGCTGCGAGCACTGCGCATGCAATGGAAAGCGCAGGCAGTTGCTGATGCGGTGTTGAAGGGTATGCGCGAGCAGCTCAAATCACTCGAGCTTGAGGCTGAGCGAGCATTGCTGTCACGGCTTGAAGGTATGGCGCAGGAGTGGACGCGAAACGTCGCAGGTTCAAACACCTGGCTGGAAGGATTGGCCGGCACGGCGGCCAGCCCGAACCGCGACGCGCTGCAAGTGCTGCGCGTCGCGGCAACCGGCACTTAGGAAGCGCTGGTCGGGTTGCTGGTGACACTCGACACAGCGGCTGGCGTTGGCGCAGTCGAAGGAGTCGAGGTAGCAGCGGCAGGTGCCGGTGCAGCCGGAGTTACCGGCGTGGCAGGCTTGGCCGTTGGCGAGGTTGCCGATTTGGCGGCAGCTGGTTTGGCAGCGGCTGGCTTTTTCACGGCAGGTTTTGCAGCTGGCTTGGCAACTGGTTTTGCCGCAGCAGGCTTGGCAGCAGCAGTCGCTGGTTTAGCGGTAGCGGCTGGCTTGGCTGCCGGTTTAGCGGCAGTCTTGGCAGCTGGTTTGGCAGCGGCGGTTTTTGCAGCAGGTTTAGCTGCTGGTTTCGCAACAGCTTTGGCAGCAGTTTTAGCGGCCGGTTTGGCGGCTGCAGTTTTCGCTGGAGCTGCTTTGGTTGCGGCTGGTTTTGCAGCCGGTTTGGCAACCGGTTTTGCAGCGGCAGCTTTGGCAGCTGGCTTGGCGGCAGCGGGTTTTGCAGCGGTAGTTCTAGCCGCCGGTTTTGCAGCGCTCGCGGCAGCCGGTTTTTTCACTGCAGGTTTTGCAGCGGTTTTAGCTGCCGGTTTGGCCGCTGCGGTTTTCGCCGGGGCTTTGGCAGCAGCAGGTTTTGCAGCTGCTTTTTTCGCCGGTGCCGCTGCCGGTTTGGCTGCGCGGGTGGACAATACTTTGCCCACGGCTTCTTGAACGCGACCAACACCTTGGGCCAGTTTCAGGCTTTCCTGAGCATCGCGCTTGAGTTGCAGAATGTAGCTGCGAGTATCGGATTGACGATCCTTCAACGCATCGAGCAGGTCTTCCAGTTCTTTCACTGCGCCTTTGGCTTTAGTCTGCGCCTTGGCTTTACCGGCGGCAGCTGCGTCCTGCAATTTGGTGCGGGATTTGTGCAGTTTTTCTTGCGCCTTGCCGCGTTGCTTTTCCAGTTTGGCGAGCAGTTTTTCAGCATCAGCCAAGGCTTGGGAGCAAGCGTTTTCCAGATGCTCGAGCAAGCTGCCCGAGAGTTGTTGGAGTAAGTGCAACGGAGTATTTACAGGCTTCTTGGTGGCCGACATGGTTTACCTCCTGGCTGACGTGAGTGCGGCTCATACTAGACCTCTGCAGTTACCGCCGCTAGGTCATCTTGACAGTATCGAAACGGTTGCGTTGCAACGAAGTGAAAATGTTCTGCATCAAGTCAAAAGCAGTTCACCGTTGCAAGCGTTCGCGCTGGCATAATCCCCCGCATCTCAGGACGGAGAGTGCCCATGTCGCGCTACCTTTTTTTATCCCTCTGCATGATCTTTTCGGCCGCCCACGCTGACGAAAAAACCCCCGCGAACGATGCTCACGATCTGGCTTACAGCCTCGGTGCAAGTCTGGGTGAACGGCTGCGCCAGGAAGTTCCGCAGTTGCAGATCCAGGCACTGGTTGATGGTTTGCAACAGGCCTATCAAGGCAAGCCACTGGCGCTGAGCGAAGCACGCATCGAGCAGATTCTGGCCGATCATGAATCGCAAAATGCCGAGCACTCGACGCAGCCTTCGAGCGACGCCGCGATGGAAAACGAGCAGCGTTTTCTGACGGCTGAAAAAGCCAAACCGGGCGTGAAGGAACTGGCCGACGGCATCCTGCTGACCGAACTGGTGCCGGGCACTGGCGCCAAAGCCGGGCCGGATGGAAAAGTGCAGGTGCTGTACATCGGTCGGCTGCCCGACGGCACAGTGTTCGATCAGAACACTCAGCCGCAATGGTTCAATCTCGACAGCGTGATTGCCGGCTGGCGCACGGCATTGCAAAACATGCCGGTGGGGGCGAAATGGCGACTGGTGATTCCTTCGGACCAGGCTTATGGCGCGGACGGTGCCGGGGACTTGATTGCGCCATTCACACCGCTGGTTTTCGAAGTCGAATTGCGCGGCGCGACGAGCTGATCAGGCATAAAAAAACGGTGCGCTTGGGGCGCACCGTTTTTCTTTTGCAAGGCGTTGATCAGGCCTGAACCGAATCTTCTTCCTTGTGTGCCGTGTGCAGCACTTCAATCAGGCAATCTTCCAGCTCGAAGCGTTCATGCAGCAAGCCACCGAGCTCCTTGAATTTCTCGGCAACGCACTTGCCTTCGTCGCAAAGATCGTTGAAGGCGAGGAGCTTTTCAGTGATGACGTCGATGCGTGGATAGATCGTCTCGGCGAGCTCCAGACCGCGCTTGTCGTTGAACGCCTTGGCTTCGCCAGTCAGCTGTTCGTAGATTTCGAAGTGCCCGGCCGAAACGTAGTCGACCAGTACCCCGCAGAATTCCTGCAAAGGTTTGCGGTTATCCGACAGGGTCTGAGGCTCCGCACCGAGTTTGTCGTAGGCGCCGATCAGCTCCCCACGCTCCTGTAACCAGCGGTCGATCAGCAGATGAACTCCACCCCAACGTTCCTGAGCATTCTGACAACTTTCGAGCATGGCGATCTCTCTTCCCTTGTGGGTCATGCTGCTCTACACCCGCGCCCTCTTTTTGGCTTGGGGGCAATCGGGCAGAGCGTCATCGAGCAACATAAATCCAATGACACGTGCGGGCCAGATTATGCCCGCACGCCTATGGCTTCAAGGTACGCAGGAGATAAAGTTCATACAAGTGTTTAATCCCGCAGCGGCGTCTGGTGCGACGCTTCGCCGCTGAGCGGTCGCTGCAACGCGTTCCAGAGCAGCCGCAGCAATTGATAAACGGCAAGAATCGACACGGCGACAAAGAACAACAGGCTCCACTCCGGAATGCTCAGGTCGAACAGCGTCCAGGAGATTTCGGCGCAATCGGCACCACCTTCAAACATCTTTTGCAACGCACAGATCCAGGGCAAGCCGCTGAACAGCGTCTGCGGATCCGGGGTGCATTTGATCAATTGCAACACCGGATCACTCTGGATCAATACTTGCCGCCAGGCTGCGGTGGTGCCACCCAGACTCGCGCCCAGCGCGAGCAGCCAGTAAAGCCACAAGCCGCCACGCTTGGGGCCGTGCACCGCCGCCAGACCGCAGGAGGCGCACAGCAGCGTCAGGAACAGTCGCTGCACCAGGCACAGACTGCACGGCGTCAGGCCGACCGCGTATTCAAGATAATAGGAAGCTCCCAGAGCAAAGGCACCCGCAGTGAAAACCATGAAGAACAAGGAGCGTGAGCAGGCCAACGACATGGCTTTTCCGTAACTTTAGAGACAGGCGGTTACGGTAGAGGAAAGCGTGTCAGCCTTTCAAGGCAAGGCCCTGCCGACAGTTCACCAGAGGTGTAGGGAAAACCCGACAGGTTCAAGAGGAAAAGGTGTAGCACGCTGTAGGACTTTTCCCCAGACACCCACGGAAGGTGAATTTTCGTGCGCCAAGGGTGACCGAGGGAGCAACCTCCCTCGTGATTTCAGACGCGAGCCGGGACTGGCAACGGCGCGGCCAGCAAGCGCTCATCCAGCAAGCCGAGACCTTCCTGGAACAACTGATTGCTGCGCTCGGTATCACCCAGTTGCGCGAGCAAACGTGCCAGCTCTGCACAGGCCTCCGGATTACGCTGCACGCGCAGACTGCTTTCCAGATAATCCCGTGCCTTGCCCCACAGGCTGGTTTGCAGACACAGACGGCCCAGGGTCAGCAGCAGGCTCGGATCATTCGGATGATCCTTGAGCCAGCCTTCGGCGGTCTGCAATTGACGCGCCGGATCACTGCCGCGCACCAAACCATAAAGACGCGCCAGATGACTGTCGTATTTGCGCTTGAGCGCCGTGCGCAGCACTTCTTCCGCCTGCACCTGAGCGCCCAGCTGACGCAGCTGTTCGGCATAGGCCAGCACCAGTGGCGGTTCCTGGCGTTGCGCCGACGTGAGTTGCTGCCAGGCCCGATCGAGCGATTGCGCGCCCACCGAGCCATCCTCCTCGCGCTGCGCTGCCAGCGACAGGTTTTCACCCCAGGCGCGACGTTCAAGCTCAGCCAGTTCAGTGGCCGGCAGGACCTTGTCCTTGCGTAGCTCCGGCAACAGACGAATCACCGCCGACCAATCACCGCGCTGCTGATACAGACGCTGCAACTGGCGCAGCGTCTGCACATTGTGCGGATGGCGCTCATGCATGGCCTGCAAGGTCACCAGTGCGCCGTCGGTATCGCCCCGATCGGTCTGCAACTGCGCGTGGCTCAAGGCAATCGCCAACTCCGCCTGTGGCTGACGCTCCAGCGCACGCTCCAGCAGGTGATCGGATTCCTCGTAATTGCCTTGCTCGTTTGCCGCGCGGGCAGCGCCGAGGTAATACAGCAACGGTTGGCGTTCGGCTTCGGCGGCCCGATACAAGTGCCGCTGGGCGCTGGCCCAGCGACCTTCGGCCAGATCCAGTTGACCGTGCTCGATCGCCACTTGCACGCGACGGCTACGGTTGCGCCGCGACCATGGATTGACCACGCCAGTGGAAGCCATGACCAGCTCGACCAGAGCCTTGATGCCCCAGATCAGCAACCACAACACCGCGATCAGCGCCAATGTCGCCCACAGGCTCGACTCATAACGGAAGGTCTTGTAGGCGATCAGCACGTAACCGGAATGCTCGGCAATCGCCAGGCCTAGCGCTGCCGTCGCCGCGATCACCAGGAACACGATCACATAGAGGCGTTTCATGGCGTGGCCTCCTGCGCAGTGTTGGCAGCAGGTTTGGCGAAGGGTTTCACCGACTCTTCGGCGTTGACGTTACGCCGTTCCAGATAGGCTTGTACGGCACTGAGTGTGCCGGTCAGATCCGGTGTGTTGACCGTGACCGGCTCCTTGCTCAGCTCACCGACCTGTTCAAGCATGACTTTGCTTTGCGGATTGTCCGGATTGAAGTTGCCTTTGAGCACGTCACGCGCCTCGGCCAGCGCTTGGGTGTAAACCGCCGCCTGACCATTGAGCGCCGCCCACTGCGCCTGCTCCAGCGCCAGGCTCAGGGCCAGACGCACCTGGCTCAGGCTTTGCCCGGCCAGCAAAGGTTTAACATTTTTGTCTGCGTTGAAATCGATCCGAATGTAGCGCGAGACCTGATCCCACCACTGCGCCCAACGACTGGCGCCGTCACCATCGGCGGTCAGGCCGAGCAGCGACTCGCCGCGATCCTTGTATTCCGGTGCCAGTTCGGTGAGGTCGATGACTTGATCGCGCAGAGCGCCCAGTCGCAGGAACAATCCAGTGCGATCCGGCTGCTCGGTGCTGCGCAGCGCGACCAGGGTTTTCGCCACTTGCTCACGGGCGGCGAAGGAGCCGGGGTCGTTCTGTTCACGAAGGATTTCGTCGGCGCCCTGCACCAGCGCCTGGGCGCTGCTGATGTCCTGCAAGGCCAAAAGGCGCAGGCTGGCAAGACGCAGCAAGTGTTCGGCTTCGGCCAGACGCCAGTCCTTGCGGCTGGCGCCGAGCACGGTTTCCAGACGTTGATTGAGGCGCTGTTGATCGCCCTGAAGCTGCGTCACCAGACGCTGGCGCTCAGCGAGCTCGTCGGCTCCCGGCAACTGCGCGAGGCGCTCGGTCAGGCGCTGCTCGTTGAGCTTCAGGCTCTGCGCCTGATCGTTCAACGCCTGCACCTGACCCGACTGCTGTTGAGTATTTGTTTGCAGGTGACGCACCTGCCAGACTCCCCAACCACCGATTGCGACACCGGCAGCACCGAGCAACAGGGCGACGATGGCCAGGCCATTGCCTCGGCGCGGCTCTTTGGCCGGCAGTGGAGTTTCAACCGGTGCGTCAATCACCGGTTGGACGTCATCTTTAGGCAAGGCTGTTTCGCTCACGTATCCATCCTTTGCATTAGAGAACGGGCCCGGGATGCTCCCGTAACGCCGTCAGCAAAGCCGCGGCACTCGCGCCGCGGCAATCCACAACTGTTTGAGCCCCGGCGGCATGTGCCAGCTCGGCGACCCTTGGGCTTGGAACAAACAACGGCAACCGCGCAATCGTCGGCCACGTATCGCCGGCCATCTGACGCAAGTGCTCGAAACCCTGTCCACTGCTGACCACCAGCCCGTTCAAGCGTTCCGCTTCGATCCGCCGCGGCAGTGCTTGCGGCGCATAGGCTGGCAAGTCTCGTCGATACAATTCCAGATACTCGACACTAGCACCAAGCTCGCGCAGGCGCTCGGCAAGCAGCTCGCGACCGCCCTCCCCGCGCAGGATCAACACCTGCGAGCCGGGTTGCGTGACAGCCTCGCGCAGACGCGGCAATTGCAGCAAAGCCTCACTGTCATCACCGCCGTCCGGGAAATGAGCGTCGAGGCCACGATCCTGAAGAATCTGCGCCGTCGCCGCACCGACGCTGAACCATGGCATCGCCAACGATTGCAGCCCTTGGGCATCGAGCAGTTGCACCGCAATGCGTGCAGCCGGTTTGCTGACCACAATCACCGCGCTGCAGTTCGGCAACTGCGCAATCGCCTGACGTATTTTGTCAGAGACCGGCAGCGGCGCGATTTCCAAAAGCGGCAGGCAACTGCTGAAAATCCCCTGCCCGGCCAACGTCTCGGCGAGCGCCGCACAGTCATCGGCAGGGCGCGTCAGCAGCAGGCGCCAACCGATCACTCGTGACCTGCCTCGCCGTAGACTGCCTTGAGAATTTCTTCGGCGCCCTGGCCGAGCAAGTCCTCGGCAACCTTTACACCCAGCGCTTCGGCATCGGCGCGTGGCGCGCGGGCTTCAGCGCTGATCAGTCGACCGCCACTCGGCTCGCCGACCAGACCGCGCAGCCACAACTGCTCGCCTTCGAGCACCGCGTAGCAGGCGATCGGCACTTGGCAGCCGCCATTCAAATGTTTGTTGAGTGCACGCTCGGCGGTCACGCGTGAAGAGGTATCAGCGTGATGCAGCGGCGCGAGCAAGGCGTGAATTTCAGTATCGGCGCTGCGGCATTCGATGCCGACCGCGCCCTGACCACCGGCCGGCAGACTGTCATCGACACTGATGGCCGAAGTGATGCGATCCTCGAAACCGAGACGGATCAGACCGGCCGCCGCGAGGATGATCGCGTCGTACTCACCGGCATCGAGCTTGGCCAGACGGGTGTTGACATTGCCGCGCAGGAAACGGATTTCAAGATCCGGGCGACGAGTCAGCAACTGCGCCTGACGACGCAGGCTTGAGGTGCCAACGATGCTGCCGGCCGGCAACGCCTCAAGGCTTGCATAGGTATTGGAAACGAAGGCATCACGCGGGTCTTCGCGCTCGCAGATGCAGAACAGACCGAGGCCTTCAGGGAAGTCCATCGGCACGTCTTTCATCGAATGGACGGCAATGTCTGCTTCATTTTCCAGCAACGCGGTTTCCAGTTCCTTGACGAACAGGCCCTTGCCGCCAATCTTCGACAGCGGCGAATCGAGCAGCTTGTCGCCGCGACTGACCATGGGCACCAGCGTCACCAGCAAGCCCGGATGGGCCGCTTCCAGACGGGCTTTGACGTATTCGGCCTGCCAGAGGGCCAGCGCACTTTTACGGGTGGCGATGCGGATTTCGCGAGAGGACATGGATCAATCCGTACTGAATAGATACGGCGGATAATAACAGCTCAGCCAAATCCACTTTGACTTGAATCAGAAACGGCGTGGCCTCCCTGGCCTGCGATGCCTGGTAAAAAGACTGGAGAACCGCCCGGAAAGACCGGGTTACAGGCCCTGCATCATCTTGCGCACACCCGCCACATGCCGACGGCTGACGATCAGCGCATCACCATTGAGGCCTTTGAGGAACAGCTGGAAATGCCCCAGCGGCGTACGTTGCAGACGTTCGATGCGGTCGCGGGCGACGAGCGCGTTGCGATGGATGCGCACAAAGCGCTCGCCGAATTCATCTTCGAGGGCCTTGAGCGGTTCGTCCAGCAGCACTTCGCCGGCTTCATGGCGCAAGGTCACATACTTGTGGTCAGCAATGAAATAGACCACCTGATCCAGAGGAATCAGTTCGATGCCTTTGCGGGTACGCGCACTGATGTGACTGCGCGGGCCATTGCCACTTTCGGCAGCAGGACGGGTCAGGGCCGATAGTTGCGCCCGATTGGGACGTTCAGCCCGTTTCAGGGCGTCATGCAGATGTTCGGTTCGCACGGGTTTCACCACATAGCCCACGGCGCTGGCCTGCAGGGCTTCCACGGCAAATTCATCGGGACTGGTGCAAAACACCACGGCAGGCGGCGTTTCACGCTCGCACAGACGGGCAGCGACTTGCAGGCCATCCAGGCCAGGCATGCGGATATCGAGTAACACGATATCCGGCTTGTGGCTGTCGATCAGCGCCAACGCCTCTTCGCCGTTCGTGGCGCTGGGCTCCAGGACTGTGTAACCCTCGAGCTCGCTCACCATTCGGCTGAGGCGCTCGCGAGCCAGTGGTTCGTCATCAACGATCAGGACATTCATATTGCGCTGGATTCCTGCGTGAGTCTCGCACAAGGATAGCGTAGACAGGTGAAGTGACGTCCGTCACCGCGATCCACGCTAAGACTAGCCCGAGCGCCAAAAAGTGCCGTACGTCGGCCAGCAATATTTGCCAGTGTCCGGGTCGTACTGCTCGAAGCCCGCTGTTTCCTGCGCTTTGCGCGGGGTTTGCCCAAGGACAATACACCCACCCCCTGTTCTTTCTTATAGTCGGCAGCCAGACCTTTGCGCGATCCGGTTTGCACCGACCCTTATGTCCAACTGTAGACGCTCGTCGGGCCGATATTGCTCAATCGAAAAATATCCTTACGCAAATCATCGAAGTAACGCGCCGACTATGCATGAGACGTTGAGAAAAAAACGTATCGACCGGTGTCAGCGACAGGATTGGCAACCCTGTTATTATCCGCGCCAGCGTTTCACGCCTTTTTTCTTCAAGCCGATACGAGCGAATTCATGAGCACTGACAAGACCAATCAGTCCTGGGGCGGCCGCTTCAGTGAACCCGTCGACGCCTTCGTCGCCCGCTTCACCGCCTCCGTCACTTTCGACCAGCGCCTGTATCGCCACGACATCATGGGCTCCATCGCCCACGCCACCATGCTGGCCAAGGTCGGCGTGCTGACGGATGCCGAGCGCGACAGCATCATCGACGGCCTGAAGACCATTCAGGGCGAAATCGAGGCCGGCCAGTTCGACTGGCGCATCGACCTCGAAGACGTGCACATGAACATCGAAGCACGTCTGACCGACCGCATCGGCGTCACTGGCAAGAAACTCCACACCGGCCGCAGCCGTAACGACCAGGTTGCCACCGACATCCGCCTGTGGCTGCGTGATGAAATCGACCTGATCCTGGCCGAAATCACCCGCCTGCAAAAAGGCCTGCTGGAGCAGGCCGAGCGCGAAGCCGCGAGCATCATGCCGGGCTTCACCCACCTGCAGACCGCGCAGCCGGTGACCTTCGGGCACCACATGCTGGCCTGGTTCGAAATGCTCAGCCGTGACTACGAGCGCCTGGTCGACTGCCGCAAGCGCACTAACCGCATGCCTTTGGGCAGCGCCGCGCTGGCCGGCACCACTTACCCGATCGACCGCGAGTACACCGCGCAACTGCTGGGCTTCGATGCCGTGGGCGGCAACTCGCTGGACAACGTTTCCGATCGCGATTTCGCCATCGAATTCTGCTCGGCCGCGAGCATCGCGATGATGCACCTGTCGCGTTTCTCCGAAGAGCTGGTGCTGTGGACCAGCGCGCAGTTCCAGTTCATCGATCTGCCAGACCGCTTCTGCACCGGCAGCTCGATCATGCCGCAAAAGAAAAACCCTGACGTGCCGGAGCTGGTACGCGGCAAGACCGGCCGTGTGTTCGGTGCGCTGATGGGCCTGCTGACCCTGATGAAAGGCCAGCCACTGGCCTACAACAAGGACAACCAGGAAGACAAAGAGCCGCTGTTCGACGCCGCCGACACCCTGCGCGACTCGCTGCGTGCGTTCGCCGACATGATCCCGGCGATCAAGCCGAAACACGCGATCATGCGCGAAGCGGCGCTGCGCGGTTTCTCTACTGCGACCGACCTGGCGGATTATCTGGTGCGCCGTGGTCTGCCGTTCCGTGATTGCCACGAGATCGTTGGCCACGCGGTGAAATACGGCGTGGACACGGGCAAGGATCTGGCCGAGATGAGCCTGGAAGAACTGCGTCAGTTCAGCGATCAGATCGAACAGGATGTGTTCGCCGTGCTGACACTGGAAGGTTCGGTGAATGCCCGTGACCATATCGGCGGTACTGCGCCGGCGCAGGTCAAGGCTGCCGTGGTGCGCGGTCAGGCACTAATCGCCGCCCGCTAAAAGCAAAAGCCAAAAGCATCGCGAGCAGGCTCACTCCTACATTGGAATTCGTTCCCCTGCAGGAGTGAGCCTGCTCGCGATAGCTGCGTTCAACTCACTACAAAACTCACTTCTTCGCAGCGATCATCGCCAAAAACGCTGGCATCGCCGCCTCCTTGTCCGCAGCAATTTTCTGCACATGCGGATTCTGCTCCAGCCGCTCCAGCAATGCTTTTGCCTGCGGCATCTCAGCCAACAAATCAATCCCGAACAGTTTCTGCCCGACCGCACACGCCAACGGCACGCTGTAGAGGAAGTACAAGTCAGCAATGCTCAGGCTGTCACCCGCCACGTACGGGGCGAATCTGCCGTGGCGGCCCAGTGCAGCAAAACCCAGCAGCAGCTCGGTTCTGGTCTTTTCCTTGATCGCCTCCGGCAGCGTTGCGCCGAAAAAAGCTTCGCCATAACAGGCGCGGCCCGGCAGTTCGATGTACAGCTCGATTTCCTTGGCCACCGCCAGCACCTGCGCACACGCAAACGGTTCGGTCGGCAGCAGCGGCACGCCTTTGCCTACACTTTCGATGTATTCGAGCATCACCATCGTTTCGTTGATGTAGCCATCTTCGACCCCCAACACCGGCACCTTGCCGCGAGGACTGATCTTCAAGGACTCCGGCGTCGGGGTCGGGTAGAACGTCACCTCCTCAAATGGCAGCCCCTTTTCCAGCAGCGCCAGTTTGACCATGTTGTAGTAATTGCTGACCGAAAATCCGTAGAGTTTGAACATCACATTGCCTCCAGGCCGTGCGGGGTGGGCGGTGTCTGTTTATAGATCGCCCGGGCGATTCCTGCCAGCAGCATCACCGCACTGAATGCAGGTAAACTGGCGCCTTTCCTTGAGGAGCCTGCCATGAGCGAGCCGACAGACATCGACAACGACGAAGAAGAGTTCACCGAGGCTACTTTGATCGAAGCCATCGAGAACCAGATCGAAAGCGACAATCCACCAGCGGCCAAAGCGACTTTCAACAAGTTGACCCTGGTGGGCACTGAGCGTGAAGAAATCCTCAATCTGATGGCTCACGTACTGGCCTACGAGATTGACGCGATGCTTGATGAAGACCGCGCATTTGATACTGAATGGTATGAAGCGGCACTGCGCGCATTGCCAGAGCTGCCACCCGAAAAGCAGTAAGCCCCTATCCTGTAGGAGTGAGCCTGCTCGCGATAGCGTTCTGTCAGTGAAGAATATGCTGACAGGCACTCCGCTATCGCGAGCAGGTGAAGGCCTACAATGTTTGTAACGTATCCATCCGGCCAACTCCCACCTCCCGACTACACTGGAATCCGCCTCAAGACAAAATCCCTGATCTGAGCACTGGACACGCCGCAAAAGCGGGTTCACCTTAGGGACGCTGTCGTCCAATTCCTAGAAAGTCTGGAGTCCTTATGTCGCTTACCCCTGAGTTGGTTGCCGAACTGGAAGTCCTCGCACTCTTTCCCCTGGACAGTTCCCAGGAAGGTTTGAAAATTCATCAGACCGCTGCCCCGAAACATATTTCTGCCGCCAAACGCCTCTTTGAAAAAGATCTGACCGATCAGCCCGATGGCGGGTATCTGACCAGCCTCGGTCGCGACGCTGCACAAAATGTGCAAACCGTGCTGACCATTCTGAGAGAGCAAGAAACCGCCTGATCCCCCCGACTTCGCCCACGGGAACTCCTGCCACGGGATTTCCGCGGGCCTGCCCGGACGTCAATCGTCGTCAGCGATAGAAATCTGACGTCAAAAAACAAATTCAGCTTAAAACTCCCGCCGCGCAAAGGCTAAACTGCCTGCCACATCTAGCCCCTCTACGTCCGAGCCTGCGAGCCGGTTTGAGCTGACATGACGCGCACCCATGAAATCCGCCCCGACCTGGACGAGGGAATTGATCGCAAGGTTCTCAGCCAGCTGCGCGCGCGATTTCTAAAACTCAATGAAGGCCGCCTCGGCCGCGCCCTCGAAGGTTTATCGCCACGCCAACAGAGCGTGCTGACGCTGTTGCCGCTGTTCTTCCACGTCAATCATCCGCTGCTGCCGGGTTACGTATCGGGCAGTACGCCGGCCGGTCTGTCGAATTACGATCCCGACGCCACTGTGCTCGCCGAAGCCCAGCGCCTGACGCGTTCGTTCTCTTATAAGCCGCGCCACGGCAGCAACCCGCCGCGACCGATTCACGGTCTGTTCCTGATGGGTAGCCTCGGCACGCTGGCCCAGGCCGATCAAAGCGACATGGACGTGTGGGTCTGCCACGCGCCGGATCTGAGCGAGAGCGAACTCGCCGAGCTGAGCAAGAAATGCCAGTTACTCGAAGTCTGGGCCGCGAGCCAGGGAGCTGAGGCGCACTTCTTTCTGATCGACCCGGTGCGCTTCGTCAAAGGCGAACGCGACAGCCAACTCAGCTCCGAAAACTGCGGCACCACCCAACACTATCTGCTGCTGGACGAGTTCTACCGCACCGCGATCTGGCTGGCCGGGCGCACACCGATCTGGTGGCTGGTGCCGGTTTACGAAGAAACCGCCTACGACATTTACACCCACACCCTGCTGTCGAAGCGCTTTATCCGCGCCGACGAAACCCTCGACCTCGGGCACTTGGCGACTATTCCGCCGGGCGAGTTCATCGGTGCCGGATTGTGGCAGCTGTTCAAGGGCATTGAGTCGCCGTACAAGTCAGTGCTCAAACTGCTGCTGACCGAGGTTTACGCCAGCGAGCATCCGAAAGTGCAGTGCCTGAGCCTGCGCTTCAAAAAAGCCGTGTTCGCCAATCAGCTGGATCTCGATGAACTCGACCCGTACATGGTCGTGTACCGGCGTATAGAGGAATACCTCATCGCCCGCAACGAGCCGGAACGGCTGGAGCTGGTACGCCGTGCGCTGTATCTGAAGGTCAATCGCAAGCTCACCGGCAACAGCCGCAGCCAAGGCTGGCAACGCGCGTTGCTGGAGCGTCTGGCCAACGAATGGCATTGGGATCAGCGGCAACTGGCGCTGCTCGATAGCCGCAGCCAGTGGAAAGTCCGTCAGGTCAGCGCCGAACGCCGTGCACTGGTCAACGAGCTCAATTACAGCTATCGCTTCCTGACCCAGTTCGCCCGTACCGAACAAACCGTCAGCCTGATCAACAAGCGTGATCTCAATGTGCTCGGTCGCAGGCTTTATGCCGCATTTGAACGCAAGGCCGACAAGGTCGAGTTCATCAACCCCGGGATCGCCCCGGATCTGGCTGAAGACACCCTGACCTTGGTGCAATCGCGCAACAAGAAGGAACCCGGGCAGACTCAGTGGGGCTTGTACAACGGCAGCCTCACGGCGCTGGAGTGGGAACACTTTGCGCCGATCAAGCGCAGCCGCGAATTGCTCGAATTGCTGACCTGGTGCCATCGCAACGGCGTGATCGACAGCAGCACCCGCCTGGCCCTGCATCCCGGCACCAGCGACCTGAGCGAGTTCGAACTGTTCAACCTACTCGGCAGCCTGCAACAGTGCATCGCCCTGCCCTTGCCCACCGTGGCCGAAGAACCGCTGTTGCGCGCAGCCGTGCCGAGCGAAGTGCTGATGCTGGTTAACGTCGGCGTCGATCCGCTCAAGCATCACCGCGACCTGAACATCCTGATGACCACCGAGCGCACCGACTCGTTGAGTTACGCCGGGGTCCGCGAAAACCTCGTGCTGACCCTCGATCAGGTCACGCTCAATAGCTGGAACGAAGTGCTGGTCAACCGTTTCGACGGCCCCCACGCCCTGCTCGATTGCCTGCGCGACTACCTCAATAATCTGCCACGCGGGCCGTTGCAACCGTCGCTGAAGGTGCGCTGCTTCTGCCATAACCGTGCGCAGTTCATTGCCCGCCGCGTGGAAGAAATCGTCGATACCGCGCAAAACCTGCTGCTCAGCGAACTGAATCACCGCTACCTGATTCAAGTGCAACAGCACTATCACGTGCTGGAACTGGTGCCGGGCCAGGTCAACCATGTCGCCCTCGCGACATTGCCGGCACTGCTCGATTACCTCGGCGAAGAACAGCCGCGCTACAGCCCGCTGCACCTGGACCCGATGGCGCTGGAGGATCACGACCTTGCGCTGATCCTGCCGATGGGCCAGCCGGAAAGCATTCAGGTGTTCTACCGGATCACCGAACAGCAGGCCGAGTTGTACGTGCTGGATGAGTTCAACGCGCTGTGGCAGCAACATTTGCCGTATCACGATGAGCAAAGCCTGCTGGTGCCGCTGCAGCGTTTCCTGCAATCGATCCAGTATCGACGCGATGCGCTGCTGCCGATGGACGCCGCGCCTTCGGCCAGCCTTGAGACTTTGTATTACCAGATATTGCCTTCTGGCCCGGGACGGGCGCGACGGGTCGAGGCCCGGCCGGCGCCGCAGACACCCGTCAACAAACCGTTTTACGACGTGCAGGCAATCGTCGGCAAAGCCGCACCGGGGGAAGTGCAAGTCACCCTGTATTGCAATCAACGGGAATTCAGCGAGCTGGAACATGGCGACCAGCTGTTCAGCGTGGTCGCCCGGGAGATCGTCGATCAGCGCCGTGAAACCGAACGCTATCGCTGCTACATCACCGACCTGGACCTGTCGGGCCTGCTCGGTGACGGGCAAAGTTCAAGCAATCTGTATCTGCGCTACAAGGCCGACCTGGAGCGCGCCCTGAACGAGGCGCTCGAACAGGTCTGAGGCGGGATTACTCGGGGAATGCGCCACCGTTGGCGGGCTGCGATTCGACTTCGAGCAAAGTCAGCTTGAGGGTCTTGCCACCGGGTGCTGGCCAGTCAATGTGTTGACCGACTTTCAGGCCCAGCAGTGCGCTGCCTACCGGCGCCAGGATCGATATCTTGCCTTCGTCGGCATTGGCGTCCTTGGGATAGACCAGCGTCAGGTGGTAATCCTTGCCACTGCCTTCTTCGCGGCAGTGCACGCGAGAATTCATCGTCACGACATCGGCGGGTACTTCATCGTGACCGACCACTGTATCGGCGCGGTCCAGTTCGGTTTGCAGCGCAATCACGCCCGGCAGCGTGTCGTCCAGGCTGTCGATCAGGCGCTCCAGACGTTGCACGTCCAGACGGGTAAGGGTGATGGAAGGTGCGGTCATGATCCGGGCAGACTCCTTTCTTCTGCACAAAAAAAGCAAAACCCCGCCAAAAAAGACGGGGTTTTCACCGAGCCTCGGTGGGTTGAGGCGTGTTCGGACACTATCACAGCTCAAAAAATATACAAGCCACCCACCCGATCAGCCCAACTCAATCCTGAGGGAGACTTTGTGGTGAGGGGATTTATCCCCGATGGGTCGCGCAGCGGCCCCAAGCTTTTTGAGACTGCTGCGCAGTCTGTCGGGGATAAATCCCCTCACCACAGGGTTGAGTCAGGCCAAGGATCTGCGAGCAGCGGCTTGAGTAACAATCACCCTACGGCGCTGATCATCCGCCGAGCGCCATTCGCGGATGTCTTCGACATGCCGGTAGCAGCCAAGGCAAACCTTCTGTTCATCCAGTCGGCACACGCCGCTGCACGGTGAAGGCACCGCCGGGCTGACGTTGCTGTAAAGCGGCTTGGGCGGACGAACGGGAGCGGTGTCAGTCACGGAATCACAGGCCTTCGAAATCGAATTCGGCGCCGGCCTGCTGCTTGACGATGCGCTCGAGCATTTCGCCGAGCTGCTCTTCGCTCTTGTCGCACATCCAGCGCTCGCTCTCTTCGTCGTAGTCGAAGTGGAAACCACCGGACACCGCCGCCAGCCACAGCTGACGCAATGGCTCCTGACGGCTGAAGATCAGCTGCGAGCCGTTTTCGAACTTGACGGTGAGGACACCGGCCGAGTTCTCCATATCGATATCCAGGTCGCTTTCGTCAAAGATGTCTTCCAGTTTTTCCTGGGTTTCATCGACCAGATCGTGGAAACGGGCTTCGGACAAACTCATTGCGGCAACCTCAAAAAATGTCTGATCAGGCTCAAGCGCCGAAAGATACGGACGCCGCAGGCCGATTGCAAAGGATAACGACCAAGCACCCTCAGCCCCTCCGATACCCAACCCTTGTAGGAGTGAGCCTGCTCGCGATAGCGGTGTGTCAGTCAACATATATGTATCTGACACTCCGCAATCGCGAGCAGGCTCACTCCTACAGGAGATTGCGGCGGTTCCGGTAGCTTTGGGCAAGGCCCGCCGGACGGGAACCCCCTCGCATAGGCAAGCTGCCGGGTGGCCGGTATACTCCGGCGCAATTAACGCATTTTCAAGGATTTCGCCATGAAGCGCCTGATCTCTTCCCTTGCTGCGCTCGTCGCGGTTGCCTGCCTCGTTTCGGCCTGCGGTCAAAAAGGCCCGCTGTACCTGCCCGATGATGATCAGGACCCGGCCGAGCAAGCCCAGTCTTCGCAAAAGCAGCCTGCCTCCAAGGCACACAAGCACGACGTTTACTAAGGGATCGCCATGGACGCTTTTAACTACCGTGGCGGGGAGCTGTTCGCGGAAGGTGTGGCGCTGTCCGCCATTGCCGACCGCTTCGGCACACCGACCTACGTCTACTCCCGCGCGCATATCGAAGCCCAGTATCTGGCCTACGCCGATGCGCTGGCCGGCATGCCGCATCTGGTGTGCTTTGCGGTCAAAGCCAACTCCAACCTCGGTGTACTGAATGTCCTGGCCCGTCTCGGCGCCGGTTTCGACATCGTCTCCCGTGGTGAACTGGAGCGTGTACTCGCCGCTGGCGGCAGCGCCGACAAGATCGTGTTTTCCGGTGTCGGCAAGACCCGTGACGACATGCGTCGCGCGCTGGAAGTCGGCGTGCACTGCTTCAACGTCGAATCCACCGACGAGCTCGAGCGTCTGCAAGTGGTTGCCGCCGAGCTGGGCGTTCGCGCGCCGGTTTCGCTGCGCGTGAACCCGGACGTCGATGCCGGCACCCACCCGTACATTTCCACCGGTCTCAAAGAGAACAAGTTCGGCATCGCCATTGCCGACGCCGAAGACGTGTACGTGCGCGCCGCACATCTGCCGAACCTGGAAGTCATCGGTGTCGACTGCCACATCGGTTCGCAACTGACCACGCTGCCGCCATTCCTCGATGCCCTTGATCGCTTGCTCGATCTGGTTGATCGCTTGGGCGATTGCGGCATTCACCTGCGCCATATCGATCTCGGTGGCGGTTTGGGCGTGCGTTATCGCGATGAAGAGCCGCCATTGGCTGCCGACTACATCAAAGCCGTGCGTGAGCGTCTGAACGGTCGTGATCTGGCGCTGGTGTTCGAGCCGGGCCGTTTCATTGTTGCCAACGCTGGCGTGCTGCTGACGCAGGTCGAGTACCTCAAGCACACCGAGCACAAGGATTTCGCCATCGTCGACGCGGCGATGAACGACTTGATCCGCCCGGCGCTGTATCAGGCCTGGATGGACGTCACTGCGGTCAAACCGCGTGACGGCGCTGCGCGCAAATACGACATCGTCGGCCCGATCTGCGAAACCGGCGACTTCCTCGCCAAGGACCGTGAGCTGGCACTGGAAGAAGGCGACTTGCTGGCCGTGCATTCGGCCGGCGCCTACGGTTTCGTGATGGCCTCCAACTACAACACCCGCGGCCGTGCCGCCGAGGTGCTGGTGGACGGTGATCAGGTTTTTGAAGTGCGTCGCCGCGAGACCGTGGCCGAGCTGTTTGCCGGCGAAAGCCTGCTGCCGGAGTAACCCATGCTGCTGCGTTTTACCAAAATGCACGGCCTGGGCAACGACTTCATGGTTCTCGACCTGGTCAGCCAGCACGCGCATATTCAACCCAAGCACGCCAAGCAATGGGGCGACCGGCACACCGGTATCGGTTTCGATCAATTGCTGATCGTCGAGGCACCGAGCAATCCGGACGTGGATTTCCGTTATCGGATCTTCAACTCCGATGGCTCGGAAGTTGAGCAGTGCGGCAACGGTGCGCGCTGCTTTGCGCGCTTCGTGCTCGACAAGCGTCTGACCGCCAAACGGCAGATTCGCGTCGAGACCAAGGGCGGCATCATCGAACTGGACGTGCGTAACGATGGCCAGATCGGCGTGAACATGGGCGCTCCGCGCCTGGTGCCGGCGGACATTCCGTTCGAAGCGCCGGCGCAGGCCATCAGCTATCAGCTGGAAGTCGACGGCACCACAGTCGAACTGGCCGCCGTGTCGATGGGCAACCCGCACGCGGTATTGCGCGTGCAGGACATCAACAGTGCACCGGTGCATGAGCTGGGCCCGAAAATCGAACACCATCCGCGCTTCCCGGCGCGGGTCAATGTCGGTTTTCTCCAGGTCATCGACCGCAACCGCGCACAACTGCGCGTGTGGGAACGTGGCGCCGGGGAAACCCAGGCCTGCGGCACCGGCGCCTGTGCCGCCGCTGTCGCAGCAATCAGTCAGGGGTGGATGGATTCGCCGCTGTTGATCGACTTGCCCGGCGGGCGTCTGTCCATTGAATGGGCAGGCCCTGGCCAACCGGTGCTGATGACCGGTCCGGCAGTGCGTGTATACGAAGGACAAGTGCGTCTTTGAGTGAGCAGAAACCATGACCGATAAGCCTCAGGTACCCGCCCGACAGTCCGACGAATCAGCGTCCGAGAGCCTGGAGGCGGCAGCGGTTGCCGCATACCTTGAGGCTCATCCGGACTTCTTCGTCGAGCATGAAGAATTGCTCCCGGCCTTGCGTATTCCCCACCAGCGCGGCGATACCGTATCGCTGGTTGAACGGCAAATGACCATCCTGCGCGACCGCAATGTCGAGATGCGTCACCGCCTCTCGCATTTGATGGACGTCGCCCGCGACAACGATCGTCTGTTCGACAAGACCCGTCGCCTGATCCTCTCGCTGATGGACGCCGCCAGCCTGGAAGACGTGGTCATCAGTGTCGAAGACAGCCTGCGTCAGGACTTTCAGGTGCCCTTCGTCAGCCTGATTCTGCTCGGCGACAATCCCGCGCCGGTCGGTCGCTGGGTGACCCACGCCGACGCGCAAACGGCCATCGGCGGTCTGCTCACCGAAGGCAAAAGCGTCAGCGGCAACCTGCGCGAACATGAACTGGATTTCCTCTTCGGCGAAGAACAGCGCAAGCAGATCGGCTCGACCGCCGTAGTTGCCGTCAGTCATCAAGGCATCCACGGGATTCTGGCGATTGCCAGCCGTGATCCGCAGCACTACAAGAGTTCGGTCGGCACACTGTTCCTGAGCTACATCGCCGAAGTCATGGGCCGCGTGCTGCCACGGGTCAACAGCTCCCTGCGCTCGGTACGCTGAGCATGGAACGACAACTGGACGCTTACTGCGAACACCTGCGCAGTGAGCGGCAGGTGTCGCCGCACACGCTGTCGGCCTACCGCCGCGACCTCGATAAAGTCCTCGGCTGGTGCATCAAGCAGAACATCGGCAGTTGGGCCGCGCTGGATATTCAGCGCCTGCGCAGCCTGATCGCCCGCCTGCACGCGCAAGGCCAGTCCTCGCGCAGCCTCGCTCGCCTGCTCTCGGCAGTGCGCGGGCTCTATCACTATCTGAATCGCGAAGGCCTTTGCGACCACGATCCGGCGACGGGTCTGGCGCCACCGAAGGGCGAACGTCGCCTGCCAAAAACCCTCGACACCGACCGCGCATTGCAACTGCTTGAAGGTGCGGTCGAGGATGATTTTCTTGCGCGGCGTGATCAGGCGATTCTCGAATTGTTCTACTCCTCCGGCCTGCGTCTTTCCGAGCTGACCGGGCTCAACCTCGATCAACTCGACCTCGCCGATGGCATGGTGCAGGTGCTCGGCAAGGGCAGCAAAACCCGTCTGCTGCCGGTCGGTAAAAAAGCCCGCGAAGCCCTCGAACAGTGGCTGCCGTTGCGGGCGATGACCAATCCGGCGGACGACGCCGTGTTCGTCAGCCAACAAGGCCGACGCCTCGGCCCGCGAGCGATTCAGGTGCGGGTCAAACTGGCCGGCGAGCGTGAACTGGGGCAGAACCTGCATCCGCACATGCTGCGGCACTCTTTTGCCAGCCACTTGCTGGAATCCTCGCAAGACCTGCGCGCGGTGCAGGAACTGCTCGGCCACTCGGACATCAAGACCACGCAGATCTACACCCACCTGGACTTCCAGCACCTGGCGGCGGTCTACGACAGCGCCCACCCACGGGCCAAACGCATGAAAGGCGACGATTCATGAGCATCCAGTTGATCACCTTCGACCTCGACGACACCCTTTGGGACACCGCCCCGGTGATCGTCAGCGCCGAAGCGGTATTGCGCCAATGGCTGAGCGAACACGCGCCGAATCTGGGCGCGGTGCCGGTGGAACATTTGTGGGCGATTCGTGAGCGGGTGCTGACCAGCGAGCCGGGGCTCAAACACCGCATCAGTGCGTTGCGTCGGCGTGTGTTGTTTCATGCGCTGGAAGAAGCAGGCTATGCCCACGGCGAAGCATCAGAGCTGGCGGACAAGAGTTTTGAGGTGTTTTTGCATGCGCGGCATCAGATCGAAGTGTTTCCTGAAGTTGAGCCGGTGCTAGAGATTCTCGCCAATCATTACTCGCTCGGCGTGGTTACCAATGGCAACGCCGACGTGCGCCGGTTGGGGCTGGCGGACTACTTCAAATTTGCGCTGTGCGCGGAAGATATCGGCATCGCCAAGCCGGATGCGCGACTGTTTCACGAAGCATTGCAGCGCGGTGGCGCCAGCGCCGAAACCGCCGTGCATATCGGCGATCATCCGGGTGATGACATTGCCGGGGCGCAACAGGCCGGGTTGCGGGCTATCTGGTTTAACCCGGCGGGTAAAGTCTGGGAAGCCGAGCGTTTGCCGGATGCAGAAATTCGCAGCCTCACCGATCTGCCAGCCGTTCTCGCACGCTGGAATGCCAGGGCCTGACACAATCCCTGTGGAAACCATGTGGCGAGGGGATTTATCCCCGATGGGCTGCGAAGCAGCCCCAAATGCAGCGCATCGTGCTTTCCTGACAATCCGCGCAAGCTGACTTTACGACTGCTTCGCAGCCGATCGGGGATAAATCCCCTCGCCACACAAGCCTCTCTTACAGGGCGTCCCTGTTATTTCAGGCATGAAAAAGCCCGCAGCGACGGCGGGCTTTTTCAGCAAGCAAGCGGCACGCCTCAGATAGGGCGGCTACCGTACTTGTTGTCCGGCTTCTTCGGCGGATCGGCGACCACGTTGGCCTCCACTTCCTGCACTTTTCCGCCACGCGACAAGAACTCTTCCATGGCCTTGGCCAGGGCGTCGCGCTCCTTGTTCTTGGCTTCAATGCTCGGCAACTCATCAACCGACACCGCAGCCTTGGCTTTGCCTTTGGCAGCCGGGGCCGGCGTATCGTCACCGCCATCGTCATCAGCAACGTCTTCCGCTGCTGCTTCCAGGCCTTCCTCGGCCTCGTCTTCGTCGCCTACTTCGAGGTCGTCGTTTTCCAGATCATCGTCGCTCATGTTCTACCTCATGACTTGCGAAAAGCAGATTAGTTATAGACCAGCTTTGGCAACTGTCGAAAGTCGCCGTTAAAAAATCAGTAACCATTGGTGACCAACGGTTTATGCCCCTTCACCGTGCAAGGTGGCGAGGACTTTTCGAGCACCGCCATGATCACGGTGCTCGCCCAGATAAACGCCTTGCCAGGTCCCCAGTGCCAACCGACCTGCCGAAACCGGCAGACTGATCTGGCAGCCAAGCACGCTGGCCTTGAAGTGCGCCGGGAGGTCGTCCAGGCCTTCGTCGTTATGCTCATAGCCGTCTGTTCCTTGTGGGATCAGACGATTGAAAAATCGTTCGAAGTCGCGACGGACCGCCGGATCGGCGTTCTCGTTGATGGTCAACGACGCCGAGGTATGCTGCAGCCACAAATGCAACAGACCGACCCGGCACTCCCTGAGTTCAGGCAGGCCGTTGATCAACTCGTCTGTTACCAGATGAAAGCCCCGGGGCCGTGCCCGCAGGGTTATCAGAGTCTGTTGCCACATACAGTTCTCCGCACGTTCGGGGCGCATTCTAGCGCGCTCTGGGAAAAAACAAAGGCCCTAATATTCCTGCAATGATGTAAGCCATTGGCCGCAGAAAAACGCCCGTCGTAAACACGACCAAAGCCGTATGAAAAATCCATTCAGCTGTATCGTGATCGACAAATTCCAGACAAAAAAATGCCCGGCAAGCCGGGCAAGTTTTTCAATGCGCGTACTTACAAGTTGTAGCCGCGTTCGTTGTGTTGTGCCAGATCGAGGCCTACCGACTCTTCTTCCTCGGTCACACGCAGACCCATGACGGCGTCCAGGACCTTGAGGATGATGAAGGTGACGATCGCGGTGTAGATGACGGTGAAGCCGACGCCTTTGCACTGAATCCAAACTTGTGCGGCGATGTCGGTCACAGTGCCGAAGCCACCCAGCGACGGTGCGGCGAACACACCGGTGAGGATCGCGCCGAGGATACCGCCGATACCGTGTACGCCAAACGCGTCGAGGGAGTCGTCATAACCGAGTTTGCGCTTCAGGGTAGTGGCGCAGAAGAAGCACACCACGCCCGCCGCCAGACCGATCACCAGTGCGCCCATCGGGCCGACGGTGCCGGCAGCCGGAGTGATTGCAACCAGACCGGCAACCACACCCGAGGCGATGCCCAGTGCGCTAGGTTTGCCGTGGGTGATCCACTCGGCGAACATCCAGCCCAGTGCGGCAGCCGCGGTAGCGATCTGGGTGACCAGCATCGCCATGCCGGCAGTGCCGTTGGCCGCAGCAGCGGAACCGGCGTTGAAGCCGAACCAGCCGACCCACAGCATCGCCGCGCCCATCAGGGTGTAACCCAGATTGTGCGGAGCCATCGGCGTGGTCGGGAAACCTTTGCGCTTGCCCAGTACCAGGCAGCAGATCAGACCGGCCACACCGGCGTTGATGTGCACCACGGTGCCGCCCGCGAAGTCGAGCACGCCCCAGTCCCACAGCAGGCCGCCATTACCGGACCAGACCATGTGCGCGATCGGCGCATAAACGAGGGTGAACCAGATGCCCATGAAGATCAGCATCGCGGAGAACTTCATCCGCTCGGCGAACGCACCGACGATCAGCGCCGGGGTGATGATCGCGAAGGTCATCTGGAAGGTGACGAACACCGCCTCAGGGAACAGCGCCGCAGGCCCGGTCAGGCTGGCTGGCGTGATGCCCGCGAGGAACGCCTTGCCGAAGCCGCCGACAAAGGAGTTGAAGTTGACGACGCCCTGCTCCATGCCGGTAGTGTCGAACGCGATGCTGTAGCCATAAATGACCCACAGAACGCTGATCAGACCGGTAATGGCGAAGCACTGCATCATCACGGAAAGAATGTTTTTCGAGCGAACCATGCCGCCGTAGAACAGCGCCAGGCCCGGGATGGTCATGAACAGCACGAGGGCTGTCGAGGTGAGCATCCAGGCAGTGTCGCCGGAATTGAGGACTGGGGCCGCCACTTCGTCTGCCGCCATAGCAAGGCTGGGCATTACGATGGACAACAGGGCTCCTAGCCCTGCGAATTTACGCAGAGTCATATTGTTTTCTCCTGGGGCGTTGGGGTTTGTGGCGGCGTTTAAATCGCGTCGGTATCGGTTTCGCCGGTACGGATGCGAATCGCCTGTTCCAGATTGACCACGAAGATCTTGCCGTCACCGATCTTGCCGGTGTTGGCCGCCTTGGTTATCGCCTCGATAACCCGATCCAGATCCTTGTCGTCGATGGCCACGTCGATTTTCACCTTGGGCAGAAAATCGACCACATATTCCGCGCCGCGATACAGCTCGGTGTGACCCTTCTGCCGGCCGAAGCCTTTGACTTCAGTAACGGTAATGCCCTGCACGCCGATTTCGGACAGCGACTCGCGCACGTCGTCCAACTTGAACGGCTTGATGATGGCAGTGACTAGCTTCATGAAACTCTCTCCCGAATTGGTGGACTTGCCCCAGGAAAACAAACCCGACTCAAGTCTAAGCGCAGTGCCTGGCTTTGTAACGCATCGCTGACGCCAGCTAACCGCATCAGACGAAACTCCCCGCTTCGCCTGCCGCACTGCATTCGTCACAGCGACTGCATCAGTGCATGGGTCGAAGGTGACTAAGCAGAAACCTTGCCATCTCGCCAAAACCCACTGATTTCAATCCCTTGGCCGCTGCCGCAGACACGCTCGTACAAAACGCCCGGTGGATACGCACAACAACGGTGCGCCGCCGTCCATCCGTTTGCGCGAAAAGCGTGCATCCCAGCCTGCGCAAATGACTATAGACACTGCGTGATACACTGCCGGCCATTGTTTCCAGGACATTTCCCATGCTCGCGCCCAAAGACTTCCTCGACGCCCTGAGCGGCACCGCCTCCCGCCTGTTCAACGGCGAAACGCCGCTACCGAAAGCCGAAATCGAAAGCCAGTTCAAGATGCTGCTGCAAAGTGCGTTCAGCAAACTCGACCTGGTGAGCCGTGAAGAATTTGATAGTCAGATGGTTGTACTGGCCCGCACACGAGCCCGCCTCGAAAGCCTCGAAGCCAAAGTTGCCGAGATGGAAGCCAAGCTGACACCGCCCGCTGAATAATCCGCGCCCCCTGTAGGAGCTGCCGAAGGCTGCGATCTTTTGATCTCCAGCCCTTCAACCATCCCGGCAACGTCCTACAACCTGCAACACCGCCGTCCGATTGCGCCGAAAAGCCCAGGTTTCTAAGCTCACCCGATGCTGAATGTTCAGCACCGGGTTTGGCGACCTGGATAGAGTTCGACGCATTGCGACCATGTTCGTCCCTGGGACTTTTCCCATCTCGAATTATGGCGGCTGTGCGTGGGAGACCTTAGGGTCTGCCGGTTCCGGATTCACCGGTTCGCCAACCTGCGCATAGCTGCCACCCCTATCGTTTGGCGACGATCAGAGGCAGTTTTCTTCATTCGAATTCGAGAACTGCACCATGGAAGAAACCTATTTAAAGCCTTACATCTTCACCCGCCACAAACTCCCCCTCCACGCCCTCCTCATCCAAAAACAACCCTGGTTCTGCGCCCGAGACCTGAGCCGCCTGCTGCACATCCATCTCAACGAACGCATGCTGCGAAAACTCGACCCCGACCAATACCAAACCCGCAAAATCCTCATCCACAACCAGATCGAAAAAACCCTGCTGATCAGCGAATCCGGCATCTACGCCCTCCTCGTCTACCACTACTGCCCCGAATACCGAGCGCTACGCGAATGGCTCACCCACCAAGTCATCCCCACCCTGCGCGACGCCCAACACCCCACCACAAGCGAACGTCCACACCTGAGCCTGCTCAGTTGGCCGGACATGACGTTGAGTTTGTTGCACTGGAATAACCAGCCGTGGATACGGTTACAAGATGTGCCACACATGGTGACGGAGCGAGAACAGGTAAACCGTACGGCTGTGAACTCATGGTGGAGAAAGGCTCTGCAATTGATCTGAATTTTTGCGCTGCAACCTCACCAAAGGTCATTTCAGTGATGCCACTGAAATGACCTTTTTTATGTCTTCATTTTCTCCAGCCCCCTACTCCGAAATCCCCCTCTCACAGAAGTAACGTCCTACAAAACGCGTCCCCCACGTCTGATTTCGCTGCCCCCTCTCTGCTGGCTATCTTCTGCGACCAGATCCAAACAGATGAAAACAATGAGAAGAAAAGGCAAAGCAACGGATCTTCGTAACCAGACATTCAGATCAAACTCGCGAAAGATCGCCCACAAATTCTTTCTCAAGAACATTGCCCCGAGAATCCCGAATATTGATGCAGCAGCGGTCAAGTTTGAGCCAATTACCCCAGCAGCGATAACGCAATACTTTCTCTGGGAGGGGCCAACAATTTTCCCTTGGAATGACGTTGCAGACTGGAAAAGTAAAGATGCGAAAGGTCTGGATTTGGCGATATGGTACAAACAGATTCTTTGCGGCATGTGCTATGCGACCCCGCGCGCAAGCTCTATCTGCTTAAAGATTATTCTGTTGGAAGGGCATCCGGACAGTGCGCACCCGCTTCGCGGCAGGATCGCGCCGATTGCTCTGCTTGTCGCAGATCACTATGCGCGAGCGCTAGGATGCAAAGAAATCGAGATTCAGGATCCTGATCCGAATGTTGTTTTTTACTACCGAAAACTGGGGTTCGAATTCGACCACACCAACCGGCTTGTCATTTCTGTGGACGGTCAATAACATCGAAATCAACAACCCAATCGCACGAGGTGCGTATGAGCCCAAAAAAGCGAAAGGCAAAGCTTCTTCAGATTGTTGAACTACATCTCGAAGCACTCCGGTTGGCTGGGGATATGTCAGCCAACCAACGGCGATTTATTGAAGTTGCTGTTACATGTGGGCCAGCGCTTGAGCCAAGCGGCCCGCTGGCCGGTAGAAGATCCTGAGTCAAAAATAAAAAAGGCGTCCATAGGACGCCTTTTTTGTGTTCAGAAGAGTAGTCGCAGCGATTCTTTAGCTCCTGGCTTTACGGCCTTGGGTTCAGAATCCGACAGGCTAGCCCGTCGTCACTACTTCAGAGAAACCAGCTTTCTCTGCTGCCAAAAATGCGGGGGAGCTTTGCTGGTGCCCAGTCCCGACGAATGCGCAGTTGCAGTCCTCGAGCGGGAGGATCCTTCAGTACCGCTCAGGAGTCAAAGCTCATTTACGATCGAGAGCAGCGTAAAACCCTCATCCATGCCGACATCAAGTATTGCCTCTCCGCCCCCTCACATCCTGAACTGGCCATCTCCAACGTCCTTCACTAACGCAAGCACAGTCCTACGAGGACCGTCCCCTACGTCTGATTACGTAAGCATCAATGCCTTCGATATCGTCTGCATATTGATCCCGACAGAACAAGACGATGCGAAGAAAAGGCAAAGGTACCGAGCTTCGAAATCAGACACTCAAATCTGAATCGCGCAAACTCGCACATCAAGCAATGTCCATGGACCCAGGAGCCCTGGCGGCTGGAGTTGATGCTCTATCACTCAGGATCGATCCGATTACTCCAGTAGCAATCAACGCATTCCACCAGTGGACCGGCCCCGCTGGGTATCCTTGGGACGCTGTTTTGGACTGGAAGACCAAAGATGCAAAAGGGCTGGACTTGGCGTTGTGGTACGAAGAAGAACTGTGCGGACTGTGCTACGCAACACCGCGAAGAAGCACGATCTGCATGAAAATCGTCCTTTTGCAGGGACACACCTGCAAGACGAATACCTTGCGGGGCTGGATCGCTCCGATGGCATTGCTGACAACAGAGTTCTACGCCCGGAAGCTGGGGTGCACGCAAATCGAAGTACAAGAGCCAGACTCAGGCGCCATCCCTTACTATCAAACGCTGGGATTTTATTTTGATACAACCGGTCGCCTTGTCTTTCCATTGGACGACCAATAAGATCGAATCAAGCATCCCGGCACGTGAGGTGTTTATGAAGCAGAAGAAGCAGAAAACCCAACCGGCACGGGTGTCCAAACCGGGTACCGAGGCACTCGGATTGCCGGACAGAGTTTCAGCCAGTCAGCGGCATTTTCTGAAAGTGGCCGCGACCTATGGCAAGGAAATGGAGCCCGATGGTTGGCTCGCCGGTGGTGGAACCTGAGTACCGCCAAAATAACCGCCTGACAGGCGGTTTTTTTATGCCTGAGGATTAGTGCCTCCGGCAACATCCAGTGAAAGTTCGCCCTTAAAACTGTCCGACCAACTCCCTCTCCCCAGACTACCCTTCAAAAACCCGCAGGAAGCGGCCCCCGATTCAGCTCAAGGAACGACCATGTCCCTCTCCATCGTCCACAGTCGCGCCCAGATTGGCGTGGATGCTCCCGCTGTCACCGTCGAAGTTCATCTGGCCAACGGTCTGCCATCGCTGACCATGGTCGGCCTGCCCGAGGCGGCGGTGAAGGAGAGCAAGGATCGGGTGCGCAGCGCGATCATCAATTCCGGGCTGCAGTTTCCGGCGCGGCGGATCACCTTGAATCTGGCGCCGGCGGATCTGCCCAAGGATGGCGGGCGGTTTGATCTGGCGATTGCTCTGGGGATTCTGTCGGCGAGTGTGCAGGTGCCGTGTCTGACGCTCGATGATGTGGAATGTCTGGGTGAGTTGGCGTTGTCCGGCGCGGTACGAGCGGTGCGCGGGGTTTTGCCGGCAGCGCTGGCGGCGCGCAAGGCGGGTCGTGCGCTGGTGGTGCCGCGGGCGAATGCCGAGGAAGCGTGTCTGGCCTCGGGTTTGAAGGTGTACGCAGTGGATCATCTTCTGGAAGCCGTGGCGCATTTCAACGGGCATACGCCGGTGGAACCTTATGTTTCGGACGGCTTGATTCATGCCGCCAGACCCTATCCCGACCTCAACGAAGTGCAGGGGCAAATGGCAGCCAAACGTGCGCTGCTGATCGCGGCGGCGGGAGCGCACAACCTGTTGTTCAGCGGGCCACCGGGGACCGGCAAGACGCTGCTGGCCAGCCGCTTGCCGGGACTGCTGCCACCACTGTCCGAATGCGAAGCGCTGGAAGTGGCAGCGATTCAATCCGTTGCCAGCGGCGCGCCACTGACCCATTGGCCACAACGCCCCTTCCGCCAGCCGCACCATTCGGCCTCCGGTCCAGCGCTGGTCGGTGGCAGCTCAAAACCGCAACCCGGCGAAATCACCCTCGCCCATCACGGGGTGCTGTTTCTCGATGAACTGCCGGAGTTTGATCGCAAGGTGCTGGAAGTTTTACGAGAGCCTTTGGAGTCGGGGTTCATCGTGATCGCCCGGGCCAAGGATCGCGTGCGCTTTCCGGCGCGATTTCAGTTGGTGGCGGCAATGAATCCGTGTCCCTGTGGATATCTTGGCGAACCGAGCGGCAAGTGTTCTTGTACACCGGACATGGTGCAGCGTTATCGCAACAAACTGTCGGGGCCGTTGCTGGATCGGATAGATCTGCACCTGACGGTCGCGCGGGAGGCGACAGCGTTGAATCCAGAGGTGAAACCAGGAGAGGACAGTGCCAGTGCGGCGGCCGTCGTGGCCGAGGCACGGGAACGCCAACAGAAACGCCAGGGTTGCGCCAACGCGTTTCTTGATCTGCCGGGGTTGAAGCGGCACTGCAAGTTATCCACAGCCGACGAAACCTGGCTGGAGTCTGCCTGTGAACGGCTGACCCTGTCACTGCGCTCGGCGCACCGGTTGCTCAAGGTCGCCAGGACGTTGGCCGATCTGAGCCAGGAAAAAGACATCACGCGCGAACACCTGGCGGAGGCTTTGCAGTACCGGCCGGCAACACAATGAACATCGGCGCTGCTCGTAAACGGACGATCCTGAAAAATAAACGTCCGAGCGCTGATGGCCATTGGCCGAGATGTGATATAACGGCGGCGCTCTTTTTGCTAATTATCCGTCTATCGTCAAGACATAGAGCATTATTCAGCGTGGAAATGGAGGCGGGACATCATGGACAAGATTTCTAATGTTTATCAAAGCTATTCAATTCATTAATTTAAATTCAGACAACTAAAAAGGCCTGTCCGGCGTTATGACTCCGTCTGGCATTGTTCTTATTTAAATAAACTTTGAAAGCAAAACCTCATCATGAAAAATGTTTACTTGCTCAGCAACGTGGCGGACGGTGGCAAAACATATCTCGAGTATCTGATTCCAGCGCTTAAATCGCTTCGAGAAAAATATAACTGTATCGTAATTAACACTGATCGTACCGGCTTGAGCAGAGAGGAAGTCGAAGCCGTCCTTGATTTCCCGGTAGAGCAGATTGGCAATGAGTTCATTGCAAGCTTGAAATCGCAGGTTATCATTTCAAATGATGCCTATGCCGGACGCCTGCTGGATAACTCGAATTTTGGCATTTTCATCAGTCACGGCAATGTCGGGATGCCGACCAAAGACAAGTATTACTACGCCGAGTTGACCTCTTACTGGGATGTGATCATCGCTTCTTCCCGGTCAGGCTTTGATTTGATTACGGCCGGAATGCAGGCATACCGTCGCGACAGAAAGGCCCTGAAAACAATGTTGGTCGATGGACTGGCGTTGCGTTCGGACATGCGCAGCACCAGCCCGGTGGCCACGTTGCCGGTGAAGATTCCCGGTAATTTCGAGTCACCACCGCCATCGACAAAAACCTCGGACGACTATGTCGTAGGGCTTCTGCCGACTCAACTGGGTATCTGCCCGAACGGGGCGACGCTGTATGAGAACCTGCAGGCCGTCATCAATGCAGTCAAATCGCAAATTCCCCACGCGACGTTCATCTTGCGTCCGTACATGGCCGAACTTTCCCATCCGACCGTACAGGCTCTGTGCAAAGAGCTGTCTGCCTATGACTGGATAACCATCGACAAGGCAGGCACCAGCAGCACGGTTTTCTATGCACAATGCGACACCGTCATTACCGACGCATCCACCGGTGGTGTGTCGTTCATGCTCAACACCTGCAAACTGCCGATTTATTACGTGCCGTTTACTGACGAGAACAATCTCTCCGTCAACACCTGGCTGAATCAAATGGACAACTTGTTGCCAATCGCCAGAAGCAGTAATGAGCTCAGAGACATGGCGTTAGGGTTCAGCCTGCTGACACCAGAAGACAGTTATTACATATACAACAAGTTCTACCAGGCACAGTACAGCGACTTGCCCCTGCCTCAGGAAGTGTTCCACGATTTGATTGAATACCGGCACGAGTCGAAGTATTGCCCGCTCTCGATTGACTCTTTCGGAGACATTAGCGAGCGCGACAAACCTTAAAAAAGCAGGCCTGACCTCATGCGAGGGAACAGCCTGCCAATACATTCCAATCGAACACAAGTCAGAACACTATGAAACGTGATGCTGGTGGACAGGTAATCTGGATTACGGGCCTTTCAGGAGCGGGCAAATCAACGCTTGCCGGTGAGTTCGTTACCAGAATGCGTGCTGAAGGACGCTCGGTCGTAATGCTCGATGGCGATGAATTGCGCGAGGTATTTGGCGCCGCCGCCAGCAGCACGCAAAACCACGGCCGCGAGGGTCGCCTCGCGCTCGCCCTGCAATACGCTCGCCTGTGCAAAATGATCGCTGCGCAGGGACAAACCGTGGTGATCGCCACGATCTCGCTGTTTCGCGAGGTTCACGAGTGGAACCGCGCCCATCTACCCAATTATTTCGAGATTTATCTGAAGGTGCCCGTCGAGGAGTTGCGTCGCCGCGACCCCAAGGACATCTATCGCCGTTTCGATGCGGGCGAACTGCATAACGTTGCCGGGCTCGACCTGGACATTGATGAACCGCTGGCGGCGGACTGCCTGGTTGAGTTCGATCACGAACGCTCCAGCCAGCGTCTGGCCGATGATTTGCTCCCTAAAATTCTTGGAAGGAACTGACTATGAAAACCGAATGGGACTACACCACCCTGGCCGATGCCTATTTGAAGCGCCCTGACTACGCCGACGCGGCAATCGACGCCATGCTGTCGATTGCCGGTGCCGAGCAAGGCGACAAGTTCTGCGACGTCGGCGCGGGTGTTGCGCACTTGACGCTGATGCTGGCCGCCCGCGGCCTGGATGTCACAGCGGTAGAACCCAACGATGCGATGCGCGCCAACGGCATAAAGCGCACCGCCGAGTTGGCCAATGTCAAATGGCACGAAGGCACCGGTGAAGCCACCGGTCAAGCGGCGCATGCGTTCGACATGGTCACTTTCGGCAGCTCCTTCAATGTTTGCGACCGTCAGCAGGCGCTCAAGGAAACCGCGCGCATTCTCAAGCCACGCGGCTGGTTTGCCTGCATGTGGAACCACCGCAATCTGGAAGACCCGATCCAGGCGCGCATCGAAGCCATCATCAAAGAGCGCGTAGCCGGTTATGGCTACGGCACCCGTCGTGAAGACCAGACCGCCGTGATCGACGCCAGCGAATTGTTCGGCCCGGTCGTGCATCTGGATGCCCGTGTGATTCACGAGCAGTCGATCGAAGAATGCCTCGAAGCCTGGCGCTCGCACGCCACGCTGGAACGTCAGGCTGGCGCCAGCTTCCATGAAGTGATCGCGGCCATCGACGACTACCTGAAAAGCCTGCAGACGCCGTCGATCCAGATCCCGTACTCGACCAACATCTGGGTTGCTCAACTGAGATAACCGCTGATGGCCCTGCATTTCTCAACCAAGGCCGGCACCCTGACCAGCCTGCAAGGGCGGCTCGCCTCGGCGCACATTGCGCCGTTGCTGGCGTTCACTGTGGCGGACTGGCAACTGGATCAGCGCGCCTGCGTTGAGGATATCCAGCGTCGGCTGCCAGCCGCTCCGTGGATCGTACGCTCCAGTTGCGGGCGCGAGGACAGTGCGCAGGCGTCGTTCGCCGGCGCCTTCCTGTCGGTGCCGAATGTCGATGAGGCTGGACTGGTCTCGGCGATCGAACAGGTCATCGCCAGTTACGGCGATGTGCACCTGACTGACGAGATTCTGATTCAACCCATGCTCGGCAATGTGCTGCGCTCCGGCGTGGCCTTCTCTCACGACCCCAACACCTGCGCACCGTATCGTGTGGTGAATTGGTCAGAGGGCGATGACACCGCCGCCGTCACTGGCGGCATGGGTGGCCGGCTCTGGCAGCAGGCGGCGCACAGTGCAGTGGCAGCGCCCGCGTCGCTCGCACCGGTGGTGGCCTTGCTCGAGGAATTGCTCAGCCTGTTTGGTGATCGACCGGTCGACTGCGAGTTCGCGGTCACCCGCGATGCTGAAGGCGAGACACTCTGGCTGCTGCAAGCCCGGCCATTGATTCTGCCGGCGGTGCCTGAGTCCGCGGCCACCCAGTTCGCCCGTCTGCAAAGCATTCAGAGCAAAGTCGAACGGGGCATGCGTGCGCATCCATTTCTGATCGGTCAGCGCACCGTGTACGGCGTGATGCCCGACTGGAACCCGGCCGAGATCATCGGTATCCGGCCCAAACCGTTGGCGCTTTCGTTGTATCGGGATCTGGTCACTGACTCGATCTGGGCTTACCAGCGCCACAACTATGGCTACCGTAACTTGCGCAGCTTCCCGCTGATGCCGCATTTTTTCGGTCTGCCGTATATCGATGTGCGCCTGTCGTTCAACTCGTTCATTCCGGCCGACCTTGATGAAGGGCTGGCCGGTCGCCTGGTGGATTACTACATTGATCGCTTGCTGGCGGAACCGACGCTGCACGACAAGGTAGAGTTCGAGATCGTTTTCTCCTGCTACACCCTCGACTTGTCGCAGCAACTGGAACGTTTGCGCAGTGCCGGTTTTCTTGAGCATGAACTGGACGCCATCAGCACCAGTCTGCGCAAGCTGACCAACCGCATCGTGCACCCCAAGGACGGTTTGTGGCGCAGCGATGCCAATAAGCTTGAGGTACTCAACGCCCGTCGCGAAGAGTTACTGGCCTCCAATGCCGACCCGCTCGAACGCATCTACTGGCTGCTGGAGGATGCCAAGCGTTATGGCACCCTGCCCTTCGCCGGCCTGGCCCGCGCCGGGTTTGTTGCCGTGCAGATGCTTCGATCGCTGGTCAGCGTCGGCGTGTTTTCGCAGGCGGATTACGATGCGTTCATGGCCGGGGTTTCCACCGTCAGCGGGCAGTTGGCCCGTGATCGCGCGACCCTCGACAAAACCACGTTCCTCGCCCGTTACGGGCATTTGCGACCGGGCACTTACGACATCCTCTCGCCGCGTTATGACGAGGCGCCAGAGCTGTATTTCGACTGGACGCAAAGCCCCGCTGCGCCGGAGCCGCTACGACCGTTTTCCCTGACGCTGCCGCAGATGCGCGAAATCGTCAAACAGCTCGAAATCCATGGCCTGCAGCCTGATCCGGTGGGGCTGCTGGACTTCCTGCAGAACGGCATCGAGTTGCGCGAGCTGGCCAAGTTTCACTTCACGCGTAACCTCTCCGATGCTTTGGCCTTGATCGCTCAGGTCGGTGCGCAGTACGGCATTGGTCGCGAGGATCTGGCTTATTGCGACATCAGCGCTTTCCAGGAGCTGCACGTAGCAGCGGCGGACCCGAAAGAGCTGCTGTTGCGCAGCATCGAACAAGGCAAGGCGCGTTACGCCGAAACACTCAAGATGTCGCTGCCGCCGGTGATCACCTGCCCAGAAGATGTCTGGTGTTTCGAGTGGCCGGAAACTGCGCCCAATTTCATTACGCAAAAACGCGTGACCGCGCCGGTGGTGCTGTGTGATGACCGGGAAAAACTCGCCGGGGCGATTGTTTGCATTCCCAACGCCGATCCGGGGTTTGACTGGCTGTTCGCCTACCCGATTGCCGGGCTGATCACTGCGTGGGGCGGGGCCAATTCGCACATGGCGATCCGTGCCGGTGAGCTTGGCTTGCCAGCAGTGATTGGCGCCGGCGAAGTGCTCTACCGTCGCTGGTCGACGGCAGACTTTCTGCACCTCGATTGTCCGGGTCGCCGAGTGGAGTTGATGTCATGAAAGTGGTCGCGATCAGCCAACGTGTCGACATGCATCCAGAACGCGGCGAAAGCCGTGACGCGCTGGATCAGCGCCTGATCGCGGTTGTGCAGGCGGCAGGCTTTATCCCTGTGCCAGTGCCAAACGGCTGGCAATCACCCGACGACCTCGATCGTTGGCTGGCAGCGGTTAACCCACAGGCCATCGTGCTGTCGGGCGGCAACGACATCGGTCAGTGCCCGGCTCGCGACCTCACTGAAAGCAGGCTGTTGGACCACGCCCATGCGCGCCATCTGCCATTGTTGGGGATTTGCCGGGGCATGCAAATGCTTGCGCACTGGTCGGGTGTCTCGTTGAAACCGGTCACCGGCCATGTACGCACCCGGCATCAGCTATCCGGGCAGATCGTCGCCGAGGTCAATAGCTATCACACCTTCGCCCTCGCCGATTGCCCGCTCGGGTTCGAGGTGCTGGCGCGCAGCGAGGACGGCGAAATCGAAGCGATCCGCCACCTGCAACTACCGTGGCAGGGCTGGATGTGGCACCCGGAGCGTGAAAGCGATTTCGCGGTGCACGACCTTCAGCGTCTGCAGCGCCTGTTTGGCGAAACCGACTCCAATGAAGCATTCACGGGATAGACCTGTAGTGAAAGCCATTATTCTGGCTGCCGGACGTGGCAGCCGCATGAAAAGCCTCACCGATGAACGCCCAAAATGTCTGGTCGAGTTGCGCGGTAAACCACTGCTGGAATGGCAGTTGGAGTCATTGCGGGCAGCGGGTATCAGCGACATCGCGGTGGTGACCGGTTACAAGCGCGAGCTGCTGGCAGAGCGTGGTCTGAGCGAGTTTCACAACCCGCGCTGGGCCGAGACCAATATGGTTTCGTCACTGGCCTGCGCCGAGTCCTGGCTTCAGGGTCAGCCGTGCATCGTCAGCTATTCGGATATTTTCTACAGCCCTGTGGCCGTGCAGTCGTTGATCAACAGCGACGCGGCGTTGGCCGTAACCTACGACCCCAACTGGTTGCAGCTGTGGACCGAGCGTTTCGGCGACCCATTGCTGGATGCCGAAACCTTTCGCCTGGCCGCCACGCACACGCTGGCGGAAATCGGCAACAAGCCACAATCGGTGGATGACGTTCAGGGTCAGTACATGGGGCTTTTGCGCTTCACTCCCGAAGGCTGGGCGGAAGTCGTGCGACTGCGTGCCGAACTGTCGCCGCAGCAACGCGACAGCATGCACATGACCAACACTCTGCAACGCGTCATCGATGCCGGTCGGGTGCCAATTGAAGCTGTCGCCTACACCGGCGAATGGGGAGAGGTCGACTCCAGTGAGGACCTCTCGGTGTATCAATAAGGCACCGGCGCCTTAACGGAACCGGTCAACCTCCTGACGCAGTTCGGCCGCCAGACCTTCCAGTTCCTTGGCGGTCACGGCCAGGTTGGACACCACCTCGCGCTGCTCACTGTTGGCCATCGCAATGCTCTGCAAATTGCTGCTCAACAGCGTCGCAGTGCTGCTCTGCTCCTGAGTCGCCGTGGTAATCGCAGCAAACTGCTGCCCCGCCGAACGGCTCTGCTCATCGATCCGCGCCAGCGCCGACGCAACATTAGCGTTACGCGACAAACCTTCCTGCATCAGCACATTGCCCTGCTCCATGGTGCTGATCGCGTTGCCGGTTTCCTGCTGGATGCTGTGGATCATGCTGGAAATTTCATCGGTGGCCTGACGAGTACGCGAAGCCAGACTGCGCACTTCATCCGCCACCACGGCAAAGCCGCGACCTTGCTCACCGGCACGCGCCGCTTCAATCGCCGCGTTAAGCGCGAGCAGGTTGGTCTGTTCGGCAATCGAGGTAATCACGCCGACGATGCCACCGATTTCCTGCGAACGCTGACCGAGGGTGTTGATCACGGTGGCGGTACTGTTCAGAGCGCCAGCGATTTGCTCCAGCGAGGACGACGCTTCTTCCATCGAACTGCGACCGATCTGCGTTTGCTGAGCGTTTTCCTGCGCCAGACGCTGGGTCGCGCCCATATTGTCGGCAATGTTCAGCGAGGTCGCGCTGAACTCTTCCACCGCACCGGCCATGCTGGTGATTTCGCCGGACTGCTGCTCCATGCCTTCGTATGCGCCGCCGGACAAACCGGACAACGCCTGCGCACGGCTGTTAACTTCTTGCGAGGCACGACGGATGTGCTCAACCATGGTCGATAAAGCCTGACTCATCTGGTTGAAAGCGCGGGACAGTTGACCGATTTCGTCATTACTCGACACGTTCAGGCGCACGCTCAGATCACCGGCGCCCAGAGCTTCAGCCTGTCGTACCAGATCGCTCAGCGGCGCGAGTTTGCTGCGCAGCAACCACACCACCGACCCCACCGCCAGCAACATCGCCAACAGGCTGCCAATGGCCAGTTGCGTACCGACGCTCCAGGTCACGGCACGAATTTCCGACTTCGGCATGCTCGCAACGACCGACCACGGCCCGCCATCGAACGGCACGGCAATGCTGTAGAAGTCCTCCGACTTGTCGCTCCAGAACTCGCCTTTGCCCGGGGTCTTCACCAGACCATTGATCACCGGTACGGCTTGATCCAGTGCCTGCACGCCTGCTGGCGGAACCAGCCATTTGTTCTGCTCATCCAGCAACGCCAGCGAACCACTCTGGCCGATGCGGAAACGTTTGAGGTTGTCGAACTGAATATTCTGCGCGTCGGTGTAATCGAAACCGACGAACAGCACGGCAATCACCTTGCCACTGCCATCACGCACCGGGGTGTATTGGGTCATGTAAGAGCGATCGAACAACAAGGCGCGGCCGACATAACCCTGCCCCGCCATCAACTTCGCGTAAGCCGGGTGCGCGTGATCGAGCAAGGTGCCGATGGCGCGGGTGCCGTCCTGTTTGGTCAGCGAGGTGCTGACCCGCACAAAGTCTTCGCCACTGCGCACGAACAGCGTGGCGACGCCCGCCGTCATCTGCTTGAAATCGTCGACTTCCTTGAAGTTGTTGTTCAACACTTCGCTGCCCAGGTGCAGGCCCGGGGTCTGGGTGCCGGCAACGCTCACCGGCTCACTCGGGTGAATACTCAGACCTGCGCTGAAGCGCTTCTCGAACAACCCGCTCAGACGCTGCGTGCTTTCACGCAGCGTGCCGTGAAAAGTGCTCAGTTGGTCAGCCAGCAGCCGCGCCTCACTGGCCAGATGCTCTTCACGGGTGGCGAGGTTGGCGGTATCCAGCGAACGCAAGGCGAACACCGTACTGCCGCTGATGACGATCGCCAGAATCACAGCGAGCGCGAGGCCCAGCTGCGATGCGATCCGAGCGCGAGGTTGAGACATGGACAGCTCCTGGCCGAACTTTTCGATCCTCCTTGACCGCAGCTCGGATAATTTTCTAATAGTGGGGGTGGCTCGTGGATACCGGCACGACGGTTCCACTTGCTCGTAGTCGGCGGAAAACCCGAATACTTGAGCACTCAGCAGGGTTATGGCAGAAGGCCGGCATTGTGGCGGCTCGAACGTTTCAGCTCAAGCGTTTGACGGTCGGCAGCGCCATGGCACGGACTTCGCCTTGCAGGAAGTCGCTGAGGCGGCGCAAACGTTCACCTCCCGGGCGAGTTTTTGGCCACACCAGGTAATAATTCAATCCGCTGGCGACCGCTGTCGGCCACGGCAGACTCAAACGTCCCTGCGCCACATCCTCGGCGACCATCAGCAGATCGCCCATCGACACGCCGTACCCACGAGCCGCCGCGATCATGCCCAACTCCAACGTATCGAAGACCTGCCCGCCCTTGAGCGATACCTGATCGGACAAGCCCATGTGCTCCAGCCAGCTACGCCAATCGCGGCGATCCGGGGTCGGGTGCAGCAACTCGGCGCTGGCCAGTCGCGCAACATCCCACGGTTGATCATTCAGCAGGTTCGGCGCACCGACCGGAATCAGCTCCTCGGGAAACAGCAGGCTGGCCTCCCAGTCCGGTGGAAAATGCCCATCACTGAGCAGCACCGCGCAATCGAAGGGCTCATGGTTGAA
Source organism: Pseudomonas sp. TH06 (assembly GCF_016651305.1). GTDB lineage: Bacteria > Pseudomonadota > Gammaproteobacteria > Pseudomonadales > Pseudomonadaceae > Aquipseudomonas. The sequence goes on along the minus strand of NZ_JAEKEC010000001.1, from coordinate 1,715,498 downwards.
GTCCACCGAATCCACATCCATCCAGGCACTGGTCAGTTGCACTTCATTGCCCGGCTGCAAATGACGGAAGCGACTGAGCCGCGCCAGCAACCAGCGCATGGTCAGGGTCGATGGCGCTTTCATGCGCAGGATGTCGTCCTCGGCGCGCAAGGTGTTACAGGCGCGCTCAAGAGCGGTAAAACCTTCGCGAATACCGGGCAAGAGCATCCGCGCTGATTCGGTCAGTTGCAGATTGCGCCCGCTGCGGTGAAACAGCCGACAGGCGAAATGTTCTTCGAGCGTACGAATGTGTCGACTGACCGCACTTTGAGTGATCGACAACTCTTCGGCGGCGCGCGTGAACGAGCTGTGCCGCGCCGCCGCTTCAAATGCGCGCAGGGCATACAACGGAGGAAGTCGGCGGGACATGCACAAAGCTCCTGTGGCGGGATGTCGGCAACTTAGCAGAATCTGCTCAGCATGAGTTTTAATCATGCTACCCATCCTTTTTATCCCTTTGTGAAAGCGCCTTCAAACCCCGAGAATCGACGGTCTCCTGTTCCCTCTATTGATGAGTGGTGATGACCATGCAACATCCTGTGCGTACCGAACTCTGGGCCATTCTGCGGCTGTCGGGGCCGTTGATCGCTTCACAGTTGGCGCACATGTTGATGGTGCTGACCGACACCCTGATGATGGCGCGCATCAGCCCCGAAGCCCTGGCCGGCGGTGGACTGGGCGCGGCGAGCTATTCGTTCGTGTCGATCTTCTGCATCGGCGTGATTGCGGCGGTCGGAACCCTGGTGGCGATCCGTCAGGGCGCCGGCGACATCATTGGCGCCGCGCGCCTGACTCAGGCCGGATTGTGGCTGGCGTGGCTGATGGCACTGGGTGCCGGGTTGCTGCTGTGGAATCTGAAACCGCTGTTGCTGCTGTTCGGCCAGACCGAAACCAACGTCACTGCCGCCGGCCAGTTTCTGATCGCCCTGCCCTTCGCCCTGCCCGGCTATCTGAGCTTCATGGCCCTGCGCGGCTTCACCAGTGCGATTGGCCGCGCCACTCCAGTGATGGTCATCAGCCTCGGCGGCACGGTGGCCAATTTTCTGCTCAATTACGCACTGATCACCGGCATGTTCGGGCTGCCGAAACTGGGCCTGATGGGCATCGGTCTGGTCACGGCGATTGTCGCCAACTGCATGGCGCTCGCGCTGGCCTGGCATATCCGCCGGCATCCGGCCTACGACGCTTATCCATTGCGTGCCGGTTTGTCGCGGCCTAACCGCCAATACTTGAAAGAGTTGTGGCGCCTAGGTCTGCCGATTGGCGGCACCTACGCGGTGGAAGTCGGTTTGTTCGCCTTCGCGGCGCTGTGCATGGGCACCATGGGCAGCACACAAATGGGTGCGCACCAGATCGCCCTGCAGATCGTTTCGGTGGCGTTCATGGTGCCGGCCGGCATGTCATACGCGATCACCATGCGCATCGGCCAGCATTACGGCGCAGGGCAATTGAGCGTTGCGCGCATGTCCGGTCGGGTCGGGATCGTATTCGGTGCGGTGGTGATGCTGGGTTTTGCCATGGTGTTCTGGCTGCTGCCGAATCAATTGGTCGGGTTGTTTCTGGACCACAACGATCCGGCGTTTGCCGAAGTGATTCGGCTGGCGGTGAGCCTGCTGGCGGTGGCGGCGTGGTTCGAGCTTTTTGACGGTACGCAGACGATTGCCATGGGCTGCATCCGTGGACTCAAGGACGCGAAGACCACGTTTCTGGTCGGGCTCGGTTGCTATTGGCTGATCGGTGCGCCGGCGGCGTGGTGGATGGCGTTCCACTTGAACTGGGGGCCGACGGGCGTGTGGTGGGGATTGGCGCTGGGCCTGGCGTGTGCGGCGGTGAGTTTGACGCTGGCGTTTGAGTGGAAGATGAAGCGGATGATTCGGCGTGAGCCTGCGCCATCAAGTCACTACACAATCGCGCAGCCTGACTGAGATCCCTTGTAGGAGTGAGCCTTTGTGGCGAGGGGATTTATCCCCGATGGGTGGCGAAGCCGCCCCAAAACCGGTAGCTGGGGTTTATAAGATGTTCCCAGTGCTAAGGTTTTGCGACTGCTTCGCAGCCGATCGGGGATAAATCCCCTCGCCAAAATGTTGTTCCAAATTGAGTTATGGAGTTAGCTGACAATTTCCAGGGCTGGCTGTTGGCTTGAGCCAAACGTCAGGTACTCAACCAGTTCCGCCAACGGCAACGGCCGGCTGATCAGATACCCCTGCACCTGATCGCAGCCAAACCCGCGCAGTAAATCGAGCTGCTCCGGCGTTTCCACCCCTTCGGCCACCACTTCCAGATGCAGGTTGTGCGCGAGGTTGATCATCGCGTGCACCAGTTTGCGATTCTCTTCGCGTTTCTCCATGCCGCCGACAAAGCTCTTGTCGATCTTCAGCAAGGTGATCGGCAGGCTGTTGAGGTGCACAAACGACGAGAACCCGGTGCCGAAGTCATCCAGCGAGAAGCGCACGCCGAGGCGTCCAAGGGCGTCCATGGTCTGCTTGACCAGATCGCTGCGGCGCATCACCGCGGTTTCGGTCAGCTCGAATTCCAGCCACTGCGCCTCGACACCTCGCTCGGCAATCAGACGGCTGAGGGTCGGCAGCAACTGGCTGTCCTGAAACTGGCGAAAAGAAAGGTTAATCGCCATGTGCAGCGCCGGCAAACCGTGCTCGCGCAGGGCCTGCATGTCACGCAGCGCACGAGAAATCACCCAGTAACCCAACGGCACGATCAGCCCGCTCTGTTCAGCCAAAGGCACGAACTCACTTGGCGGCAGCAAACCGCGCTCACTGTGACGCCAGCGTACCAAGGCTTCGAGGCCGACGATCTGGCCGTCCTCAAGATTCAGCCGTGGCTGGTAATGCAGTTCCAGTTCATCGCGGCGCAAGGCCCGGCGCAGTTCACTTTCGAGGTCGGCCATGCTCCGCGCATTGCGATTGATGCGTTCATTGAAGATATGGAAGGTGCAGCCCTGGGTACTTTTCGCCTGTTGCATAGCGATGTGCGCATGCCACATCAGCGGATCGGCGCCGCCCTGTGCGCGAGCATGGGCGATACCGAGGCTGGAACCGATCAGCAGGCTTTCGCCGTCGACCCAGTAGGGTTCAGACAAGGCTTCGGTGATGCGTTCAGCCATCCACTCGGCGCGTTGCGGTGCGCGGCGGGTGTCGATCAACAGGGCAAACTCATCGCTGCCGAGGCGCGCCAGTTGATCGCCGGCCTCCAGCTGACTTTTCAGCCGCGAGACGACTTGCAGGATCAAGCGGTCGCCGGCCTGATGACCGAGAGCGTCATTGGCGTGGCGGAAATTATCGAGGTCGAGATGCCCGAGGGCCAGGCCACGACCGTCACCTTCGGCAAGGCGCGCGGTGAGCAAAGTCTGGAACCCCTGACGGTTGGCGATACCGGTCAGCGGGTCCTGTTCAGCGAGGCGTTGCAGAGTGTTTTCGAGAACGCCGCGTTCGCGCACATGGCGCAGGCAACGCCGCAGCATACCGGCGTCGAGAACATCGAACACCAGCCAGTCACTGACACCAACCGGCGCGGTCTCCGGTTCGTGTTCCAGCAGCAATACCGTCGGCAGGCTGCAACGGCCGGGTGCCGGTTGCAGCGCGGGAACCGTCAACAACACCGCGTGGCGATTGTCTTCGAACAAACTGCTGACCGACTCCCAGCTCGGCGCGCTGATCAGCACCGCCGCGCTCCCCATAGGAGCCAGACACTCGCGCAATAACGCTGTCCACGCTGGCTCTTCGGCCAGTAGCAGCAAACGCAAGGGTTCGACAGGCGTAGACAAGCTAGCTCCCTAGACTCTGCAATGATTATGTGGGCGGGGCATTATGCCGTTGCCTGCAACAATGACCAAATGACAACGATTATCAAAACGTTATTTTGTGTCATGAATGAGAACATTAGCCGCAAAATCTCCGCGCATCCTGCGTGAAAGTAACAAAACCGGCAAATTTGAATCGCGTGGTGCGTCACAAGTCGGACAGAGCAGCACAAATCTCTGAGCCTGTTAAAATGCCGGCCCATTTCGTCAACGACTCCCGAATTTTCGTATGTCCCGACTCAATCCCCGGCAGCAAGAAGCCGTGAACTACGTCGGCGGCCCTCTATTGGTGCTCGCCGGTGCTGGCTCCGGCAAGACCAGCGTGATCACGCGCAAAATCGCGCACCTGATCCAGAACTGCGGCATCCGCGCTCAGTACATTGTCGCCATGACCTTTACCAACAAGGCCGCGCGCGAGATGAAAGAGCGGGTCGGCACCTTGCTGCGGGCCGGCGAAGGGCGTGGCCTGACGGTCTGCACCTTCCACAACCTCGGTCTTAACATCATCCGCAAGGAACACGCGCGGCTGGGCTATAAACCGGGTTTCTCGATCTTTGACGAGACCGATGTAAAAGCGCTGATGACCGACATCATGCAGAAGGAATACGCGGGCGAAGACGGCGTCGACGAGATCAAGAACATGATCGGCGCCTGGAAAAACGACCTGATCCTGCCGCCTCAAGCGCTGGAAAATGCGCGAAATCCGAAAGAACAGACTGCCGCCATCGTCTACACCCATTACCAGCGCACGCTCAAGGCGTTCAACGCGGTGGACTTCGACGACCTGATCCTGCTGCCGGTGAAACTCTTCGAAGAGCACGCCGACATCCTCGAAAAGTGGCAGAACAAGGTTCGCTATCTGCTCGTCGACGAATACCAAGACACCAACGCCAGCCAGTACCTGCTGGTGAAAATGCTCATCGGCACGCGCAACCAGTTCACCGTAGTAGGCGACGACGACCAGTCGATCTACGCCTGGCGCGGTGCGCGGCCGGAAAACCTGATGCTGCTCAAGGACGACTATCCGTCCCTGAAAGTGGTGATGCTCGAGCAGAATTACCGCTCCACCAGCCGCATTCTGCGCTGCGCCAACGTGCTGATCTCGAACAACCCGCACGAATTCGAAAAGCAGTTGTGGAGTGAAATGGGCCACGGCGACGAGATCCGCGTGATCCGCTGCCGCAACGAGGACGCCGAAGCCGAGCGCGTGGCCATGGAAATCCTCAGCCTGCACTTGCGCACCGACCGCCCGTACAGCGATTTCGCGATCCTTTATCGCGGTAACTATCAGGCCAAGCTGATCGAGCTGAAACTGCAGCACCATCAGGTGCCGTACCGCCTGAGCGGCGGCAACAGCTTCTTCGGCCGTCAGGAAGTGAAAGACCTGATGGCCTACTTCCGCCTGATCGTGAACCCGGACGACGACAACGCCTTCCTGCGCGTGATCAACGTGCCGCGCCGCGAAATCGGCTCGACCACCCTGGAAAAACTCGGCAACTACGCCACCGAACGCAAGATCTCGATGTACGCCGCCACCGACGAAATCGGTCTGGGCGAACATCTGGACAGCCGCTTCACCGATCGCCTGTCGCGCTTCAAGCGCTTCATGGACAAGGTCCGCGAGCAGTGCGCCGGCGAAGATCCGATCTCCGCACTGCGCAGCATGGTCATGGACATCGACTACGAGAACTGGCTGCGCACCAACAGTTCCAGCGACAAAGCCGCCGACTACCGGATGAGCAACGTCTGGTTCCTGATCGAGGCGTTGAAAAACACCCTCGAGAAAGACGAAGAAGGTGAGATGACCGTCGAGGACGCCATCGGCAAACTGGTCCTGCGCGACATGCTCGAGCGTCAGCAGGAAGAAGAGGACGGCGCCGAAGGCGTGCAGATGATGACCCTGCATGCGTCCAAGGGTCTGGAATTCCCGTACGTGTTCATCATGGGCATGGAAGAGGAAATCCTCCCGCACCGCTCCAGTATCGAAGCCGACACCATCGAAGAAGAACGCCGCCTGGCCTACGTGGGCATCACCCGTGCGCGCCAGACCCTGGCCTTCACCTTCGCTGCCAAGCGCAAGCAGTACGGCGAGATCATCGATTGCGCGCCCAGCCGCTTCCTCGATGAGCTGCCGCCGGACGATCTGGCGTGGGAAGGCAACGACGACACACCGACCGAAGTCAAAGTCGTGCGTGGCAATAGCGCATTGGCTGATATACGCGCGATGTTAAAGCGCTAGAATTGACCACTTTTTTACTAGACCTTCGGCGCACAAAGCGCCAAAAGAGGACAGCTTCATGGAAGCATTGCACCAGAAAATCCGCGAACAAGGCATTGTGCTTTCCGACCAGGTCCTGAAGGTCGACGCCTTCCTGAACCACCAGATCGACCCGGCCCTGATGAAGCTGATCGGCGACGAATTCGCCACGCTGTTCAAGGATTCCGGCATTACCAAGATCGTCACCATCGAAGCCTCGGGCATTGCTCCGGCGATCATGACCGGTCTGAACCTTGGCGTGCCGGTGATCTTCGCCCGCAAGCACCAGTCCCTGACCCTGACTGAAAACCTGCTGTCGGCGACCGTTTACTCGTTCACCAAGCAGACCGAAAGCACCGTGGCCATCTCCCCTCGTCACCTGACCAGCAGCGACCGCGTGCTGATCATCGATGACTTCCTGGCCAACGGTAAGGCTTCGCAGGCGCTGATCTCGATCATCAAGCAGGCCGGCGCCACCGTTGCCGGCCTGGGCATCGTCATCGAGAAGTCGTTCCAGGGCGGCCGCGCCGAACTGGACTCGCAGGGCTATCGCGTTGAATCGCTGGCTCGCGTGAAATCGCTGAAGGATGGCGTGGTTACCTTCATCGAATAACCCGGCCTCACCGCAATCCCCTTGTAGGAGTGAGCCTGCTCGCGATGGCGGTGTATCAGTCGACATATTCTTGACTGAAACACCGCCATCGCGAGCAGGCTCACTCCTACAGTTGTTTTGGGTCAGGCAGTTATTGCGTGGTGGCCTTCAGGCCGGTGAGCAGAAGGCGCTGGAACAGGTCTTCTTTCAGGCCCTCCGGGTTGCTGAGCTGCATCCGCTCCAGATGCTCGGGATACAACGAAGCCTCCGGCGCATCCAGCGCAGCCTTGCCCAGTTCCAGAATCTCGCTCAACTTGAATTTGCTCTTCAGCCAGTTCAGCGCCCGCAGCAAATCCTTCTCGATCGCAGTGAAATCACAACCCAGCGGATACTCCGGAAACAGATGCGGATGCTTCGCTGCAATCGCCTGCAAACGTTGCGGCGTGTTGTCGGCGAAACGTGGATCGATGCGGAAGTCCTTTGGCAGTTTGCCGACCTTCTGCGCCTGCTCGATCAGCCCTGACTGAAAGCGTGAGTCGCTGATATTGAGCAACGCTTCAATGACCGCAGCGTCCGTCTTGCCGCGCAAATCGGCGATGCCGTACTCGGTGACCACGATGTCCCGCAGATGCCGTGGAATCGTGCAGTGTCCGTATTCCCAGACAATGTTGGAACTGACATCGCCACCGGATTCACGCCAACTGCGCAGGATCAGAATCGAGCGTGCATCGTGCAACGCGTGGCCCTGGGCGACGAAGTTGTACTGCCCGCCGACACCGCTGAGCACGCGTCCGTCTTCGAGTTGATCGGCCACCCCGGCGCCAAGCAACGTCATGGTGAACACGGTGTTGATGAACCGTGCATCAAGTCGCTGCAAACGCTTGAGTTCTTCCTGCCCATACAACTCGTTGATGTAGCTGATGCGGGTCATGTTGAATTCGAGGCGCTTGCTGTGCGGCAATTCACGCAGGCGCTGGTAAAAACTGCGCGGGCCAAGGAAGAAGCCGCCGTGCACCGAGATGCCATCGGTTTGCGCCGCTTCATCGAGGGTGCCGGCGTTGGCCTTTTCTTGCGTCTGGACGTCGGGGTAGACCTTGCGCCGGATGATCCCGGCATCGGCCAGCACCAGCAGGCCGTTGACGAACATTTCGCTGCAGCCGTAAAGGCCTTTGGCGAACGGTTCAGTGCCACCCTCACGGCTGATCAGCTGCGCCCACTGACTGAGGTTCACATCGCCCAGCAATGCCTGATAACCAGCGTTATCGCCTTGGCGGGCCAACAACGCAGCCGTCAGCGCATCACCCATCGAGCCGATGCCGATCTGCAATGTACCGCCGTCGCGCACCAGGGTACTGGCGTGCAAACCAATGAAATGGTCCTGAAAACCGACCGGCATGTTTGGCGTGGAAAACAGCGTGCTGCTGTCCTTCTCGTCGATCAGCAGGTCGAAGGTGTCGATGTCGACTTCGGCATCGCCGGGCATGTACGGCAAATCGGTATGCACCTGACCGACCAGCAGAATCGTCTCCCCGGCCTCGCGGCGCTTGGCGATCATCGGCAACAGGTCGAGGGTGATGTCCGGGTTGCAGCTCAGGCTCAGACGATCAGGATGTTCGCTACTGCTGGCGAGCAACTGGCCCACCAGATTCAGCCCGGCAGCGTTGATGTCGCGGGCCGCATGACTGTAGTTGCTGCTGACGTAATCCTGCTGCGCCGGCGGGCTGTTGAGCAGGCTGCCGGGCTGCATGAAGAACTGCTCGATGCGGATATTGGCGGGCAGGCTGTCGCGGTGCAGGTCGGCGAGGAAATCGAACTCCGGATAGTCACCAAAGACCCGCTCGACGAAAGGCTCGATAAAGCGCTTCTGCAAACCGTCGCCCAGGCTCGGCCGCCCTAGGCAGAGCGCGGTGTAGATCGTCAGCTGACGCTCGGGCAGGCCCTTGATGCGCCGGTACAGCGCGTTGACGAAATGATTGGGTTTGCCCAGCCCCAGCGGCAAGCCCATGTGGATATGCGCCGGCAACCTCGCCAGTACGTCGTCCACTGCCTGTTCGATCGAACACAACTGCACCATCTGAAGCCTCCCGCCCGTTCCGTGAATAGAGGTAGACCGAGCTTGCCTTGAGTTTGCTGCAAAGGACAGCCCACGCAATGAATCGCGGACACAAAAAAACCGTCCGAAGACGGTTTTTTTCATCAGAAGCGTGGCTTATTTCAGGCCGGACATCTTCTGGATTGCACCCTTGAGCTCGTCATCCGAGCAATCGGCGCAGGTGCCTTTCGGCGGCATCGAATTGATACCGGTGATGGCTTTGGCGAGGATGCCATCAAGGCCGCCCTGGTGATCAGCACGCTCTTTCCACGCTGCCGCGTCACCGATTTTCGGCGCGCCCAACAGGCCGGTGCCGTGGCAAGCGTTGCAATGTTTGGCAATCACTTCATCCGGAGTTTTCGCACCGCCACCGCCGCCGGCAGTCGCAGCCACTTCCATCCCCTTGCATTCCTGCCCCTGAACACACACTTGGCCAACCGGCTCAAGGCGTTTGGCAATGTCGTCATTCGTCGCAGCTTGAGCGCTGACAGCCCAGAGGGCCAGTACGGTTGCTGGTGCAGCCAGCATTTTCATAATTAGGTTCACGCGTTCACCCTCAATGGTGGCTATTCACGCCTGCGGCCACGGTTCGCAGGCGGGCGGAAGTATAGCGGGTAGCCCGCCACACTGAAACAACCCCATAGTCGAAGGGGTTATACCGCACGGTGGAAAAACTGTCCGGATGCCTTTGCCGTCATGGCCTGGCACCTCTTTGTTTAAAAATTCGCCGGTGTTGCTGCGCTGATTAGTCGCGCAGGCGAGTCGAACGGATTACGGAAACGATGCGGCTTGGTACTTTCAAAGTAGTAGCTGTCGCCGGCTTCGAGGATAAAAGTTTCCAGACCCACCACCAGCTCCAGACGACCTTCGACCAGAATCCCGGTTTCCTCACCCTCATGGGTGAGCATTTCTTCGCCGGTATCGGCGCCCGGTGGGTAGATTTCGTTGAGGAATGCGATAGCCCGGCTCGGGTGCGCGCGGCCCACCAGTTTCATGGTCACGGCGCCGTCGGAAATGTCGATCAGCTCGTTGGCCTTGTAGACGATCTGGGTCGGTTTTTCCTGGAGGATTTCTTCGGAAAAAAACTCGACCATCGACATGGGAATGCCGCCCAGAACTTTTCTCAGCGAACTGATCGAAGGGCTGACGCTGTTCTTTTCGATCATCGAAATGGTGCTGTTGGTGACGCCCGCGCGTTTGGCGAGTTCACGCTGGGAAAGCCCTTTGAGCTTGCGGATCGATTGCAGTCGTTCACCGACGTCCAAGGCTGGAGCCTCCAGAGTGTTGTAGAAATATTGAGCGTTATCATGGCGACAGCGTTCAGTATTTACAACACTCGGGACCCGTAGCGGCCTCAAGCCCCGGAATAGAGCCTTGGCACTCGACGCAGGTTGCAGAAGATCTGGTACGGAATGGTGTCGGCCCACTTCGCCACTTCGCTGGCGAGGATGTTTTTGCCCCACAGCTCGACAGTCGAACCGAGGCCCGCTTCCGGTACATCGGTGAGGTCGATGCAGAGCATGTCCATCGATACTCGGCCAAGGATGCGGCTGCGTTTACCCGCCACCAGCACCGGCGTGCCAGTTGGCGCCTGACGCGGGTAGCCATCGGCGTAACCCATGGCCACCACGCCGATGCGCATCGGCTTGTCGGTGATGAACTTGGCGCCGTAGCCAATCGGTTCACCGGCCGGCAACTCACGCACGCAGATGACTTTCGACTCCAGCGTCATCACTGGTTTCAAGCGCTCAGCCACAGCGTTGGCTTCTTCGAACGGCGTAGCGCCGTAGAGCATGATGCCGGGACGCACCCAGTCGCTGTGAATCTGCGGCCAACCGAGCACGGCTGGCGAATTGCGCAGACTGACTTCGGCAGCCAGACCTTGGCGAGCGGCTTCAAATACCGCTACTTGATCGGCGCTGCTCTGCTCGTGCAATTCATCGGCGCGGGCGAAGTGGCTCATCAGGACGATTTTCGCCACTTTGCCGCTGGCCAGCAGGCGTTGATAGGCCGCCGGATAATCTTTCGGATGCAGCCCCACACGGTGCATGCCCGAATCGAGTTTCAGCCACACAGTGATCGGTTTGCTCAGCGCAGCTTGCTCGATGGCTTCGAGCTGCCACAGCGAATGCACCACGGTCCAGAAATCATGCTCGACGATCAGCGCCAGTTCGTCGGCCTCGAAAATCCCCTCAAGCAGCAACACCGGGGCACGGATGCCGGCGGCGCGCAGCTCCAGCGCTTCTTCGATACAGGCGACGGCGAAACCATCGGCCTCGGCTTCCAGCGCCTGGGCGCAACGCACCGCGCCATGGCCATAGGCATCGGCCTTGATCACCGCCAGCGCCTTGGCACCGGTGACTTCGCGGGCAATTTGGTAATTGTGACGCAGGGCTTGAAGGTCGATCAGGGCACGGGCAGGACGCATGGCAGCAGACTTCTTGGCGGTCATGGGAAGAAAAACCGGCGCTGGCTGACGACGTGAACCGCCAGCAGCACCGGGAGAGGGATCTTTTACAACGGGTTACGGCAGCGCGGCGACGATGGAAATCTCGACCAGGATGCTCGGTTTGGCCATCTTCGCTTCAACGGTGGCACGGGCCGGTGCAGCACCTTTGGGCAGCCACTGGTCCCACACCGAGTTCATCCCGGCAAAGTGCGCTTCGATGTCGTTCAGGTAGATCGTTGCCGACAGCAAATGCTGTTTGTCCGTCCCGGCCAGATCGAGCAAACGCTCGATATTGGCGAGCACTTCACGAGTCTGCTGTTCAACCCCGGCGTTGAAGTCGTCGCCGACCTGCCCGGCCAGATACACGGTGCCGTTGTGGCTGACGATCTGACTCATGCGCTCATTGGTGAGCTGGCGCTGGATTGCCATGTTTTGCGGACTCCTGGATTTTGTTGCCATAACGGGAAATATCGAGGCCTTCGGCGCTGATCTGTGGCTTTTTCTTCGCCATCAGGTCCGCCAGCAAACGACCGGAACCGCACGCCATGGTCCAGCCGAGAGTGCCGTGACCGGTATTGAGGAACAGGTTCTTGAACGGCGTGGCGCCAACAATCGGCGTGCCGTCCGGTGTGGTCGGACGTAGACCGGTCCAGAAACTCGCCTCGGCCAGATTGCCGCCCTGAGGATAAAGGTCGTTGACGATCATCTCCAGGGTTTCGCGCCGACGCGGGTTCAGCGACAGGTCAAAACCAGCGATCTCGGCCATGCCGCCGACGCGGATGCGGTTGTCGAAACGGGTGATCGCGACCTTGTAGGTCTCGTCGAGAATGGTCGAGGTCGGAGCCATGGCCGGGTTGGTGATCAGCACGGTCAGCGAGTAACCCTTGAGCGGATACACCGGGGCCTTGATGCCCAGCGGCTTGAGCAGTTGTGGCGAGTAGCTGCCGAGGGCCAGCACGTAGCGGTCGGCGGTTTCCAGCTTGCCGTCGATCCATACGCCGTTGATGCGATCACCGGCGAAGTCGAGTTTCTGGATGTCCTGGCCGAAGCGGAATTCAACGCCAAGTTTCACTGCCATTTCGGCGAGCCGGGTGGTGAAGATCTGGCAGTCGCCGGTCTGGTCGTTCGGCAGACGCAAGGCACCGGCGAGGATGTCGGTGACATTGGCCAGTGCCGGCTCGACGCGGGCAATGCCGGCGCGGTCGAGGACTTCAAACGGTACACCGGACTCTTTCAGCACGGCGATGTCTTTGGCGGCGCCATCGAGCTGTGCCTGGGTGCGGAACAGCTGAGTCGTGCCGAGGCTGCGGCCTTCGTAGGCGATGCCGGTTTCGGCGCGCAGCTCGTCGAGGCAGTCACGGCTGTACTCGGACAGACGCACCATGCGCTCCTTGTTCACCGCGTAGCGGTTGGCGGTGCAGTTGCGCAGCATTTGCGCCATCCACAGATACTGGTCGATGTCGGCGGTCGCCTTGATCGCCAGCGGCGCGTGGCGTTGCAGCAGCCACTTTATGGCCTTGAGCGGCACGCCCGGCGCGGCCCACGGCGAGGCATAGCCCGGCGAGACCTGGCCGGCGTTGGCGAAACTGGTCTCCATGGCGGCGGCGGGCTGCCGGTCGACCACCACCACTTCAAACCCGGCACGGGCCAGATAGTAAGCACTGGCGGTACCGATGACGCCGCTACCCAAGACCATAACGCGCATTTTTAATCCCTCTCGCGGCGTGCCGCGTACGTCTGTTGTTAGAGCAATGATGCGCGCAGTGTAAAAAATAAATGCCAGTGCTTTTCACTATATAAGCGCCTATATTTGGCGACAATTCTCGGCAAAAACCCTTTTCACGGAGGCGCATCCCCTATGCGTACCAACACTCAGACCAAACGTGAGCTGGACAAGATCGATCGCAACATCTTGCGGATCCTGCAGGCGGACGGGCGGATTTCCTTCACCGAACTCGGGGAAAAGGTCGGCCTCTCCACCACGCCGTGCACCGAGCGGGTGCGGCGTCTGGAGCGTGAGGGGATCATCATGGGCTACAACGCCCGGCTGAATCCGCAGCACTTGAAGGGTAGTCTGCTGGTGTTCGTCGAGATCAGCCTCGACTACAAATCCGGCGATACTTTCGAAGAGTTCCGACGCGCGGTGCTGAAACTGCCGCACGTGCTGGAGTGCCACTTGGTGTCAGGGGATTTCGACTATCTGGTCAAGGCGCGGATTTCCGAGATGGCCTCGTACCGCAAACTGCTGGGCGACATCCTCTTGAAGCTGCCGCATGTGCGTGAGTCGAAGAGCTATATCGTGATGGAAGAAGTGAAAGAGAGCTTGAACCTGCCGATTCCGGACTGAGTTTTGCCGGGCCTGACCTGGCCCTATCGCGAGCAGGCTCACTCCTACAGTTGGAATGCACTCCCCCTGTAGGAGTGAGCCTGCTCGCGATGGCCTCGATTCGGTCAGGAGTGAACCCGCTAAACCAGCACCTGCCGATTTGACGCCATGTATTCGAAGATCTGCTTCTCGGCCCGAGGATGAATCAGCTCCACCGGCCCTCGCCCATTCGGGCACGGCAACGTCTTCGTCGTCCCGAACAAGCGGCAAATCAACGGTCGCTCGCCATACACCGTGCAGCCATTCGGCCCCAGGTGCACACAGTTAAGTTCTTCCATTGCCGCATCCTGCTCGGCGCGGGTCTTGCGCGGCAGGCGCGCCATTTCTTCCGGTGAAGTCGTCACCGGCCCACAGCAGTCGTGGCAGCCCGGTACGCAGTCGAACGTCGGGATCTGCTGACGCAGGGTGCGGATTTTCTCGCTGTTGCAGCTCATCGAAACGGTGACCAACGTGGAATAGGCGGCAATTGTGCCGCAAAAGCCGTGATCCAGACACCGCAGACCGACCAATGTTGCCCACCTTCGCGAGCGCGGCTTATGCTCCGTCAAATTTTCTCGACACCCCGCTCAGGATGACGCCCATGAACGCCCGCGCCCAGACCACCGCGAGCCAACCTCACGTTGCCTCTTATTACGCCGCCAGCAGCCTGCCGCAACCGGATCATCCACGGCTGCAAGGTGAAGTGATGGCCGACGTGTGCGTGGTCGGTGGCGGTTTCTCCGGGCTCAACACCGCACTGGAACTGGCCGAGCGCGGCCTCAGCGTGGTGCTGCTGGAAGCGCACAAGATCGGCTGGGGCGCCAGTGGCCGCAATGGCGGACAACTGATTCGCGGGGTCGGCCACGGCCTCGATCAGTTCGCCAACGTCATCGGCACCGACGGCGTGCGGCAGATGAAACTGATGGGCCTGGAAGCGGTAGAAATCGTCCGCCAGCGCGTCGAACGCTTTCAGATCCCCTGCGACCTGACCTGGGGCTATTGCGACCTCGCCAACAAACCGTCCGACCTTGAGGGGTTTGCCGAAGACGCCGAAGAACTGCGCGGCCTCGGCTATCGCCACGAAACCCGTTTGCTGCAAGCCAGCGAGATGCACACGGTGGTCGGCTCCAAGCGCTATGTGGGTGGCTTGATCGATATGGGTTCCGGGCATCTGCATCCGTTGAACCTGGCCCTGGGCGAGGCCGCAGCGGCACAGCAACTGGGCGTGCAGCTATTCGAGCAGTCGGCGGTGACCCGTATCGATTACGGCCCTGAAGTGAAAGTGCACACGGCGCAAGGCTCGGTGCGGGCGAAGACGCTGGTGCTGGGATGCAACGCCTATCTCAATGGCCTTAACTCGCAACTCAGCGGCAAAGTCCTGCCCGCCGGCAGCTACATCATCGCCACCGAGCCGCTGTCCGCAGAGCAGGCGCACAACCTGCTGCCGCAGAACATGGCGGTCTGCGACCAGCGGGTGGCGCTGGATTACTACCGGCTCTCGGCGGATCGTCGCTTGCTGTTCGGCGGCGCCTGCCATTACTCGGGGCGCGACCCCAAGGACATTGCCGCATACATGCAGCCGAAGATGCTCGAAGTCTTCCCGCAACTGGCCGGAGTGAAGATCGCTTATCAGTGGGGCGGCATGATCGGCATCGGCGCCAACCGCTTGCCGCAGATTGGCCGGCTCGCTGACCAGCCGAACGTGTATTACGCCCAGGCCTATTCCGGACACGGGGTGAATGCCACCCATCTGGCGGGCAAGTTGCTCGCCGAGGCGATCAGCGGGCAGCACAGTGGTGGCTTTGATCTGTTCGCCAAGGTGCCGCACATCACCTTTCCGGGCGGCAAACATTTGCGCTCACCGTTGTTGGCGCTGGGGATGTTGTGGCATCGCCTCAAAGAGCTGATCTGATGTTTTTGCGGTGGGTTTGAAGGCCCTATCGCGAGCAGGCTCACTCCTACAGTTCGAATGCATTCCCCTGTAGGAGTGAGCCTGCTCGCGATGAGGCCTACAAAAACAATACAGATCTCAGATCCGCCAGAACGGCTTCAACCCCTCCTCCAGCGCCTGCTCCCGCGTCAGTCCGACATCCTTGAGTTGCTCCGGCGTCAAGCCGAGCAACGCCTTGCGCGTGTGCAGACGATGCCAGAACAGACCCCAGCGACTGAGCCCGGACGGCGCATTGCGCATGGCCGTGTTCCACGCACTGTCCTCCTGCCCTGCCTCCAGTTCCTGACTGTGTAACGTCAGCCGCACATCGCTCAAGCCGTTCATTTTTGTCGCTCCTGTTTACTTGGGTAGCCAGAGATTCCATGATGCGCGGGTCGGCAAAAGCGTTACAGATTCAACACATCTGTATTATTTCCATACAGATTTGCTGTTCCTGCCACTGAATTGTCGATTTACGCCGCATCTGTACTGGTTTTTCGAATCATCTGCATCGAGGCAGTGCCATGACGCTTTATGTGAATCTCGCCGAACTGCTCGGCACGCGCATCGAACAAGGTTTCTATCGTCCAGGTGACAGATTGCCTTCGGTGCGCGCCTTGAGCGTAGAACATGGCGTCAGTCTCAGCACGGTGCAGCAGGCTTATCGCATGCTCGAAGACAGTGGCCTGGCCACGCCGAAACCCAAATCAGGCTATTTCGTCCCGGTCGGTCGCGAGTTGCCGGAGCTGCCCGCCGTCGGCCGTCCGGCGCAGCGGCCGGTGGAGATTTCACAGTGGGATCAGGTGCTGGAGCTGATCCGCGCAGTACCGCGTAAGGATGTGGTGCAGCTCGGTCGCGGCATGCCCGACGTCACCTCACCGACGATGAAACCGCTGCTGCGCGGCCTGGCGCGAATCAGTCGCCGGCAGGACATGCCCGGTCTGTATTACGACAACATTCATGGCACCCTCGAACTGCGTGAACAGATCGCCCGATTGATGCTCGACTCCGGCTGCCAGTTGAGCGCCAGCGACCTGGTCGTCACCACCGGTTGCCACGAAGCACTGTCCACCAGCATCCACGCGATTTGCGAGCCGGGCGACATCGTCGCGGTGGACTCGCCGAGCTTTCACGGCGCCATGCAGACCCTCAAAGGGCTGGGCATGAAAGCCCTGGAAATCCCCACCGACCCGCTCACCGGCATCAGCCTCGAAGCGCTGGAACTGGCCCTGGAACAATGGCCGATCAAGGTCATTCAACTCACGCCCAACTGCAACAATCCGCTCGGCTACATCATGCCGGAGTCGCGCAAACGCGCGTTGTTGACGCTTGCGCAGCGTTTCGACGTGGCGATCATCGAAGACGATGTCTATGGCGAACTGGCCTACACCTACCCACGCCCGCGCACGATCAAGTCCTTCGACGAAGATGGCCGAGTGCTGTTGTGCAGTTCGTTTTCCAAGACCTTGGCGCCGGGCCTGCGCATTGGCTGGGTCGCGCCGGGTCGATACCTTGAGCGTGTGCTGCACATGAAATACATCAGCACCGGTTCTACCGCGCCGCAACCGCAGATCGCCATCGCCGAATTTCTCAAGTCCGGCCACTTCGAACCTCATTTACGGCGGATGCGCACGCAATACCAGCGTAATCGCGACATGATGATCGACTGGGTAACCCGCTATTTCCCGGCCGGTACTCGCGCCAGCCGACCGCAAGGCAGTTTCATGTTGTGGGTCGAATTGCCGGAAGGTTTCGACACCTTGAAACTTAATCGTGAGCTGCATGATCAAGGTGTACAGATTGCCGTCGGCAGCATCTTTTCCGCCTCGGGCAAGTACCGCAATTGCCTGCGAATGAACTACGCTGCCAAACCGACGCCGCAGATCGAAGAAGCGGTGCGCAAGGTTGGCGCGGCAGCGATCAAATTGCTGGCCGAAGCCGACTGACTTTTTTTGAGAGCCCAGCGTCCATATGCCGACCCTTGCCGCCCTTCGGAACGATCCTACGTGAGCTTCAGACAGCCCCTGCCCGCTTTGCTGATGCTTGCCGCGCTCGTGAGCGGATGCGCCAGCCTCGATGTGCCGCGTGAACCGAGTCAGGCGCTGCCGGCGTCCGACTCGAGCTTCGGTCGCTCGATCCAGGCGCAAGCCGCGCCATATCAGGGGCGCTCCGGTTTCCGTCTGCTGTCCAACAGCACCGAAGCCTTCACCGCCCGCGCTGAACTGATCCGCAACGCACAAACCAGCCTCGACCTGCAGTACTACATCGTGCATGACGGCATCAGTACGCGAATGTTGGTGGAAGAACTGCTCAAGGCTGCCGACCGTGGCGTACGAGTACGGGTTCTGCTCGACGACACCACCAGCGACGGCCTCGACCAGATCATCGCCACTTTGGCAGCGCATCCGCAGATCCAGATCCGCCTGTTCAACCCGCTGCATCTGGGCCGCAGCACCGGCGTGACCCGAGCGGCCGGGCGCCTGTTCAATCTGTCGCTGCAACACCGGCGCATGCACAACAAGCTGTGGTTGGCGGACAACAGCGTGGCCATCGTCGGCGGGCGTAACCTGGGCGACGAATATTTTGATGCCGAGCCCAATCTGAATTTCACCGACATCGATATGCTCAGCGTGGGCCCGGTGGCGGAGCAGCTCGGGCACAGCTTCGATCAGTATTGGAACAGCGCGCTGAGCAAGCCGATCGACGAGTTTCTCTCGAGCAGACCGAGCGCCAAGGACTTACAGAACACCCGCACGCGTCTGGAAGAATCACTGGAAGAAACCCGCAAGCAGAATCACGCGCTGTATCAGCAGTTGATGACGTTCAAGACCGAACCGCGTATGGACATCTGGCGCAAAGAGCTGATCTGGGCCTGGAATCAGGCACTGTGGGATGCGCCGAGCAAGGTGTTGGCCAAGAACGAACCGGATCCGCAATTGCTGCTGACTACGCAACTGACGCCGGAGCTGAGGGGCGTCAGCAAAGAGCTGATCATGATCTCGGCCTACTTCGTGCCGGGGCAGCCGGGACTTGTGTACCTGACCGGACGCGCCGATGCCGGGGTCTCGGTGAGCTTGCTGACCAACTCGCTGGAGGCCACCGACGTACCGGCGGTGCACGGCGGCTATGCGCCTTATCGCAAGGCGTTGCTGGAACACGGCGTGAAGCTGTTTGAGCTGCGGCGCCAGCCTGGGGATAACTATGGCAGCGGCCCGCACGTGTTCTACAGCAAGTCGTTTCGCGGCTCGGATTCAAGCCTGCACAGCAAGGCGATGATCTTCGACCGGCAAAAAGCGTTTATCGGCTCATTCAACTTCGACCCTCGCTCAGTGTTGTGGAACACCGAGGTGGGCGTGCTGGTGGACAGCCCGGAACTCGCCGAGCACGTGCGCGAACTGGCGTTGCAAGGTATGGCGCCAGCGCTCAGCTACGAAGCGAAATTGCAGGATGGAAAAATCGTCTGGGTAACCGAGGACAACGGCCAGATGCACACGCTGACCAAGGAACCGGGGAGCTGGTGGCGACGATTCAATGCGTGGTTCAGCACCACCGTGGGCCTGGAACGCATGCTGTAATCACACAAGGATCTCTGCTTTAGAGGGATTTTGTGGCGAGGGGATTTATCCCCGCTCGGCTGCGTAGCAGTCGTAAAAACCATCGCACGCCGTGTATCTGATGCACCACAATCGCAGGTTTTGGGGCTGCTTCGCAGCCCAACGGGATAAATCCCCTCGCCACAGGTCATCAGCGCTTCAGGTTCGGGTCAGGCAGGTTCGGTGACTGGGCCAAACGCACCTTGGCGCAATAGCAGCAAGACCAGCCCGAACGCCCCCGCCGCCATCAACAACGGCAACGCATGCCCGCTGATCCACTGGCTGCCCGCCCCTGCCATCAAAGGCCCGATCAGACACCCCACACCCCACAGTTGCGCAATATGCGCATTGGCCCGCACCAGCGCATCGTCGCGATAACGCTCGCCGATCAGAATCAGTGACAAGGTAAACAAACCACCGGCACTGGCGCCGAACAATACCCACAACGGCCAGATCAACAGCGTATCGATCAGCATGGGTATCGCCAGGCTCGACAACATCAGGATCACTGCGCAGCCGGTGAACAATGTGCGCCGCGACAGGTAGTCCGCCAGCGCACCAATAGGTAACTGCAGTAGCGCATCGCCGACCACAACGGTGCTGACCATCGCTAACGCGATCTCGGCGGTGAAGCCTTGCTGCAGGCAATACACCGGCAGCAGCGTCAGGATCATCGCCTCGAACGCGGCAAACAACGACACCGCCCAGGCGATCGCCGGCAGTTCTCGAGCGAAGCCCCACAAGTCGCGAAACGTAACGCTGCTCGCTTCACTGCTCGGCGCACCACTGCGGCCCAGCAACAGCAAAGGCGAAACCAGCAGCAGGCCGACACCGACCCAGAAACCATAATCATGCTCGGTGCCCAGCGCCCCCAGCAGCAACGGGCCAGACAGTTGGCTCAACGCATAGCTGCTGCCATACAGCGCCACCAGCCGCCCGCGCCAGTGCTCGACCACCAGTTGATTGATCCAGCTCTCGCCGAGGATGAAGACGATGGTCAGGATCACGCCGATCATCAAGCGCAGCACCAGCCAGATCGGATAACTCGGCAGCAGCGCCAGCAAACCGATCGACAACGCTCCGGCCCACAGGCACAGGCGCATCAGGTTCGCCGTGCCGAAACGCGCCGCCAGATGACTGGAAATCTTCGCGCCCAACAACACGCCAATCGCCGGCATCGCCGCCATCACGCCAATCGCGAAGGAGCCGTAACCCCAACCTTCCAGGCGCAACGACACCAACGGCATGCTGACCCCCAGGGCCAGGCCGACACTCAAGACAGACGCCAACACGGCGAAATACGTCGCCCACCGCATGTTCCACGCTCCTGTGGATTATTTTTATGAGAACCACAAAACCAAATGTGGGAGCAAACCCTGTGGTGAGGGGATTTATCCCCGATGGGTCGCGCAGCGACCCCAAAACCGGCACCGGCGGAGTATCAGATACACCGCGTGTATTGGTTTTGCGACTGCTTCGCAGCCGATCGGGGATAAATCCCCTCACCACAAAAGCTTGCTCCCACAAGGGATCACATTGTCATTGAGGAACCTGACCAGGCAGGCTCCCGTCAACGACTTACAGCTTGATCCACGTCGCCTTCAGCTCGGTGTACTTGTCGAACGCATGCAGCGATTTATCGCGACCGTTGCCCGACTGCTTGAAGCCGCCGAATGGTGCGGTCATGTCGCCGCCGTCGTACTGGTTGACCCACACACTGCCGGCGCGCAGCGCTTTGGCGGTCAGGTGTGCCTTGGAGATGTCCTGAGTCCACACCGCCGCGGCCAGGCCGTAAGGCGTGTCGTTGGCAATCTGGATCGCTTCTTCGGCAGTATCGAAAGCAATGACCGACAGTACCGGGCCGAAGATCTCTTCCTGGGCAATTTTCATCGCGTTGCTCACGCCGTCAAAAATCGTTGGCTCAACGTATGTCCCACCGGTTTCCTGAAGGATGCGCTTGCCGCCGGCGACCAGTTTGGCGCCGTCGGTGTGACCCGACTCGATGTAGGACAGCACGGTGTTCATCTGTTGGGTATCGACCAGCGCGCCCACATTGGTCGCCGGATCCAGCGGGTTGCCCGGTTTCCAGGTTTTCAGCGCTTCAATAACCATCGGCAGGAATTTGTCCTTGATCGAACGCTCGACCAGCAGACGCGAACCGGCGGTGCAGACTTCGCCCTGGTTGAAGGCGATGGCGCTGGCGGCAGATTCAGCAGCCGCCTGCAGATCCGGCGCATCGGCAAAGACGATGTTCGGGCTCTTGCCACCGGCTTCCAGCCAGACGCGTTTCATGTTCGATTCGCCGGAGTAGATCATCAGCTGCTTGGCGATCTTGGTCGAACCGGTGAACACCAAAGTATCGACATCGTTGTGCAGGGCCAGCGCCTTGCCGACGGTGTGACCGTAACCCGGCAACACGTTGAGCACACCTTTCGGGATGCCGGCTTCGACGGCCAGTGCCGCGATACGGATGGCGGTCAGCGGGGATTTTTCCGACGGCTTGAGGATCACCGAGTTACCGGTGGACAGCGCCGGGCCGAGTTTCCAGCAGGCCATCATCAACGGGAAGTTCCACGGCACGATGGCACCGACCACGCCCACTGGCTCGCGGGTCACCAGACCCAGTTGATCGTGCGGGGTGGCCGCGACTTCGTCGTAGATCTTGTCGATCGCCTCGCCGCTCCAGCTCAGCGCTTGCGCAGCGCCCGGAACGTCGATGTACAGCGAGTCGCTGATCGGCTTGCCCATGTCGAGGGTTTCGAGCAACGCCAGCTCTTCGGCGTGCTGTTTGAGCAGGCCGGCGAAACGGATCATGGTGGCTTTGCGTTTGGTCGGCGCCAGGCGCGACCAGACACCGGAGTTGAACGTGGCGCGGGCGTTTTCCACGGCACGCTGGGCGTCGGCGGCGTCACAGCTGGCAATCTTGCCGAGCAGACGACCATCAACCGGGCTGATGCACTCGAAGGTCTCGCCGGAGACGGCGTCGGTGTATTCGCCGTTGAGGTAGGCGCGGCCTTCGATCTTCAGGTCGCGGGCGCGTTGTTCCCAGTCGGCACGAGTCAGGGTGGTCATTCGAGTGTCCTCCTCTTGTTGAATAGAGCGCCGCGTTTTTCGCGGACGTCTTCAGGAATTCTGCCCGGCCAGCCTGCTTTCGGCCCAAGGCACCCGCCACCCTAAACCAGCGGCCGGGGTTGTTTCAATATATTTGACATAAGCGCGCTAAACGGCCTTGCGGTGTTCATTTTAATAAACATAGACTTTGGCCCTTTCAAGCCACCGCGCCGTCATCACGGGAGAAAACAACAATGAACATCCAGAACGTCGTCGACATCAGCCTGACCAGCAGCGAAGCCGAACGCTATCGCCCGGACCCGGCCAAAGTACTCAAGGGCGACCCCGAACAAGCCGTGTTCCATCAATACGAAAGCCCTTGTGGGCAAATGGGTGTCGGCGTGTGGGAAGGTGCGGTTGGGCAGTGGACGGTGAATTACACCGAGCATGAGTACTGCGAGATTTTGCAGGGGGTTTCGGTGCTGCGTGATAGCGACGGTAATGCCAAGACCTTGCGTGTTGGCGACCGTTTTGTGATTCCGGCGGGGTTCCGTGGTACCTGGGAAGTGCTGGAGGCTTGCCGCAAGATCTATGTGATCTTCGAACAGAAGGCTTGAAAATTTGAGCTGGCTGATCCGGCCCTATCGCGAGCAGGCTCACTCCTACAGGTGACCGCATTCCAATGTAGGAGTGAGCCTGCTCGCGATGAGGCCCGCACAGGCGCTACAAAATTCGAGGCAACAAAAAAGGCCCGCATCGTGAGATGCGGGCCTTTTTCGTAAGTCAGGAAAAATCAATTACTTGATTTTGCCTTCCTTGTAGATCACGTGCTTGCGAACAACCGGATCATATTTCTTGATCTCGATTTTGTCCGGGGTAGTACGCTTGTTCTTGTCGGTAGTGTAGAAGTGACCAGTACCGGCGCTCGAGATCAAACGAATCAATTCACGCATGATTAGCTCCCTTAAATCTTGCCATCGCGGCGAAGTTCGGCGAGCACGACAGTGATGCCACGCTTGTCGATGATACGCATGCCTTTTGCAGATACGCGCAGACGCACAAAACGTTTCTCTTCTTCAACCCAGAAGCGGTGATGCTGCAGGTTCGGCAGGAAACGACGACGGGTTTTGTTGTTTGCGTGGGAAATGTTATTCCCAGTCACCGGACCCTTACCGGTAACTTGACATACTCTCGACATGCCTCAGCCCTCTAAAACCACATGCCCAACCCGGCATGGGTTGGCCGCTTAATCTCTCAGTCATTTGGCGCCAGGCGCCGCGTTTCTTTAGAGGTCTTACCGGCTACACCTACAGTGAAGGAACCGGGCCCCTAGAAAAGAGCGCTGCTTTATACCAGAAAGACCGGGGTGCAACAACATTCGATGTGCAATGAACCGCTAAAAAGGCGCATTTTTTGGCTGCGGGCGCTTTGGATAAAGGCTGACACCGGTTTTTACCACTCGTCGCAGAAAATCGCCCATGGGCACGATTGGAGCCCGTCGCGTTGCCGACCGCCAGCTGAAACTGCATAACAGCAGGCCCAAAAATACAAAAAGGGGATAGTCATTTGCAATCGCGACCTCTAGGGTAGGCCTTTTCCAGACTGCACTAGCAGATGGGCCTTCGATCTGTAAAAGGAAGCCGACCATGCGCCTCGCTGCCCTACCCCTGTTGCTCGCCCCGCTCCTGCTGAGCCCATTGGCCCAGGCCGCCGCGCTGAGCGTCTGCACCGAGGCCAGCCCTGAAGGGTTCGACGTGGTGCAATACAACTCGCTGACCACCACCAATGCCTCGGCTGACGTGCTGATGAACCGCCTGGTGGAGTTCGATACCGCCAGCGGCAAGGTCGTCCCGAGCCTGGCCGACAGCTGGGAAGTCAGCACCGACGGCCTGACCTACGTATTCAAACTGCACCCGCAGGTGAAGTTTCACACCACCGACTACTTCAAGCCAAGCCGCGAGCTGACAGCAGAAGACGTCAAATTCAGTTTCGACCGCATGCTCGACCCGGCCAACCCATGGCACAAAGTCGCCCAAAGCGGATTCCCCCACGCGCAATCGATGCAGTTGCCGGCACTGATCAAGAAGATCGACGCACTGGATCCGCTGACCGTGCGCTTCACCCTCGATCACCCGGACTCGACCTTCCTGGCAACGCTGAGCATGGGTTTCGCCTCGGTCTACTCCGCTGAATACGCTGACAAACTGCTAAAGGCCAATGCGACGGACAAGCTCAACAGCCAGCCAATCGGCACCGGCCCGTTCGTGTTTACCCGCTTCCAGAAAGACGCCTCGATCCGCTACAAGGCCAACCCGGATTATTTCGCCGGCAAGCCATCGGTGGACCCGCTGATCTTCGCCATCACCCCGGACGCCAACGTGCGCCTGCAAAAACTGCGGCGCAATGAATGCCAGATTGCCCTCTCGCCGAAGCCACTGGACGTACAGGCTGCGCTGAAAGAGCCGACACTGAAAGTCGAAAAGACTGACGCGTTCATGACCGCTTTCGTCGGCATCAACAGCCAGCACCCACCGCTGGACAAGCCGGAAGTGCGTCAGGCGATCAACCTCGCCTTCGACAAGGCCAACTACATCAAAGCCGTGTTCGAAGACACCGCCGAAGCCGCCAACGGCCCTTATCCGCCGAACACCTGGAGCTACGCGAAAAACCTGCCGGGCTACCCGCACGACGTGGCTAAAGCCAAGGCGCTGATGGCCAAGGCCGGTCTGAAGGACGGTTTCCAGACCACCATCTGGACACGGCCGTCGGGCAGCCTGCTCAATCCGAACCCAAGCCTCGGCGCACAGATGCTGCAGTCGGATCTGGCGGAGATCGGCATTCAGGCGGAAATCCGCGTGATCGAGTGGGGCGAACTGATCCGCCGCGCCAAGGCCGGCGAGCATGACCTGCTGTTCATGGGTTGGGCGGGTGACAACGGCGACCCGGACAACTTCCTCACACCGCAATTTTCCTGCGCGGCGGTCAAGTCCGGCACCAACTTCGCTCGTTACTGCAATGCCGATCTGGACAAGCTCATCAGCGCCGGCAAGACCACCAGCGAACAAGGTGTGCGCACCAAGCTCTACGAGCAGGCGCAGGCGCAGATTCAGCAGCAGGCGCTGTGGCTGCCGCTGGCGCATCCAACCGCGTACGCATTGACGCGCAAGGACGTGCAGGGTTACTCGGTGAGCCCATTCGGTCGCCAGGACTACTCCAGGGTCAATCTCAAATAACCCGCCCTGCACAAAACCTGTAGGAGTGAGCCTGCTCGCGATAGCGATCTTCCAGTCACTGAATAAGCCGACTGAAATGACGCCATCGCGAGCAGGGTCACTCCTACATGGATTTGCGTTTTGCCCGTGAGAACTACATCCAGCCACACTCCGCCATCGACAGCGGCTCCCCTTCGCCAATGATGAAGTGATCCAGCACCCGCACGTCAATCAGCTCCAGCGCCTTCTGCAACCGCTTTGTCAGCTGCCTGTCCGCCTGACTGGGATCGGTATTGCCCGACGGATGGTTGTGGCAGAGGATCACGGCCGCGGCGTTATTCGCCAAGGCACGTTTCACCACTTCTCGCGGATGCACACTGGTGTTGTCGATGGAACCGCGAAACAGTGCCTCGAACGTCAATACTTGATGCTTGGAGTCCAGAAACAGGCAACCAAACACCTCGTGTGGCTCGTGTCGGAGCATGGATTTGAGGTAATCGCGAACAGCCTGCGGATTCTCCAGCGCCGGCTCTCTGCGTGAGCGCTCGGCCAGATACCGCCGGTTCATTTCTTGAGCAGCCTGCAACTGTGCAAACTTTGCGGGTCCCAACCCCAACTGTTTGCTGAATGCTTCCTGATCGGCCTCAAGCAACAAACGCAGGCTGCCGAACTGATTCAACAAGTGTCGCGCCAAGTCCACAGCGCTTTTTCCAGAGACTCCCGTGCGCAAAAAAATCGCCAGTAACTCGGCGTCCGAAAGGCTCGCAGAACCCTGTTCAAGTAACCTTTCCCGCGGCCGTTCCGCCGCAGGCCAATCGCGAATACTCATACACATTCCTTGTCTGTGGGCGCCGCTGTTCCGTAGCGGTCGCTGTGATATCGTAGCCCATCTTTTTTGCGGGCGAATTCACCCTGGGGAGGGGGTTTCGCCACGTATGTCACCAACGAAATGAAAGGCAGACCTATGCAGCGGCTGTATCGGAAACGCATCGTTCTGGGCGTCGGCGGCGGCATCGCGGCCTACAAGAGCGCCGATCTGGTTCGGCGCCTGATCGACCAGGGTGCCGAAGTGCGCGTGGTCATGACCCATGGCGGCGCCGAGTTCATCACCCCGCTGACCATGCAGGCCCTGTCCGGGCACCCGGTCCACCTTGATCTGCTCGACCCGGCCGCAGAAGCGGCGATGGGCCATATCGAACTGGCCAAGTGGGCCGATCTGGTGCTGATCGCCCCGGCCACCGCCGACCTGCTCGCTCGTCTGGCCCAAGGCATTGCCAACGATCTGCTGACGACTCTGGTGCTGGCCACCGACGCCGTCGTGGCCGTTGCTCCGGCCATGAACCAAGCCATGTGGCGTGATCCGGCGACCCAGGCCAACCTGCAACTCCTTGAAAGCCGTGGCCTGAAGACCTTCGGCCCGGCCTCCGGAAGCCAGGCCTGCGGCGACGTCGGCATGGGCCGGATGATGGAAGCCACCGATCTGGCGCAATGCGCGGCGGACTGCTTCCAGCGTCAGGCATTGACTGGCAAACACGTGGTCATCACTGCCGGCCCGACCCAGGAAAACATCGACCCGGTGCGCTACATCACCAACCACAGCTCCGGCAAAATGGGCTTTGCCCTCGCCGAAGCCGCCGTGGAGGCTGGTGCCCGCGTAACCCTGATCAGCGGCCCGGTGCACCTGCCGACCCCGGATCGTGTCACCCGCATCGACGTGGTCAGCGCCCGTGACATGCTCGCCGCGTGCGAAGCCGCGATCCCGTGTGACGTATTCATCTCTTCGGCAGCAGTCGCGGACTACCGCCCGGAAGTCGTTGCCCCGCAAAAACTCAAGAAAGACCCTGCGAGCGGTGACGGCTTCGTCCTGCAAATGGTGCGTAACCCGGACATCCTGGCCACCATCGCGACCCGTCCCGACCGTCCGTTCAGTGTCGGCTTCGCCGCCGAGACCGAACACCTGCTCGACTACGCTGCACGCAAGCTGAAGGACAAGAATCTCGATTTGATCGTCGCCAACGACGTTGCCAACCCGAGCATCGGTTTCAACAGCGAAGAAAACGCCTGCAGCGTGATTGACCGTGAGCTGCACGCCACGGTTTTCGCCCAGACCAGCAAGAGCAAGATCGCTCGCCAACTGGTCACTTTTATCGCCGAACGTCTGAACCAGGTTTAATTTACATGCAAGCTTTGCAAGCCAAGATCCTCGACCCACGCATCGGCACCGATTTCCCGCTGCCGCAATACGCCACCCCGGGCTCCGCCGGCCTCGACCTGCGCGCCATGCTGGAACAGGACATCGTCATCAAGCCGGGTGAAACCGTGCTGATCCCTACCGGCCTGTCGGTGTACATTGGCGACCCGAACCTCGCCGCGCTGATCCTGCCGCGCTCGGGTATGGGCCATAAACACGGCATCGTGCTGGGCAACCTCGTCGGCCTGATCGACTCCGATTATCAGGGCCCACTGATGGTGTCCTGCTGGAACCGTGGCCAGACCGACTTCACCATGACCGTCGGCGAACGTCTGGCACAACTGGTGCTGGTACCGGTGGTACAGGCGCACTTCGAAATGGTTGAAGAGTTCGTCGAAACCGAACGCGGCACCGGCGGATTTGGCCACACAGGCACCAAATAATCCATGTAGGAGCTGCCGCAGGCTGCGATCTTTTGATCTTGATTCTTTAAAAACAAAATCAAAAGATCGCAGCCTTCGGCAGCTCCTACAGGAGAGAAATTTGTGCAATTTGTGCGGCAGGTTTTAACACCGAAAATCAAGGTTTTGCCGGCCGAAAGCCACGCCAGCCGAGGCGTCATGGCCCTTTCACACCACGAACTCTCTGTGGAAAACGCCGTCATACCCTTCAGTTTGAGCCTGCCGTCGAACGATTCGTCGGTCTGTCCCGCCACTTTCGAGATGGAGCATTTCCGTAGATGAGCACCCCAGCCAAGATTGCCCCGAAGCTGCCCGACAGCATTTTCCGCGCCTATGACATTCGCGGCACCGTGCCGGAATTCCTCAATGCCGAAACCGCTTACTGGATTGGTCGCGCCATTGGTTCGCAAAGCCTGGCCGAGGGCGAGCCGAACGTCTCCGTCGGTCGTGACGGCCGCTTGTCCGGCCCTGAGCTGGTTGCCGAGCTGATTCGCGGTATCGCCGAAAGCGGTTGCCACGTCAGCGACGTCGGCCTCGTACCGACGCCGGCGCTGTACTACGCCGCCAACGTGCTGGTCGGCAAATCCGGGGTGATGCTCACCGGCAGCCACAACCCTTCGAATTACAACGGTTTCAAGATCGTTATCGCTGGCGATACCCTCGCCAATGAACAGATTCAGGTGCTGCACGAGCGCATCAAGACCAACAACCTGAGCAGCGGCGCCGGCAGCGTCACTCAGGTCGAGATCCTTGATCGCTACAACACCGAGATCGTCCAGGACGTGAAACTGTCCCGACGCATGAAAGTCGTGGTCGACTGCGGCAACGGAGCGGCCGGCGTGATCGCCCCGCAACTGATCGAAGCGCTGAACTGCGAAGTCATCCCGCTGTTCTGCGAAGTCGACGGCAACTTCCCCAACCATCACCCGGACCCGGGCAAGCCTGAAAATCTCGTCGACCTGATCGCCAAGGTCAAAGAAACCAACGCCGACCTCGGTCTGGCTTTCGACGGCGACGGCGACCGCGTTGGCGTGGTGACCAACACCGGCAGCATCGTCTACCCGGATCGCCTGCTGATGCTGTTTGCCCGCGACGTTGTGGCGCGCAATCCGGACGCGGAGATCATCTTCGACGTCAAATGCACCCGCCGCCTGGTGCCGCTGATCAAGGAATACGGTGGTCGCCCGCTAATGTGGAAGACCGGTCATTCGTTGATCAAAAAGAAAATGAAACAATCCGGTGCGCTATTGGCCGGTGAAATGAGCGGGCACATCTTCTTCAAGGAACGCTGGTTCGGTTTCGACGACGGCATCTACAGCGCTGCACGGCTGCTGGAGATCCTCAGCAAGGAAAAATCCACGGCGGAGGAGCTGTTTGCGACCTTCCCGAACGATATTTCTACGCCGGAAATCAATATCCATGTGACCGAAGAGAGCAAATTCAGCATCATTGATGCATTGCACGATGCACAGTGGGGCGCAGGCGCTGACCTGACCACCATTGACGGCGTGCGAGTCGACTACGCCAAAGGCTGGGGCCTGGTGCGCGCGTCCAACACCACACCGGTGCTGGTGCTGCGCTTCGAGGCCGATGACGAGGCTGAATTGCAGCGCATCAAGGATGTGTTCCACGCCCAACTGAAACGCGTTGCACCTGATCTCCAACTACCGTTCTGATTCACCCGGAGCCCTGAATGACCCTCGAACGCGAAGCCGCCGCCCATACCGCCCAGGTCCTGTCCGAAGCGTTGCCTTACATCCGACGTTATGTCGGCAAGACCCTGGTGATCAAATACGGCGGCAACGCGATGGAAAGCGAGGAGCTGAAAACCGGCTTCGCCCGCGACATCGTCTTGATGAAAGCCGTGGGCATCAACCCGGTGGTCGTGCACGGCGGCGGCCCGCAGATCGGTGATCTGCTCAAGCGTCTGTCGATCGAAAGCCACTTCGTCGACGGCATGCGTGTCACCGACGCCGCGACCATGGACGTGGTGGAAATGGTCCTTGGCGGCCAGGTCAACAAAAGCATCGTCAACCTGATCAACCGTCACGGCGGCAGCGCCATCGGCCTGACCGGTAAAGACGCCGGGCTGATTCGTGCGAAGAAGCTCACCGTTACCCGTCAGACTCCGGAGATGACCCAGCCGGAAATCATCGACATCGGCCAGGTCGGCGAAGTGGTCGGGATCAACACCGAACTGCTGAACCTGCTGGTCAAAGGCAACTTCATCCCGGTGATCGCGCCGATCGGCGTGGGTGAGAACGGCGAGTCGTACAACATCAACGCCGACTTGGTGGCCGGTAAAGTCGCCGAAGCGCTGAAAGCCGAGAAGCTGATGCTGCTGACCAACATCGCCGGTCTGATGGACAAGTCAGGTACGGTATTGACCGGCCTGAGCACCCAGCAGGTCGATGACCTGATCGCCGACGGCACGATCTACGGCGGCATGCTGCCGAAGATCCGCTGTGCACTGGAAGCGGTTCAGGGCGGCGTGGGCAGCTCGCTGATCATCGACGGTCGCGTACCGAACGCGATCCTGCTGGAAATCTTCACCGACACCGGTGTAGGTACGCTGATCAGTAATCGCAAGCGTCCTTAACCGGAAGCGCACATAAAAAGACCCCGCTCAGCCTGACTGAGCGGGGTCTTTTTTTGCCTGCAATCCCTGTAGGAGCTGCCGCAGGCTGCGATCTTTTGACTTTTGCTTTTTAAAAACAAGATCAAAAGATCGCAGCCTTCGGCAGCTCCTACAAAGGAAACTGCGATTACACGCCGAACTGGGCGCGGTAGGCTTCCACGGCCGGCAGGTGCTGCTTGAGCTGCGGATCGTCCGCGAGGAATTCCAGCACCTGATTCAGCGAAACGATGCTGATCACCGGAATGCCGAAATCGCGCTCGACTTCCTGGATGGCCGACAACTCGCCGTTGCCACGCTCCTGACGGTTCAGGGCGATCAGCACGCCTGCAGCCTTGGCGCCGTCCTGGGAAGCGATGATCTGCATCACTTCGCGGATTGCGGTACCGGCGGTAATCACGTCATCGATGATCAGCACTTCGCCGGTCAACGGTGCGCCGACCAGACTGCCGCCTTCGCCGTGGGCCTTGGCTTCCTTGCGGTTGAAGCACCATGGCAGGTCACGGTTGTGGTGTTCAGCCAATGCGACGGCGGTGGTTGCCGCCAACGGGATGCCTTTGTAGGCCGGACCGAACAGCACGTCGAAGGGAATGCCGCTCTCGGCAATGGCCGCAGCGTAGAAACGCCCGAGCTGCGCCAGGGCCGAACCCGAGTTGAACAGACCGGCATTGAAGAAGTAGGGACTGGTGCGCCCGGACTTCAGGGTGAACTCACCGAAGCGCAAAACGCCGCGATCGATGGCAAAACGAATGAAATCGCGCTGATACGCTTGCATGAAAAAAACCCCAAATACCACGGATTTAGCTAATTAGCTTGACGCCGTGTATCATACACGCACGCGATTTTTGGGGCCATTTATGCGGATCATCAGTGTGAACGTCAATGGTATTCAGGCTGCAGTCGAGCGTGGTTTGCTCAGTTGGCTGCAAGCACAGAATGCCGACGTCATCTGCCTGCAGGACACCCGTGCCTCCGCCTTTGAACTGGATGACCCAGCCTTCCAACTGGATGGCTACTTCCTTTATGCCTGCGATGCTGAAGTCCCTGCCCAAGGCGGCGTGGCTTTGTATTCGCGGTTGCAACCGAAGGCTGTCATCAGCGGTCTCGGTTTCGAGACGGCCGACCGCTACGGGCGCTACCTGCAAGCAGATTTCGACAAAGTCAGTATTGCCACCTTGCTGCTTCCTTCGGGGATGAACGGCGATGAGGACTTGAACCAGAAGTTCAAGCTCATGGACGACTTCGGCAAGTATCTGGACAAACAGCGACGCAAACGTCGCGAGTACATCTACTGTGGCTCGCTGTACGTGGCGCAGCAGAAGCTCGACATCAAGAACTGGCGCGACAGCCAGCAATCCCCGGGCTTCCTGGCGCCAGAACGCGCCTGGATGGACGAGATTGTCGGCAACATGGGCTATGTCGATGCCCTGCGCGAAGTCAGCCGTGAAGGTGACCAGTACAGCTGGTGGCCGGACAACGAACAGGCCGAGATGCTCAATCTCGGCTGGCGCTTCGACTACCAGATCCTGACGCCAGGCCTGCGCCGTTTTGTACGCAGTGCACGCCTGCCACGTCAGCCGCGGTTCTCGCAGCACGCGCCGCTGATCGTCGACTACGACTGGACGCTGACCATCTAAGCGTCAATTCGCAGACAAAAAAATGCCCGTATCAAACGATACGGGCATTTTTTATGCGCTAACCCACGCTAAAGCAGATCAACGATCTGCCGGACATGAGCCGTGGATCAGACGGCAGCGAAAAACGGCAGTGCCAGGTACAGCTTGATAACGATCACGTTAATGATGTCGATGAAGAACGCGCCCACCATCGGCACCACTAGAAACGCAATCTGCGAAGGCCCGTAGCGCTGAGTCACCGCCTGCATGTTGGCGATGGCCGTTGGCGTCGCGCCCAGCCCGAAACCGCAGTGGCCTGCTGCCAATACCGCCGCATCGTAGTTGCTACCCATCATTCTGAACGTCACGAAGATCGCAAAGAGCGCCATGACCAAGGCTTGTACAGCCAGAATGATGAAGATCGGCAACGCCAGAGCGGCCAGATCCCACAATTTGAGCGACATCAAGGCAATTGCGAGGAACAGCGACAGGCTGACATTTCCCAGCACAGAAACTTCGCGCTCGAACACCTGATACAAGCCCAGCGCTGACAACCCGTTACGCAGAACGACCCCGACGAACAGCACGCAGACAAACGTCGGCAACTCAAACGCCGTTCCTTGCAGCAGGCCATTCAAGAGGTTGCCGCCCAGCAGGCTGACTGCGATCAAGGCCAGGGTCTCGATAAACGAAAACGGCGTAATCGAGCGCTCTTTGTTCGGCTGCTCAAACCCCTTTGGCAACCGTGGCGTTTCCTGTGGATTGCAGCCCGGCACTTGAACGCGCTTGATCAGCAGGCGAGCCACCGGGCCACCAATCAAGCCACCCAGCACCAGGCCGAATGTCGCAGAGGCGATCGCCAGTTCGGAAGCAGACGCCAGGCCGTATTTCTCGCTGAACACCGTTCCCCACGCAGCACCCGTACCGTGGCCGCCCGCCAAGGTGATCGAGCCCGTCAGCAAGCCCATCAACGGATCCAGCCCGAGCATTGTCGCCAGGCCGATGCCCATGGCGTTCTGAACGACCAGAAGCCCGGTGACCGCCAATAGAAATATACCGACGACCCGGCCACCCTTCTTCAGGCTGGCAAAGTCTGCACTCAATCCGATGGTGGCAAAAAATGCCAACATCAACGGCATCTGCAGGGAAGTGTCGAATCGAATCTCAATATCGAAAGTGCGCAACACCAATAAAACCAGAGCAACCACTAAACCGCCTGCGACGGGCTCGGGGATATTGTAATTACGCAAACATCCGACACGTGTAACAAGTCCGCGTCCCAGCAGAAGCACTAAGGAGGCAGCTACAAGCGTTCCATAAAAATCAAGCTGAATCATTGGGATTATTCTTGGCTATAAATTCAGAGGCGCACGTTTTACCTAACCACGCCCCATGAACCGGCTGATCGTCTCAACACTGATTGCTGTGAAATTCAAGAACCTTCGATGGTCTGAATATATCGAAATATTTCAACAGGAATATAACGTGCGACGACTTTAACAACCACGAAGTCCAATTGCCAAGATCGCGGACAGCACTATGGCGCCGCAGTTGTGACTAAAAGTGTAAACACGAAATTGATGTAACAGCTTATGCGTCCAGTCATCGCAAATAGACTAATCCTACGCACCAAGGAAATTAATCCAGTTGCAAAAATACAAATGCCCTGACTAGTCAGGGCATTTATTTTTAAGCGCTACGAATTACAACAGTTCCCACGGGGGAGTTTGCGCCGACCGTTATTTGATCAACCGCCAGGTGAACGGATAACGATAAGGAAAACCTTCGTTGGCCTTCACTCCGGCGATGATCGTCAAGACCAGCGCTCCGATGGCCAGCAGACCGAGCAGGAAGAAGCCGATGATCAGCACCATGAGCAACAGGCAGATCGCCGCAGCAATCGCCACGGTGATCTGAAAATTCAGCGCTTCCTTACCCTGGGCATCAATAAACGGATCCGACTCGCGTTTCATCTGCCACAGGATCAAAGGCCCGATCAGATTGCCGAACGGAATCCAGATCCCCAGCAAGGCAGACAGATGACAAAACATCGCCCATTGGCGAACCTCCTGGCTCGGTTTGGGCAGCAGCTCTTGCTCGTCACTCATCGCGTCCTCCTTGCGGGTTGGAACCTGCTCAGTCGGCCAGTGCAGCCTTTTGCAGTTCGAAAATCTCGTTCATGCCTTTCTTGGCCAGTTCCAGCATCGCGTTCAGGTCTTCAGGCTGGAACGGCGCGCCTTCGGCGGTGCCCTGCACTTCGATGAAACCACCGGTACTGGTCATGACTACGTTGAGGTCAGTCTCGGCGGCGGAATCTTCAAGATAGTCCAGATCCAGCACAGGCTCACCCTGATACATGCCAACCGATACCGCACCGATCATTTGCTTGAGCGGGTCGCCGCCTTTCAGGCCGCCACGCTTCTTGATCACTTTCAGCGCATCGACCAGTGCAACCATGGCACCGGTGATGGAAGCGGTACGCGTACCGCCGTCAGCCTGAATCACGTCGCAGTCGACATACAGGGTCACGTCGCCCAGCTTCGACATGTCCAGTGCTGCGCGCAGCGAACGGCCGATCAGACGCTGGATTTCCAGCGTGCGGCCGCCTTGCTTGCCACGGCTCGCTTCACGCTGGTTACGCTCGCCAGTGGCGCGCGGCAGCATGCCGTACTCGGCGGTCAACCAACCCTGGCCCTGACCCTTGAGGAAACGCGGCACGCCGTTTTCGACGCTGACGGTGCAGATGACTTTGGTATCACCGAATTCGACCAGTACGGATCCCTCGGCGTGTTTGGTGTAGTTGCGGGTAATGCGGATCGAGCGAAGCTGATCGGCAGCGCGACCACTTGGACGTTTCATAGGGAATACCTGTACTGGGGACGGAAAACTGCCGAGCATTATAGAGCCCTGCACCGTCGCTGGGCACTTGTTAAAAATCCGTACCGACGACCGAGGCCCCTGAACCACGCATTACCGACGGGCTGCAGCCCTTTGTCACACCGTGTGTTTGGGCGCATTCGCCGCACTGCGCTACAATCCTGCGCCTTTGCTGCCAGTCGGCTTAAATTCATTCATATCGCGCCCGCGGAACCGCAGTTCCGCGCCGATCTGCATTGCGAGGTCACCGCCATGGTGCACAGCATGACCGCCTTCGCCCGCGTCGAAAAAGCCGGCGTCCAGGGCACCCTGAGCTGGGAACTGCGCTCGGTCAACAGCCGCTATCTGGAACCGCACTTGCGTCTGCCGGAGTCGTTTCGCGACCTCGAGGGCGCCGTCCGCGAAGCCCTGCGTCAAGGCCTGTCGCGAGGCAAACTGGAATGCACCCTGCGCTTCACCGAAGAAAGCACCGGCAAGCCGCTGCAAGTCGATCGCGAGCGCGCCGCGCAACTGGTCGCCGCCGCCGAGACCGTTGCCGGGCTGATCAAGAATCCGGCCGCGCTGAACCCGCTGGAAGTACTGGCCTGGCCTGGCGTACTGGTTGCAGATGCAAGTGATCCGCAAGCGCTGAATGCCGAAGCCCTTGCCCTGTTCAATCAAGGTTTGAAAGATTTAAAAGCGGGCCGCGAGCGTGAAGGTTCGGAGCTGGCTCGACTGATCAACGAACGCCTGACATCCATTGAAGAAGACGTCGTGACCCTGCGTGAACTGGTTCCGCAGATGCTCGCAACCCAGCGTCAGAAGGTTCTCGACCGTTTCGCCGACATGAAGGCCGAACTGGATCCGCAGCGTCTGGAACAGGAAATGGTCATCCTCGCGCAAAAAAGCGATGTGGCCGAAGAGCTGGATCGCCTGAGCACCCACATCATCGAAGTTCGCCGGGTACTCAAGTCCGGTGGTGCGGCCGGGCGCCGCCTCGACTTCCTGATGCAGGAACTCAACCGCGAAGCCAACACACTGGGCTCCAAGGCCTTCGACCCGCGCAGCACCCAGGCCGCCGTCAACCTCAAGGTGTTGATCGAGCAGATGCGCGAACAAGTGCAGAATATTGAGTAAGGCAACAGACATGACCCACAGCACCGGCACCCTGTACATCATTTCCGCGCCATCGGGCGCGGGCAAAAGCAGCCTGGTCAAGGCTTTGACCGATGCCAATCCGGAGATTCGCGTATCGATCTCCCACACCACCCGTGCCATGCGCCCAGGTGAAGTGGATGGCGTTAACTATCACTTCGTGTCCCGCGAAGAGTTCGTGAAGATGGGCGAGCACGGCGACTTCCTCGAGCGCGCCGAAGTCTTCGGCAACTTCTACGGCACCTCGCAAAGCCGCCTGCAGCAAACTCTGGACGAGGGTCACGACCTGATTCTGGAAATCGACTGGCAAGGCGCCGAACAAGTGCGCAAGCTGATGCCGCAGGCACGTTCGATCTTCATCCTGCCGCCGTCGCTACAAGCATTGCATCAGCGCCTGACCAACCGCGGCCAGGACAGCGACGAGATCATTGCCGGCCGGATGCGCGAAGCCGTCAGTGAAATGAGCCACTATGTCGAGTACGACTACCTGATCATCAATGACGATTTCGGCCACGCGCTGGACGATCTGAAGGCGATTTTCCGCGCCAATCAGCTGCAACAGAAACGCCAACAGGTGCGTTTCGGCAAATTACTGGCCGAATTGCTCGGCTAATCAGTACTTCCCAAAACCGCTGCAAGGGCTTTACATTGGCACTTGTGGCGCGTTGAAGGGCTTGGTTAAAAAATCAGCGCTTCCCTAATCGCTGGTGATTTTTTAAACTGTTGAGTCCGCTCGCCCAACCGGGCAGCGCGCATCTTGCATTCGCTCCGAGGAATACCATGGCCCGCGTAACCGTTGAAGACTGCCTGAACCACGTGGAAAACCGTTTTGAGCTGGTCATGCTCTCTACCAAACGTGCCCGTCAACTGGCCACCGGCGGCAAAGAGCCACTGGTTCAGTGGGAAAACGACAAGCCTACCGTTGTAGCGCTGCGTGAAATCGCTGAAGGCCTGATGAGCTACGAGTTCATCGCCAACGCTGAAATCGTCGAAGACGAACCGCTGTTCGCAGCGTTCGAGGACGAGTCCAACGAGGCCGTCTAAGCCTATGCCTGGTCGACGTAGCACGGCGCGGGGTCACAGCGAACGGCAGGAGTCATCATGCCGAGCATAGACGCCCTCGCCGATCGCTTATCGACCTACCTCGGCAATGACCAGGTCAATCTGGTCCGCCGAGCGTATTTCTACGCCGAACAAGCCCATGACGGTCAGCGTCGTCGCAGCGGCGAGGCGTATGTCACGCATCCTCTTGCCGTGGCCAATATTCTTGCCGACATGCACATGGACCATCAGAGCCTGATGGCGGCGATGCTGCATGACGTGATCGAAGACACCGGTATCGCCAAAGAAGCGCTGCAAGCGCAGTTCGGTGAAACCGTGGCCGAACTGGTCGACGGGGTCAGCAAACTGACCCAGATGAATTTCGAGACCAAGGCCGAAGCTCAGGCTGAAAACTTCCAGAAAATGGCCATGGCCATGGCCCGCGACATTCGCGTGATCCTGGTCAAGCTCGCCGACCGCCTGCACAACATGCGCACGCTGGAAGTGCTGTCCGGCGAAAAGCGCCGGCGCATCGCCAAGGAAACCCTCGAGATCTACGCGCCCATCGCCAACCGGCTGGGCATGCATGCCATTCGTATCGAATTCGAAGACCTCGGCTTCAAGGCCATGCACCCGATGCGTTCGGCGCGGATCTACCAGGCGGTCAAACGCGCCCGGGGCAACCGCAAGGAAATCGTCAACAAGATCGAAGAATCCCTCGGCCATTGCCTCGCCATCGACGGCATCCAGGGTGAAGTCAGCGGTCGCCAGAAACACCTCTACGGCATCTACAAGAAAATGCGCGGCAAGCGTCGGGCCTTCAACGAGATCATGGACGTCTATGCGTTCCGGATCATCGTCGACAAGGTCGATACCTGCTACCGCGTGCTAGGCGCTGTGCATAATTTGTACAAACCGTTGCCGGGGCGCTTCAAGGATTACATCGCGATCCCCAAAGCCAACGGCTATCAGTCGCTGCACACGACATTGTTCGGCATGCACGGCGTACCGATCGAGATCCAGATCCGTACCCGCGAAATGGAAGAGATGGCCAACAACGGCATTGCTGCCCATTGGCTGTACAAATCCAGCGGTGACGAGCAGCCGAAAGGCACTCACGCCCGCGCCCGCCAGTGGGTCAAAGGCGTGCTGGAAATGCAGCAACGCGCCGGCAACTCGCTGGAATTCATCGAGAGCGTGAAGATCGACCTGTTCCCGGACGAGGTCTACGTGTTCACGCCAAAAGGCCGGATCATGGAGCTGCCGAAAGGCTCCACGGCGGTCGACTTCGCCTACGCGGTGCACACTGACGTCGGCAACAGCTGCATCGCCTGCCGGATCAACCGTCGTCTCGCGCCGCTGTCCGAGCCGCTGCAAAGTGGCTCCACGGTCGAGATCGTCAGCGCGCCCGGCGCGCGGCCGAATCCGGCCTGGCTCAACTTCGTGGTCACCGGCAAGGCGCGCACGCACATCCGCCATGCGCTGAAACTGCAACGCCGCTCGGAGTCCATCAGCCTTGGCGAACGCTTGCTGAACAAAGTGCTCAACGGTTTCGACAGTTCGCTGGAGAAGATCCCGGCCGAACGCGTCAAAGCGATGCTCACCGAGTACCGCCTCGAACTGATCGAAGACCTGCTCGAAGACATTGGCCTGGGCAACCGCATGGCTTACGTGGTCGCCCGCCGTCTGCTTGGCGAAGGCGAACAGCTGCCGAGTCCGGAAGGTCCGCTGGCGATTCGCGGCACCGAAGGCCTGGTCCTCAGCTATGCCAAATGCTGCACGCCGATCCCGGGCGACCCGATTGTCGGGCACCTGTCGGCGGGCAAAGGCATGGTCGTGCACCTGGACAACTGCCGCAACATCAGTGAAATCAGGCACAACCCGGAAAAATGCATCCAGCTCTCGTGGGCCAAGGATGTCACCGGCGAATTCAACGTCGAACTGCGCGTCGAGCTGGAACACCAACGCGGCCTGATCGCGCTGCTGGCCAGCAGCGTCAACGCGGCCGATGGCAATATCGAGAAAATCAGCATGGACGAACGCGATGGTCGCATCAGCGTCGTGCAACTGGTGGTCAGCGTCCACGATCGTGTGCACCTGGCCCGCGTGATCAAGAAGCTGCGCGCCCTGACCGGGGTAATCCGCATTACCCGCATGCGTGCATAACTCACATCTAACAAGGAGTCATACATGACCAAGACTGTTATCACCAGCGACAAGGCCCCGGCTGCCATCGGCACCTATTCCCAGGCAATCAAGGCTGGCAACACCGTCTACATGTCGGGCCAGATTCCTCTGGACCCAAAAACCATGGAACTGGTTGAAGGCTTCGAAGCCCAGACCGTCCAGGTGTTCGAGAACCTCAAGGCCGTGGCCGAAGCGGCCGGCGGTTCGTTCAAGGACATCGTCAAACTGAACATCTTCCTCACCGACCTGAGCCACTTCGCCAAGGTCAACGAGATCATGGGCAAGTACTTTGACCAGCCATACCCGGCCCGCGCCGCCATCGGCGTTGCTGCCCTGCCAAAGGGTTCGCAGGTTGAAATGGATGCCATTCTGGTCATCGAGTAATGCGCACGGCGCGGCCTTCAAACGCCGCGCCGACTGCTCAGCAAGACAAGGTTTTGAAAGGATTCCACCATGCGCAAAGCGCTAGCTCTCCCGCTGCTCGCCATTTTCCTCGGCGGCTGCGCCAGCAACCCTGCCGATCGTGACATCAGCGGCACCTGGATCAACCAGGTGGCGATCGATGCCGCAGCCAAGGGCGGCCCCCTGCGCGAAGCGCTTCAGGCTTACGGCCCGAACCTGGAGTGGGACGTCAACACCAAGGCCAGTCAGGCCCGCTACACCAACGGTTTCGAGAACGTCGAAGGGCGGCTGCTGGGCGAACAGTCCGGCGCCTGGAAAGTCGACTTCTATGGCAGCTCCGCCAGCGAGCTGAAACGCGATGGCGGACAACTGCAGCAAGCCGCCAGCGACAACGAACCGGAACAGGTCTTCGACCGCGCCCAGATCCCGGTGCCGGAAGGCGCACCGATCGGCGCCAGTTTCGAACGCGCGCTGTATTCCGCTTACATGGGCGGCAGCTGGAAAATCGCCAGCGGTCAGGGTGAAGGCAACACCGTGCAGTTCCAGGCCGATGGCCAGGTCTCCGGTTTGCCGGGTGCCGATCGGTATGCCCTGTGCCTGGCAGGTGATTGCGCGTCGATGAGCAGCACCAATGACAACATGTGGCTGCAACTCAACGGTCAGGGCAATGCCTACATCTTTGCGCGCAAGGGCAAGGAACTGGAGATTTTCCAGGCGGTGAACACGGCATTGGCTGATGAAATGCCGCAGTACACGCCGGGCGAGCGCAAGTGGTTGCTCGAAAAGCAGTAACCACACTCGCAAGCCCCGCAGATCCAATGTAGGAGTGAGCCTGCTCGCGATAGCTATTTAACAGTCAGCATTAGTGTTGAATGTTAAGGCCTCATCGCGACCAGGCTCACTCCTACAGTTGTATTGTGGTGTCTGAAAGTCAGCATTTACCTTCGAGGATCGCGGCATAGCCTTCACGATAGCTTGGGTACTTCGGCTCCCAGCCCAAGGCTTTCGCCCGCGCATTGCTGCAACGCTTGCTGCCGGTGCGCCGAACGCTGGCATCTTCCGCCCATTCGGTAACGCCCAGATACTCGCGCAGCCAGCCCACCACTTCGGCCAACGGCGCCGGTGCATCGTCGACGCCGATGTAGAGATCCTCCAGCTTTACGCCCTGCCGAGCCTTTTCCAACAGGAATGCCAGCAACCCCGCCGCGTCATCGGCATGAATCCGATTGCCATACAGCGGCGGATCAACGGCCACTCGATAACCGCGACGCACCTGAGTCAGCAACCATTCACGGCCGGGACCGTAGATCCCGGTCAGACGCAGGACGCTCGCCGGGATGCCGCTCTTGAGCGCCACCTGCTCGGCTTCGAGCATCAACCGACCTGAATACCCGGCAGCCACGGTCTCTGAGTTCTCATCCACCCACTCGCCATCCATCTGCCCATAAACGCTGCTGCTGGACACAAAAAACAGCCGCTCCGGCACCTGCCCGTAATCGTCCAGCCAGCTCAGTACGTTCTGCAAGCCCTGCACGTAAGCCGCGCGATACCCGGCCTCATCGTGGTCGGTGGCAGCCGCGCAGTACACCAGGTAATCCACCGCCCCCACCGGCCAGGTCGCCGGGCAATCTTCATTGAACAGGTCACCGGCCACGCCAATGACCCCATCGGGCAGGCGTGAAACGTCCCGGCGCAGGCCGTGAACTTCCCAGCCAGCAGCCAGTAATTGCGTGGCCAGACGACTGCCGACATCACCACAACCGGCAATCAAAACAGAAGGCGCGGACATCAAAGAACTCCCATCGGAAAGCGACAGACTAGCCCCGACAGATGACGAGCGGCTAGCAATCAAGGAAAAAAAGAAACTCTATTACTTTTGTTAACAAGAATTACTTGCAATAATGCACGCCACTTTTGTTCTCGGCCTTACGAGGCCTGGAAGAGCATCTACATTTTTCTATCTCAGGTCCGGCCAGCATGACACGCAATCAAATTCCCGCTTCGCCAACCAAACGACCTCGCGCCTTTAGCGCGGTGGCGGCACTGTTGTTCAGCCTGATGCTGGCACCGACCGCCGCTTTCGCCGACGCTCAAGCGCCGGCCGCCCCGGCCGCCACCGAACAGCACGCACCTGCTGCTGAAGCGCCAGCCGCTACTCCGGCCGCCACTGACCCAGTGCAAGCTGTCGATGCCGCCGACGTCCCTGAAGTTCTCGAAGCCGACAACACTCTGGGCATGGCCCACGACCTGTCGCCATGGGGCATGTACCAGAACGCCGACATCATCGTGAAGATCGTGATGATCGGTCTGGCCCTTGCGTCGATCATCA
Organism: Pseudomonas sp. TH06; assembly: GCF_016651305.1. Classification (GTDB taxonomy): domain Bacteria; phylum Pseudomonadota; class Gammaproteobacteria; order Pseudomonadales; family Pseudomonadaceae; genus Aquipseudomonas. The sequence goes on along the minus strand of NZ_JAEKEC010000001.1, from coordinate 1,673,228 downwards.
CCTGGACCATCTGGATCGCCAAAGGCTTCGAGCTGATGGGCGCCAAGCGTCGTCTGCGTGGTGAAATCGCCGCCCTGAAGAAAGCCACCACCCTTAAAGAAGCCAGCGCCACCGCAGGCAAGGAAGGCACCCTCGCCAATCTGCTGGTGCACGACGCGCTCGAAGAAATGCGCCTGTCGGTCAACAGCCGCGAGAAAGAAGGCATCAAGGAACGCGTCAGCTTCCGTCTCGAGCGCCTCGTCGCCGCTTGCGGTCGCAACATGAGCAGCGGCACCGGCGTCCTCGCCACCATCGGCTCCACCGCACCGTTCGTCGGCCTGTTCGGTACCGTCTGGGGCATCATGAACTCCTTCATCGGCATCGCCAAAACCCAGACCACCAACCTTGCTGTTGTAGCGCCAGGTATCGCTGAAGCGCTGCTGGCCACCGCACTGGGTCTGGTTGCGGCGATTCCTGCAGTAGTGATCTACAACGTCTTCGCCCGCTCCATCGCCGGTTACAAGGCGCAGGTTTCCGATGCCTCGGCAGAAGTTCTGCTGCTGGTCAGCCGTGACCTCGATCACCAGCCTGAGCGCAGCTCGCAACCGCACATGGTGAAAGTGGGGTAATCGGCCATGGGCCTGCATTTGAAAGAAGGCGCAGACGACGATCTGGCCGAGAACCACGAAATCAACGTCACGCCGTTCATCGACGTGATGCTGGTGCTGCTGATCATCTTCATGGTGGCCGCTCCATTGGCCACCGTCGATATCAAAGTCGACCTGCCTGCCTCTACCGCCAAACCGGCGCCGCGGCCGGAGAAACCGGTGTTCCTCAGCGTCAAGGCTGACCAGCGGCTGTTCCTCGGTGAAGACGAAGTGAAGCCTGAAACACTGGGCGCCACCCTCGACGCCCGCACCAAAGGCAAGAAAGACACGACGATCTTCTTCCAGGCCGACAAAGGTGTGGATTACGGCGACCTGATGAGCGTGATGGATAATCTGCGCTCCGCCGGTTACCTGAAGGTTGGCCTGGTCGGACTCGAGAGCGCGGTCAAGAAATGATCACGACGCGCCATAAGCTGACGCGTTACAGCGGTAGCCTGGCCGTGGTGCTGGGCGTTCATGCGCTGGCCATCGCGCTGGCGCTGAACTGGACCGCACGCCCGCCCATCGAATTGCCGCCGCAGGCAATGATGGTCGAGCTGGCACCGGTTCCGGCCCCGCCACCGCCTGCACCGCCAAAAGTCGTCACACCACCACAGCCACCGGCTCCGGTTGAAGAGTTGCCGATTCCGAAACTGGCCGAAGCACCGAAAGCCGAAATCGCGGTGCAGAAGCCTAAACCGAAGCCCAAGCCTAAACCGCCGAAGCCGGTCGAGAAGAAGCAGCCTGATCCGCCGAAGGAAAAACCTTCCGAGGAAAAACCGGCCGACACGCAACCAACTCAGGCGCCGACGGAGAAATCCGCCCAGCCTGCGCCAGGCCCGTCGCCTGCACAAATGGCCGCCAAGGCCAGTTGGCAAGGCACCTTGCTAGCGCATCTGGCCAAGTACAAAAAGTACCCGGCCAGCGCCCAGGCACGGGGCAAGGAAGGCTTGAACCGCCTGCGTTTTGTGGTCGATGGCGAAGGTAATGTGTTGTCGTTCGAACTGGTGGGCCGCTCCGGCAACGCCGATCTGGACCGGGCCACTCTGGAAATGATCCGCCGCGCGCAACCGCTGCCCAAGCCACCGGCCGACATGCTGAACAACGGCTCGATCGAAATTGTTGCGCCGTTTGTTTACTCCCTCGAACGTCGCCGCTAAAGCAACACAAAACCTGTAGGAGTGAGCCTGCTCGCGATAGCGTTGTGTCAGACGATGATTTGCTGACCGACACACCGCGATCGCGAGCAGGCTCACTCCTACAAGGGTTCTCCGCCAGCCGGATGATCCAAGCCAAAAGGCACCGAAAGGTGCCTTTTGCATATCTGTACGCGGCAAACGGGCATTGCCCGGTGTCGCACTCCTCCCTCAGTCTGATAACGTGCGTCTATCGATTGCAGCCGGTATGCTTGGCCCGCATCTTCATGGACGCTTGCTATGACTCTCACAGAATTACGCTACATCGTTACCCTCGCCCAAGAGCAGCACTTCGGTCACGCGGCCGAGAAGTGCCACGTCAGTCAGCCGACCCTCTCCGTGGGCGTGAAAAAGCTTGAAGATGAACTCGGTGTGCTGATTTTCGAGCGCAGCAAAAGCGCCGTGCGCCTGACCCCGGTCGGCGAAGGCATTGTCGCCCAGGCGCAAAAAGTCCTCGAGCAAGCCCAAGGCATCCGCGAGCTGGCCCAGGCCGGCAAGAACCAGCTGACCGCCCCGCTGAAAGTCGGCGCTATCTACACCGTCGGCCCGTATCTGTTCCCGCACCTGATTCCGCAACTGCACCGGGTCGCCCCGCAGATGCCGTTGTACATCGAAGAAAACTTCACCCACGTGCTGCGCGACAAACTGCGCAACGGCGAACTCGACGCGATCATCATCGCCCTGCCGTTCAACGAAGCCGACGTGCTGACCCTGCCGCTCTACGACGAACCGTTCTACGTCCTGATGCCCGCGCAGCACCCGTGGACGCAAAAAGAAACCATCGACGCCGGCCTGCTCAACGACAAGAGCCTGCTGCTGCTCGGCGAAGGCCACTGCTTCCGCGATCAAGTGCTCGAAGCCTGCCCGACCCTGACCAAGGGCAACGACGGCGCCAAGCACACCACGGTCGAATCCAGCTCGCTGGAAACCATTCGGCACATGGTCGCCTCCGGTCTGGGTATTTCGATCCTGCCGCTGTCGGCAGTAGACAGTCATCACTACGCCCCGGGCGTGATCGAAGTGCGTCCGCTGTCGCCGCCGGTGCCGTTCCGCACCGTGGCCATTGCCTGGCGTGCAAGTTTCCCGCGGCCGAAAGCCATCGAGATCCTCGCCGACTCCGTTCGCCTGTGCTCGGTGGCCAAGCCAGCGGCACCGGTTACGGCCGGTTAAGCGAGCGTCATGACTGAGTTGTCGCAAGTGTCGGTGACGGCACTCAAGGGTGTCGGCGAAGCCATGGCCGAGAAATTGGCCAAGGTCGGCCTGGAGAATCTCCAGGACGTGCTGTTCCACTTGCCGCTGCGCTATCAGGATCGCACCCGTGTGGTGCCGATCGGCGCACTGCGGCCGGGACAGGACGCCGTGGTCGAAGGCACCGTCAGCGGCGCCGACGTGGTCATGGGCCGACGTCGCAGCCTCGTCGTCCGCCTGCAGGACGGCACTGGCGGCCTCAGCCTGCGCTTCTACCATTTCAGCAATGCGCAAAAAGAAGGCCTCAAGCGCGGCACGCGGATTCGCTGCTACGGCGAGGCCCGGCCCGGCGCGTCCGGCCTTGAAATCTACCACCCGGAATACCGTGCCATCACGGGCGACGAGCCACCGCCGGTGGATGAAACCCTGACCCCGGTCTACCCGCTCACCGAAGGCCTGACCCAAGCGCGGCTGCGCCAGTTGTGCATGCAGACCCTGACGATGCTCAAGCCTGCCACCCTGCCCGACTGGCTGCCGACCGAACTGGCCCGCGACTATCAACTGGCGCCACTGGCTGATGCAATCCGTTACCTGCACAACCCGCCTGCCGATGCCGACGTCGACGAACTCGCCATCGGCCATCACTGGGCGCAACATCGCCTCGCCTTCGAAGAGCTGCTGACACATCAATTGTCGCAGCAGCGCCTGCGTGAAAGTATGCGTTCACTGCGCGCACCGGCCATGCCGAAAGCCACAAAACTGCCGCCGAAATACCTGGCCAACCTCGGCTTCAAACCGACCGGCGCCCAGCAACGGGTCGGTAACGAAATCGCCTACGACCTCAGTCAGCACGAACCGATGCTGCGGCTGATTCAGGGCGACGTCGGCGCAGGCAAAACCGTGGTCGCCGCCCTCGCTGCGCTGCAAGCGCTGGAGGCCGGTTACCAAGTCGCGCTGATGGCGCCGACCGAGATTCTCGCCGAACAACACTTCATCACCTTCAAGCGCTGGCTCGAACCGCTGGGCATTGAAGTCGCGTGGCTGGCCGGCAAGCTCAAAGGCAAGAATCGTGTCGCGGCGCTGGAACAGATCGCCAGCGGCACGCCGATGGTGGTCGGCACCCACGCGCTGTTCCAGGACGAAGTGCAGTTCAAGAACCTCGCGCTGGTGATCATCGACGAACAACACCGCTTCGGCGTCCAGCAACGCTTGGCGCTGCGGCAGAAAGGCGTCGGCGGGCGCATGTGTCCGCACCAGTTGATCATGACCGCCACACCGATCCCCCGCACCCTGGCGATGAGCGCCTACGCCGACCTCGACACCTCGATCCTCGACGAACTGCCGCCCGGTCGAACCCCGGTCAACACTGTGCTGGTCACCGACACGCGCCGCGTCGAAGTCATCGAACGGGTGCGCAGCGCCTGCGCCGAGGGCCGTCAGGCCTATTGGGTGTGCACGCTGATTGAAGAGTCGGAAGAGCTGACTTGTCAGGCCGCCGAAACCACCTTCGAAGACCTCACTCTTGCCCTCGGCGAGCTGAAAGTCGGGCTGATTCACGGGCGTATGAAGCCTGCGGAAAAAGCTGCGGTCATGGCCGAATTCAAGGCTGGCAACCTACAACTGCTGGTCGCCACCACGGTGATCGAAGTCGGCGTCGACGTGCCCAACGCCAGCCTGATGATCATCGAAAACCCCGAGCGTCTCGGCCTCGCGCAACTGCACCAGTTGCGTGGCCGCGTTGGCCGGGGCAGCGCAGTCAGCCATTGCGTGCTGCTCTACCATCCGCCACTGTCGCAGATCGGTCGCCAGCGGCTGGGCATCATGCGCGAGACCAACGACGGTTTTGTCATTGCCGAAAAAGACCTCGAACTGCGCGGCCCCGGCGAAATGCTCGGCACCCGCCAGACCGGCCTGCTGCAATTCAAGGTCGCCGACCTGATGCGCGACGCCGACCTTTTGCCCGCCGTGCGCGATGCCGCGCAAGCGCTGCTGGAACGCTGGCCGACGCACGTCAGCCCATTGCTCGACCGCTGGCTGCGCCACGGGCAGCAATACGGCCAAGTGTGAGCACCGTCGCAGTTTCTGACAGCTCGTTCCGACAGAGCTGGTTATACTCCTGCAATTGTTTCAAAAACGGATACAGACCATGACCGAAGCTGCTCTCGCCCCCGAATCTCCGCACGCTCCGTCTGTAATTCGGCTGCTGCTCAACAAGCTGGGCGTCGCCTACGAAGAAGTGCTCGACCACCACGGCCTCAATGCCTCGCGCAAAGTGCAAGCCGTGTTGCTGGACGACGCCGTTGGCGCCCTGATGGTGCTGTTCCCGCAGAGCCAGTTGCTGGATCTCAACCGCCTCGCCGAACTGACGGGCCGTCGCCTGACCGCCGTCTCGACCGAGCGTCTGGAAAAAATGCTCGGCAAACACAGCCTGAGCCTGCTGCCGGGCCTGCCGGCACTGACCAGTTCGCCGTGCCTCTATGAAGAAAGCCTGCTGCGCGAACCGAAGCTGCTGATCAACTCCGGCGAGCCCGGCCTGCTGCTGGAAATCGCCAGCGAAGACTTCAAGACCATGCTGACCAAGGCCAGCGCCGCCAACTTCGGCGAAGCCCTGAGCAGCATCCGTCCCAACCTCGACCGCCCGGACGACGATCGCGAGGAAATCACCCAGGCCGTGCAAGCGTTCACCGCGCGACGGATCCAGCAGCGTCTGGAAGCGACCATCGAGATTCCGCCATTGGCGGAGACTGCACAAAAAATCATCAAGCTGCGCGTTGACCCCAACGCCACCATCGACGACATCACCGGCGTGGTCGAGACCGACCCGGCGCTGGCCGCGCAAGTGGTGAGCTGGGCGGCGTCGCCGTACTACGCCTCGCCGGGCAAGATTCGTTCGGTGGAAGACGCGATCGTCCGCGTGCTCGGCTTCGATCTGGTGATCAATCTGGCGCTGGGCCTGGCCCTCGGCAAGACCCTGAGCCTGCCGAAAGACCACCCGCAACACACCACGCCGTACTGGCAGCAATCGATCTACACCGCCGCCGTCATCGAAGGCCTGACCCGCGCCATGCCGCGCGCCCAGCGCCCGGAAGCCGGCCTGACCTACCTTGCCGGTCTGTTGCACAACTTCGGTTATCTGCTGCTGGCCCACGTCTTTCCGCCGCACTTCTCGCTGATCTGCCGTCACCTGGAGGTCAACCCGCACCTGTGCCACAGTTACATCGAGCAACACCTGCTCGGTATCAGCCGCGAACAGATCGGTTCGTGGCTGATGCGCTACTGGGACATGCCGGACGAGCTGGCCACCGCCCTGCGCTTCCAGCACGACCCAAGCTACGACGGCGCCTACGCCGAGTATCCGAACCTCGTCTGCCTGGCCGTGCGCCTGCTGCGTGGTCGCGGGATTGGCTCGGGACCGGATGAAGACATCCCCGACGCCCTGCTCGAACGCGTCGGCCTGAGCCGCGAAAAAGCCAACGACGTCGTCAGCAAAGTGCTTGAAGCTGAAGTGCTGCTGCGCGAACTCGCTTCGCAATTCAGCCAGGCCTGAACGCAAACAGACCCGCTCCCCAAGGATCACCAAAATCCCTGTGGGAGCGAGCCTGCTCGCGAAGAATCCAACCCGGTCTACCTGTCTGACACAAAACCTGTGGTGAGGGGATTTAGCGAAACGTCGCACCGCCCCGACCGGCTGCGTAGCAGTCGCAAACCCAATCAATCATGTGCATCAGGTGTATCTAAGGCATCAGTTTTGGGGCCGCTTCGCAGCCAATCGGGGATAAATCCCCTCACCACAACAACCCTTCTACTCAAGCCCCGATATCAAGCCTTAGGCTTAGCCTTTCTCGGCTTCAAATACTTGGTCAGCCCCTGAAACCACATCACCAGCGCCGGGTTGCCCTTGATCTGGATCGACTTGTCCTGAATCCCCTGCATGAACGCCAGTTGCTTGTTCTTCGCCTGCATCGTGGCAAAGCCATACGCGGCATCTTTAAAGGCAATCGCAAACGCCGGCTCGGCATACGTGCCGGATTTACTGGTGATTCGCTGATCCTTCACGAGGAAATGCCGCGCCACTTTCCCGTCCAGAGTCTGTAGCTGGAACACCAATTCCTTGTCACCCAACTGCTGCTGGAACGCAGGATTTTTCCGACTGGCCTTACCCATCAACAGACCCAGCATCCACAGTAGAAAACGAAATTTCATGCACACAGCCTCAAAAGGAAAATGAACGGCCGGGGCAGTGTAGCGACTTCGCGCCACAACGCCACTATCCAATACCGTTAGAAGACGATCCCCCGTTTTCACCGCACGATGACCGCCAAGTCACACTTTCAAAGCAACGTCCTACACCACCAGACACACATCTCTGTAGGAGCTGCCGAAGGCTGCGATCTTTTGATCTTCCACCCCGCAAATCTATGGGAAATTTCCTGCAAGGCGCCGGGCTGTTCATGAACTAGGCGAACCGGAGCAACATCGATAGCCTCTGTGTGTCACCGCCAATTGGTGACTCGGACGTGCAAGTCCGATCCAGGTGCACAAACGTTGTGGCATTTCGCCGAGTGTTTTCCTATGCTCGCGATCCGTTATGGCGGCTGTGCGTCGGAGACCTTCGGGTCTGCCGGGTTCCTGGACCGGTCTTGCACACCAACGCACAGCTGCCACCTCTTTCGAAGTGCAAAGCGAAACGGTGTCAGCCTCTTTTTTCCAGGAAGTGACACCATGTTCAAACCAACACCCAATCCCCCAGAAAGCCCAGAAACCTCCCCCTACGAATCCCCCAATTCAAAGAAATTCCACGAAGCCGCCGAGCGCGCCCTCGACCACCACTTCAAACCCGCCGTCGAACCCCGAGCCAAACGCCAGGGCGGCCTCTTCAGTCTCTCCCCCGGCACCGACGCCGAAGCCCTCATGGCCAACGCCTCGGAAGACCTGCTATCGATCAGCGTCATCGCCTCCGACCTGGCCGACGACCTCGAAGGCTCACGCCGCTCAGTGGCGCTGGCCCTGAGCAGAATGGCGGATGGGGTGCGATTGATGGTGGAAGGCATGCTCGACCACATTGAAGTGCGGAGTACGCCGACCAAGCCGTGAAGCGATTTGTGGATGAAGAAAGGGGACGTTAAGTCCCCTTTCTCTTACCGTCAGCAACCCCGACTAACGAAAGTCCTCGGCACTTTTGAGGCGTGTCTCCAACCCGAAGAGCGCCCCTCGATGGACATAAGCATCACCACCGGCGTTACAGGACTGTCGGAACACAACCTTGTCGTTCTTGAGTACTGAGAGATAACTCACAAAGGCCTGGTTAACGAAGTAGGTGTAAGCACCGTTTTTGAACTTGATGATGTTCAGGTTCACGCTGCCTTCCGACGCATCAACAACGAAAAATTTGCCCTTGGGCGGCAAAGCCGTCTTCGGATAGACCATCTCTATTTTTCCCGGAATCCCATATCGGTACTGAACAGAGCCGGCCGTGGGTTTGCTGTTTCCACGCGCACAAATGGAAACTGTCTTGCCACCCTGCAGAGGGCAACTGAAGTAAATGTCTTCGTCATCTGAACACAACGTTCCATCCTGCCCGCCCTTCAAAGGCGCTGTCTCTTGCGAAACGCGTTCTGGTGTTTGAGCGACATCGGCACAATTGGACAAACACACCAACTTGGAAAGCTCCGGAACATCACTTTCAGTAAACAGGTACGTCGCTGAACCGTCACGGTTGCGGGCGTGGTAAACGGGAACACTGACGGCCAGCCCCTTGGCAGACACCGGCACCTCGGTATCCCGACCCGAGACGACCCAACCTTCGGCCTCCCCGCACAACTCCTCCAAAGCGACTTCATTGAACGAATCTTTCGTTGGCACGGTGAACGGTTTGGCATCACCTCGGCAGTCGTAGCCATGCCAGTAAGGCCCGGTGTTCATATCAATGTCTATCGAGAAGATATAGGCGCCGTCGAGTACTACTTTGCCGCTGTCGTAGGTAAAAACCAGCCAACGACGCGACTTCGCCTGGGAGTAGTTTTCATTCGCCAGGATGTATCGCTCGCCATCTCGATACAGCCAGAAATCACTCATTGCTCCGGCCGACTCGGCCTCTTCGGAGAGACGTTGCCCGGACTTGGCGTCCACCAAGAAATCGTCTTTCAGCGCCAGCGCACAGTCGCTGCCGACGTCCCTGCACGACTTGAGCGACGGAAACATCGGCCCCGCTGCCACAGAGAAAGAACACAGCAATAACGCGATCAAGCCTAATCTTTTCAACTTGCCTTCCTGCTCATGATTTACGGGTCTGATTGAACAGAAGGCATTTCGCCTTTGAACCCTGTGTCCTGTGTTTTAAAGCGAGTAATCCATCACTTCTTTCAACTGCCAACACTGCCCACGCTCAAACCGATACTCGAAGACATAGTCGGTATCCGGTTTCTGCAGGATTGCGGTCGCTTTGTTGCCCCGCTCTTCCTTGACGGTCAACGTCAGGCCCTGGCCCTCTCGCTTTGCCAGATCCGGAATGATTGGAAACTTGAGTTCATCACCGCTGAGGCTGCTCTTTTGCAGCTCCGGCTCGGGATCGCCCGCTACCGTTGTGACCATCTGCAGAGGCTGCTGGACAAAGGCTTTTTGCACATCCGCGTGTTCGGAAAAGGCTGCGAGGAAAAATGAGAAGTCGGGCGAAGGACACGCCCTGGCAGTTGCGTTAGCGCTGACCGTGACCGGCTTCGGCTGAGGCTGTTCAGCAGCCTGCCCATCAAGTACAGACAAGCGCTTTTTCACACTTGCCGCGTCTTTGTAAGCGCACACCACTTCCTTACTTTCCTCCAGATCCAGCCCGTCGCGACAGTTCTGAAACTCAGGTTCCGGTGGATCCCCACGGAAATAATTCAAAGACAACTGATTGCCGTCCTTGATGAGTGGCAGTTCCAGAACCGAGTAGGACGCGCCCTCGAAACTTCGATTCGACACCCGCGTTTCCGTCAGCACGTACATGGACTTCCCTGCCCGCCCCGGCGATTTGCGCTCATGGAAAAACACCGATGCAATCTGATCGCCCTCCACCTTCCACACATAATTCAGCGTCGGTATGGTTGCGTTCATAGCTGAGTAGAAGATTTCGGCGGCAGGAACATGAACCTCCGTCGTCTGCTTCTTCAGGTTGTTCTTCAGAAAGAACACCGTGATCTTTTGATTGCCCAACGACGCCACCACCGGCGGATGTAACTCACCGATGGTCTGCGGATCGCTCGCCAGTGCCAGTTGAGTCGACACACCAGCCGTAAGCCCAAGTGCACAAACAAAACCTGGAAGCCTGCCCAATTTTGTTTTCCTTCCGTGGTTAATCTTCATGCCGTCTCAGGTACGCCGCATTTAAGCTCTTTGATTTGCTCGTTCTTGATCGGAATCACACAGGCGCGAAGCTTCTCACCGGGCGCGCGAAGCTCCGTGGTGCTTAACGTCAGGTGCAGGCCGTCATCTGCAAATACAGGCTCCTCGAATCTGGCATCGGTATAACCGGACCGGAATGACTTGCCGTCAAAACTGCAGAACTGCGCCGATGACAACACTCGCCAACCGCCGTCAGGCGCGAGAATCTGAACAGTCAGGCATGGGTTGTCGAACGAGTAGAGATAGCGCGCGACTACGTCTTGGTAACGCTTCGCGCCGGATCTGGAGACCTTGTTCATATCAACCACATCCCCCGAACCGTCCGCCACGATCCCGTCCAGATACACCGCACGTTCCAGGCTCATTCTGGCGATGCAGCTATTGATTAATGTGGAATGCATTACCGCATCAGGGTCGATATCCGTGGCTTCCAGCGGGCACGTGGTATCGCGCAACTTGATCCATGCTCGCTGTGACTCTTTCGCGATGGCCATGAATGCCTTGCCCTGTTCGGGATCGCGTTTTTGCTGAGACTCAAACCTTGCCATCAGCTTTTTGTAGCTGGCGTTGAGCTTTGCATCGGCTTTCTCGCGGTCGGCTTTCACGCATAGGTCAACTTGCCAGCTCACGCTAATGACTTTGCAATCGTCCTCAGCGTGCGCAATTGACGCGCACAGCATCCCGAGGGGCAGCGCGATAAAGCGGACAATCCTGTTCAATTTTTCATTCCCTCATGTGCAGCTCGTTCAGCGACGCGTTGCGGAATCTTCTGTGCCTTGCCGGCGGCAGCCATTGCTTCGCCGTACTCGCGGTAATAGCGCTGCGCTTCGTCTTGCTTGTTCAGTCGCCACAGCGAATCGGCCATGTTCAGCATCAGCACCGTGCGTTTGCCGACCACCTCAACGCCGCGATAAAACTTCAGCGCCAGTTCATCTTTTCCGCCCTCAGCTAGGTAAAAACCCAGGTCGTTGTAGGTTTGAACGTTTTGCGCCGGGGGATGGCACGCCATGTAGGATTCGGGGCTTAAAAAGTTCAGGCTCGACTCGATGGAATCTGCGCGGGACTGCGCCGGTTCCATACTTGAAACATATTTCAGCAAGTCCTTTGGGGACTTCGTTTCCAGGGCGGGAGTGAGCACATAACCGTCTGCGGAAACCCACTGATTGCCCTTCCACTGGCCGACACAAAAAGTGGCCCAACGATCAGCCAGCACGCAACCGGTCTCCATGGAGATCGCAGTGCAATGCTGTTGCGACTCCAGTTTTTCTTCACCGTTTTCGAGTGACAACATGCCGAAGATCACCGGGTCGAGCAACAGGGTTTTCTTGTCAGGACTGAGCATCTCGGAGTGTCCATCAGCGCCAATGTCAGCGCCGAAGAGCGGAAAGGTTTTGCCGTTTGCGGTGAACCATGCAGTCGCCGACTCAACGCCGGGCATCGTCCATTTCGTCGCCCGAAACGTCACAGTATTTCCGTTCACGCCTACTACTGGCGGATCCTCGGCAAAGGCACTGGCGGTGGCCAACAGACTGCCGATCAACACCCACTTAAGGCTGGCCATATTCAATCCTTTTCACTGCCGGGCTCTCCGATTGCAGCTGTCTTTTGCTAACCCCATACGCCTCAATCAGCTCCTCCCATGACCCCTTCGAGCCAAACGAGCGCTGGGTATTATCGAAGCTGTATTGCTCCAGTCGCCCAGCCGTCGAGTAATACCCGTGCCACTCCGGGCAGGCACCGCAACCGCCGTAGCCACCGATTGAAACAAGACTGCCCTTGCTGCCCGTCACGCAATCCATCGCCACCACCACGTTGCTCAACATCTTCGTCTTCGCACCGTCGGAGGTACGTTGCAGAACTTTACCGATGTCACGCCGCAGCACTTTGCCGCCGATATTGATGGTCTGGTCAGAACAAACCGCGATGAGGTGGGTTTCCGCGTCATCCACCGTCACCGATCGACACGACGACACCAAGACCACTTCAACCCCACCGCACTGCATCACGTCGCGCTGGGTGTAGGCATCCGCCGGCGCTGCATACGCAGGCGCGCAGAGCAGCAACGCGAGGCTGCCCGCGAGATAAAACTGATTCATCGAGAATTCCCTTTCGCCGTTAACCGGCCTGTTTTTCCGTCAGGCATTTTGCGTAGCCATCGGCGAACCTGGCGTCGAAGGACAACGCCACCGGCTCGTCCAGTTCCGCCGAGGTGTTGAGCAATACGCGTGTCGCCGGGGTGTATTTGACCCAGCCAATGGTCCCGGTGCCGTCGGTGTCAAAGAACAACTGGGCGCGCACCATTTCTCCGCTGTCCTCATCGATCAGCAGATTGACCTTGTCCTTGCCGACATACTGAAACGGGAAATCGCTGCTCCTCACCATTTCGGTGAGATAGCCGTAGCAACTGCCTTCATTGGCACTCGCCGGCAGGGCAAAAGGCAAAAGCAGCAGCGCGCTCAGCACATACCGAATGAAAAAACGGTTCATCCCTTCATCCTTATTCAAGCGGCGGCGATTCCGTGTCGGCCATGGTCAGCAGCCGAAATTCGTTGTTCACAAACTCGTAGTAACGATCCCGGTTGACGCTTTCCAGCGAATTCCCCTGGGCGTCTTCTTCGCCGTCGAGGGTGATGCCGGTGATGAAGATCAAGCGGCTGTCGGGTTGGTACGCCATGGCGAACGTGCTGCCGTCGTAGGCATTCGGCAGCCCGCCGGCCACTTCTCCGGTTTGTGCATCGAGCACTTCGGCGCAGCTGGCACCGCCGCCACAACCAAACTGGTGCACGATGTAATGGCCGGCGAAGTTGACCTTGCCTTTCAGCGCCTGGGCGCGTGCCTGCTCCATCACCGGGCTGCTGTTTTCCTGCGGCACCAGCGCAGGGTGAGTGCCGGTGAAGACCGGGGTGACGGTGTAATTTTTGAAATCCGGGTCGGCGGCGAAAGCCATGGAAGAGACCGCCAGCAGCAAGCTGCCGAGTAGAACCAAAAATCCTTTCACGCTGTAACTCCTTAATGGAAGACCTGAAAAAACAACGGCTGCAGGCTTATTTCTGATTGCCCGGATTGACCAGACTCAATTCCCCATCGCGATACAGCACCTCGCACCCGACCCACGCCGGATCAACCTGCGGCATCACCGCCGACGGCTTGCGCAGCTCCCGCAACAACGTCGAGCCGTGGGACAAGCGCCCGCCCATCCGCGCAATCACCGCCCGCGCCGTTTGGTAATGCGCATGCCGCCCCGGATCGAGGGTGTCTTCGAGCAAAATATCCTCGCCCAGAATGCCCTGCACCTGCCCCGGATAAATCATGAATCCGGTAGCCTGCTCGGCACCTTCGCGGCCGTCCTGCCAGAAGCTGCCGTCACGACTGCGAATGTCCGGATGCGGCGCGAACCAATGCTCGCGATCCGCCAGCGGCATGGCGTGGTGCAGGCGGAAGAAGATGCGCATCAGGTTGTCGCGGTACCACTCGCGCACTTGCAGGTAGTAGCCGCGCAGGCCCGGCAGGCCGGTGGAATGCGCGAGGCGGATCAGGCTCGACCACTGCGGAAAGGCCTGCAACGGAAGCTCGTTCGGCGCCGGTCGCGGGGTCGCCGGATCGGTCTCCCACGGCAATCGATGCGGACTGTTTTCAAGGTTGTCGTAAGCGGTCGGCGGGCGCCCCAGCCAATCGCCGCCACTGCTGGCCAGCGCCGTGGCGATGCACAGATTGCCTTGCACGACGAACACGTAAAACCGAGTGAACCAGTCCGCGAGTTGCTGGCCGTCAGCGTTTTCGGCGACGAGTTCGGCCAGCTCTTTATCGAAGCGCTGCAAGCCATGTTCAAGGTTCAGCAGATGCCCGCGAGCGATGCGTTGCATGCGCAGGAACAGCGGCAACGACCGCAGCATTTTCAACGGCTGCCACGGCAGGTGCGGAGTCGCGCCGCCGACTTCACCGGCGTAGTTGCTGGCGCTGATGCCCCAGTCGGCGAGGCGGGCGAGAAACAGGTCATTGTTGATGTAGGACGCGCCGCCAAACACTGCGGTGAACGGCTCGTTGTCCTGCAACACCCGCGCATCCCAACGCGCCATGATCGCCGGAATGCTCGCCGCCCCCCGGCGCTGGGCGTACTCGACAAAAACGCTCGGTTGCGGTGGCAGGATCTCGGCGATGTTGGCGGCGGTCAGGTGTCGGCGCCAGCCGTAGTCGCTGATCGGCCGGTATTGCAGCAGCCACAGTTGCGCACCATCCCAGGCCCATTCGACGTCGCCCGGCACGTAGTGGAATACGCGCAAAACATCTTGCAGAAACTGCCAGAGCAGCGCTTCGGTCAAACCGTGCGTGGCGGTAAATGCACCGCTGCGCCAAGCCTCGCCAACCCGCGACAGGACGGCCCGCGAAGGGCTGACGTGACCATCGGCCAGCGACTCCAGATGACCTTCAACCCATTCCAGCTCAACCGACAGATGCCGAACAAACGCGATCCCGGAAACCTGCGGCGTGATGAAACGCTGCACCACCACTTCCTCGACGCCTTCGGCGGTCAGTTCGGCGATGCGCGTCGGCACGTTGGCGCGCGGCTCGCGCAGGTAAGTGGTGCTCAGACCAGCATTCGCCGAGTCGGCCTGATCCTCGCCGTAACTGGAGGAGCGCACCGCCCAGGTCACGTCGGGTTGCGCGGCGAGAAACGCTGACAGACGCGGATCATCGCAATCGTTAAGCGTCAGCGCCGCTGGCACCGGTTGCCGGGCCAGTTCAGCGAGGCGCAACCGACCGCCCTTGGTGTGCGCGACAAAACCTAGCTCGCCGGACTCCAGCCACGCGACAAATTCGGCCGGCGCGTCGATCCACGGGTAATGACCCCAACCGGGTTTGAGGCTGATGGTCAGATCGGCGCGGGCGAGAATCGCCGACCACGCCGCCGCTTGCTCGATGCCCAGCACGTTGTCCTGATCCCCCCACACCAGCTCGACCGGATCGGTGATCCACTCCAGCAGCGGCAGCGCAGTGTCAGCGCGGACCAGATCCCAATGCGGCACAAATGCGCGGCAACGCGCATAACCGGCGCCCATGCGCTGGTACTGCGCGGGCGTCCAGGTCTGATTGGAAAACTTGCGGGCAAACAGCGTCGGTTTATTCGACAGCAACCAATGAATGGTCTTGCGAATTGGCAGCGGCGACATCAGCGCCGGCAACCGCCGCTGCCACAAAAACGCACCGACCGGCGCCAGCAAAACGCTGCGCGAAAAGTGCCCCGGTCGGCGTTGCAGCGCATGCAGCACCAGCAACGCGTTGACCCCGACCGCCATGATCGCACTACCCTGCTGCGTCATCGCCAACAAGGTTTGCGCGTAGTGCGCGAGATCCTCGCAGGGTGGCTGCGGGTTGGCGCCGAAACCGGGCAACTCCAGCGGCACCACCTCGTAGCGCTGGAAGTGCGGCAGCGCGTCATCCCACCAATCGGCGGCGCTGCCGTTGCCGGCCAGCAGGTACATCAAGGGCTTGCTCATGAACGACCCTCAGGCCAGATCGCGCAGCGCGGCGTCGAGGGTCGGATAACGGAACGTATAACCCGCCTCGCTCAAACGCTGCGGCACAACACGCTGACCGTCGAAGAACAGCTGCGCCATCTCCCCCGCCAGCGCCCGCACTGGCGCAGCAGGAATGTGAAACCACACCGGGCGTTTGAGGACCTTGCCGACGTTCTCGGCGAACGCTGCCTGACTGACCGTTTCCGGCGCGACCATGTTGTAAGTGCCGCGCAGGTTTTCTTCGTGGAAGGATCGAGCGATCACCTGAATCACATCGTCGCGGTGCACCCAGCTCATAATCTGCTGACCGTCACCCATGCGCCCGCCGAAGCCCAGGCGAAACGGAATCAGCAACGGCAACAACGCACCGCCCGGACCAAACACCACACCGAGGCGCAGCACCACCTGACGCACGCCAAATTCAGTGGCCGGTTGCGCTGCCGCCTCCCAGCGCGCACAGAGTTCGGCCATGAAACCGTCGCCCTTGCTAGCGTGCTCGTCGAGGCTTTCGCTGGCATCGCGCACGCCGTAGAAACCGATGGCCGAGGCTTGAATCCACAGCGCCGGTTTTTGCTTTGCGGTCTTCAGCCAGGTCATCAGCGCTTGGGTGGTGCCGACCCGGCTGGCGAGCAGTTGCGCCTGACGCTCGGGACTCCAACGGGGGCCGGCGACGGGGGCGCCGGCAAGATTGATAACTACGTCGAAGGCTTCGTCGTGGCTGAGTTCGCTGAGCGAATGCACACAGCGGGTACGGCCGTTGAACAGGTTGGCCGCGTTCAACGGATCGCGCGTCAGGACGTTGACCGAATGGCCGGCGTCGAGCAGTTGGTTGACCAAGGCTTCACCGATAAAACCAGTGCCGCCGGTGATCAGCACGCGTTTGTAGGCGCTACCGGCAAACGGGTTGGATGGGCTCGGAGTCTTTACTGAAGGGGATTTCTGCCGGTCATGCCGGTGGAGCCAGAACAGCGGCGGCAACAATACCAGCAACGCAAAACTATCGAGCCACAGGTGCGACCAGACCTGTTGTTGCGCTGACAGCCACATGTCCTGCGGTGCCCATAACAGGATGCCGGCGATCAACCATCCCCACACTGCCGGGGCTTTCAAGCGATTGCCCAAGTGCACCAACGCAAGCATGTACAACGAATAGCTTTGCAGCGTCGCGCCGAACAGCGCGAGCCACCAGACTTGTTGTTCGTGGCCGGCGGCGGGTACTGCGTCGGCGCCCCAGAATGCGAGTTCGAGAACTTGCAGATAGCCGTCGAGTAAACCGGAGTGACCGGCCCAGGTCACGGTGAGACCGGCGAGTATGTGCACGATCGCGGCGGCGTATAGCCACAGCACTAGCGCGGGGCGAAGCGAGGTCGAGGGGGCTGGCATTCCGTGTCCTGAGCGCATACCTTGGGGGTGGGGAGTTTAAAGGAAAATCGCGGTCGTCAGACGCTCAGATACTAAACGTTTTACCGGGATGCACTCAGGTTCAGCGCCTGCGGAAACGCATCAAACATGAGCCGAACTTCAAATGCAGTGACTTGCCTTGATCGGCTCCGTGACATTCGATCTCAATCGTTTCAGGCTGTCGATGCTCGATTGAATACCTTTGTCAGCCGCCATTTGATAACAGGCTAAGGCTCGGGACATATCCTTCGTTCCCAAATCGCCACCCTCAAAGGTAGAGGCCAGATAACTCATCGCGTCTGTGGAACCCATGATGATCGCCCGAATGACCTGCTCTTCTGCCTGCTTGGGATGGAGGCAAGGGCCGTTATAGTCGGTGGAGTTTCCTGAACAAAGAAACGTGGCATAGCCCAACGCACCACTCGGTATTGTCGAGGCTGCTTTGAACAATGCCTCAACTCTAGGGGTTTCCAACTGCGACGCCATTTGCGAAAGACTCAGGCTTGCTGCCGACAGGCTCGCCTGTGCATCACCCGACTCGGCAGCACATAAATAATTTTCCAGGGACGCTTCAATCAACTCCACCGTAAGCGGGTATTGCTCAAGAAATCCCAACCCACCTAACGCTTCGGCACGTTGATAACAGAAGTTCTCGGCGCGACTCATTCCAGGGGTTTGCGCTGCGACAAGATCCTTTTCGCTGATCGACCAATCCTCAATTCCCTCAAGCACCCAGCACGCCTGCCGAGAGAAGTTGAAGATTTTCACATTGCTGTTTCCTGCTCGCTTATCCACCACGTTGACATGACTGTCGTCGACCTCTTCGATCTCGACTCCAGCTGTCTTGCCGGGTGTGATTGCAGCCATCAGTGGATAGGTGAAGGTAGCTCCACTGACACCCGAGGTCGAAGGCTCAAAAGT